>CAYYSX010000148.1:9593-14463 GCA_964474315.1 uncultured Verrucomicrobiota bacterium | reverse complement strand
GAACGAAGTTAGGGTTGGGGTAGGTTCAGGTCAAAGACAGAAGGAAAGCTCCAAAAGCCAAGCTCCAAGCTCCAAAAAAGCTCCAAAGGCCAAGCTCCCAACACCTGGGTCGGCTTCGAACCGCCCCGGGAAGCAAGGTTTGGGGAGATCTTGGGCGCTTGGCCGTTGGAACTTGGAACTTCTTTGGAGCTTGGAGCTTGGCTTTTGGAGCTTGCGCAAGGCGATGGTCCGCGGCTCTAAGAACAATTTTAAGATGCGCCCGATCACAATACTCTCCCACCCCAACACCGCGGGTTGGCGGCCGGCCGGCTTCGGGTCACTCTCCCGCCGATGACGCCCGCCCCCGCTTCCGCGTTGCCACGACCGAACAGTTGGCTTCAGCGCTCCCTCAACTTGTTGGAACGGGTGGGCAACAAGCTGCCGGATCCCGCGCTGATTTTCGTCTTTGCGTTGCTGGCCGCGACACTCGCCTCGGCGTGGTTGTCGCGATTCCAGTTTACCGACATCGATCCGCGGACCGTGGTCCGTGACGACACGGGCGACATCGTTCAGTCGTCGCCGATTACGGTGAAAAACCTGCTGGCGCCGGTCAACCTGACCGCCTTCCTGGCGCGCACGGTTCGGACGTTCACGGAGTTCCCCCCGTTGGGTGTCGTGTTGGTGGCCATGCTGGGCGTGGGAATTGCCGAGCAGACTGGATTCATCCAGGCCGGGATCAAATACCTCCTTCGCCTGACGCCCCGGAAGCTGCTTTCACCGATGTTGATCCTGGTCGCGATCATCAGTCACTCGGCGGGCGACACGGGATACGTGCTGGTGATCCCGCTGGGGGGAATCATTTTTGCGGCGGCCGGGCGTCATCCCGTGGCGGGCATTGCCGCGGCGTTCGCCGGAGTGGCCGGTGGTTTCAGTGCCTCATTCCTGCCGTCGTCGCTGGACCCGTTGTTGCAGGGGTTTACGCAGTCGGCGGCCCAGTTCATCGATCCCACCCGCCAGGTAAATCCGTTGTGCAATTGGTACTTCATGAGTGCCGCCTGCCTTCTGATTGTCGGCATCGGCTGGTGGCTGACGGATCGGTTGATCGAGCCACGGCTGCGGGCGCAGTTGCCCATCGATGGCGACCAGAATGCGGGAGTCGGACTGGATCAAATGAGCTCGGCCGAGCAGCGAGGATTCCTGGCGGGCATTGGCAGCTTCGCATTGCTCACGGTCTTGCTGATCCTGGTCAGTCTGCCGGCCGGATCACCCTTGCGGGGAGCCGACGGAGGACTGACGTCGCACGGAGCGCCCTTGATGGACTCCATCGTTCCGTTGATTGCGTTGTTCTTCCTGGTTCCCGGGGTCGTTCATGGCTACGTGGCCGGAACGGTCAAGAATCACCGGGACGTGATCCAAGGCATGGCGCGTTCGATGAACACGATGGGGTATTATCTGGTGATGGCCTTCTTTGCGGCCCAGTTCACCTATGCCTTCCGTGAGTCGAATTTGGGTGCCTTGCTGGCGATTCGGGGCGCGGACCTCCTGAAGAGCTGGGATTTGCCGGGGGGCGTCACGCTGGTGGGGGTCATTTTGCTCTCCACTTCGGTGAACCTGCTGATCGGATCGGCTTCGGCCAAGTGGGCCATGCTCGCTCCGATTCTGGTGCCGATGTTGATGCAAATCGGGCTGTCACCTGAGCTAACGCAGGCGGCGTATCGGGTCGGCGATTCGAGCACCAACATCATCACACCGCTGCTGCCGTATTTCCCGCTGATCGTGGTGTACTGTCAGCGGTACGCGAAACAGACGGGCATTGGCACACTGATTTCGACGATGCTGCCGTACAGCGTTTGTTTCCTCGTGTTCTGGACGACGCTGCTGTTGATCTGGTGGGGATTGGAACTGCCGTTGGGCGCGGGATCGAGTTATGAACCGTGAGTGAAAAAGCGGTATCACAGACCTTTTCGGTCTGCTGTGGCCCAGGTTCTTGACCTGTCCGTTCCGATCCGCAGGCAGGCTGCAAACCTGCGGAACAGCAGGCTGGAAAGGTCTGCGGTACGTCATCGGCCGGCGGTGTCACCGTTCAGCCTGGATCCTCGAGAGTTTCCACCCGGATCATGATCGGACTGGATTTCACGGCGCCGAGTTTGGCGATGGCAGCGAGCGCGCGGCGCATGGCGGCGTTAGAGGCATCGTGAATCATCAGAATGACCGGAACCGCCTCCCCCGCATGGCCTTCAGGCTGAATGATGGACGAGATGCCGATACCAGCCTTGGCTAGCACGTTCGCAATGCGAGCGAACACCCCGGGGCGATCGAGCACGTTGAGCCGGACATAGTAGCGCGACACCAGATCATCGAGAGGACAGACCCGCCCGCGCCCTTCATGCGCCACGAACGGCGGCACCCGGCGATGCGAGCCGTGGCGGAGGTCAAGGGCGGCATCGGCCAGATCGCTGAGGACGGCGCTGGCGGTGGCATCCGCCCCGGCTCCGCGGCCGTAGAACAAGGTGTCGCCCACGATATCCCCACGGATCGAGATGGCGTTGAAGGTATGGCTGACCGAGGCCAGGACATGCGTGTTGGGGATCAGCGCCGGATAGACGGAGACCTGGATTTCTGGGGGATGACCGGCGGGTGGAGAACGGCGGGAAGGCCGTGACTTAGTCCGGAGGCGAAGGGGGGCACATTTCACCAACCCCAAAAGCTTGATGGTGTAGCCGAGCTTGTCGGCGAACTGGATGTCGAGCGGCGAGACGTGACCAATGCCCTCGGTGTGGATCTGGGACGGCTTCACCCAGAATCCGTAGGCCAACGAAGCGAGGATGCCGGTCTTGTGCGCAGCGTCATGCCCGTCCAGATCGAGGGTTGGCTCCGCTTCGGCGTAACCGAGTTGTTGGGCGTCGGAAAGGGCGTCCTCGAAGCCCACACCCTCCAGCTTCATGCGGGTGAGGATATAGTTGCAGGTGCCGTTGACGATGCCGGCGAGTTGGATCACGCGGTTTCCCACCAAGGATTCCCGCAGGACCTTGATGATGGGAATGCCACCGGCGACCGAGGCCTCATAATAGAGGTTGGCGCCTGAGCGGGCGGCTTCGGCGAACAATTCCTCGCCGTGGGCGGACAACAGAGCCTTATTGGCCGTCACCACGGGTTTCCCGAGGCGGAGAGCGGCGAGAACGACTTCGCGAGCCGTGTGGGTCCCTCCCATCAGTTCGGCGACGATCTGGACCTCGGGATCATGGACGACGGCGCGCCAATCGGTGGTGACAGCGGAGGCGGGGAACGAGAAGGACCGGGACTTTTGCCGATCACGCACGGCGAGCCGGAGGACGGTGAGCGTCAATCCCAGACGGGAGGAAAGAAGAGCGCCATTGCGTGCGAGCGCCGTCAAAACTCCGCCCCCCACCGTGCCGCCGCCGATCAGCCCGACATTTACTTGTTGCATCACAACGCCGAAACCCTGCCCGGAGGGTACGGACCGGGACAATGGTTTTTGGCGACGAAGGCCATTCTGGCGGTGCCGGAGGACTGCATCACGCAGTAGCGCAGATCTTTACTGCCTGCTGTTCCGCGGGTCTGTCGGCGTGGCAATGCTTCTCGGTGGGCAGGCGGAAAACCTGCGCTTTTGGCCTGGGGGTGCGCGGTACGACAGGGTCGTGACCTACCAACCGAGGACCCGCAGGCCCAACTTCAGCCACAGCGGGATGGTGACGAATCCGAGCAGGCTGGTGCCGACGACGATGCGTACCGCCGTGAGCGGATCCCCGCCGTAATACCGGGCCAGCACAATGGGGAACACCGCCACCGGCATGGCCGCCTGGACCACCAGCACCTGCTTAAGTTCGCGTGACACGGGAAGTCCCCAAGCCAGGGTCAGGATGAACACCGGGAGGATTCCCAATCGGAGCGCGGAGGCCCACGCCACCGTTCGCAGGTCGAAGTGACGCCGCAGTTCGGCGGTGGAGTCCGCCATGGTGGCCCCGATCAGGATGATACCGAGTGGGAAGGCGCAGGCGCCCAGCATTTCGGCCGTGGTGAGCAGAAAACGGGGCATCCAATACTGGGCGCCCGCCACGTTCAGGCCGACGGCGAGGACGATGGAGAGGATGGGCGGGTTGAGCAGATGACGCCCTACACGGGGTCGGCCGTGGCCGAGGGCCGCGAGGCAGACCGTCCACAGCGCGATGTCCACCCCGAGATTGTGGACGAACAGGACCCCGGCGGCGTCGCCCGGGAAGAGCGTCAATACCAATGGAAGTGGCACGTAGCCATAATTTTGGATGCCCGTCTGGGCGGCGAAGGTCCGTTGACTGCGTTCCTCCGCGAGTCCGGTGCGGCGGCGAAGGAACCAGGCCAGAGCCACCCCGACCGACACCTCCACGAAGCCGAGCAGCGGAGCGAGGAACAGGTTCTCAGAGCGGCGCAACGCGGCGTTTCCCAGCACGACGTGGAAGATCAGCGCCGGGGTGAGGATGTTGACCACCACCCGCATCAAGCTGGCATCGGCCTCGGCGGTGAGCCAGCGGGTCCATCGCAGGATGACGCCCGTGCCGACGAGGCAGAACACCGGCAGGACGGCGGCAAGGACAATCGGGAACTGATTCACGGGGCAGCGGGCCGAGGCCCAGCCGAGGAGACCGGGAAGGCCGTCCCGGGACAATCTTTTGGGAAGGAACGCAAATAGCCTCCCCCGGCCTGAATCCAAGCAGGTAACCCCATCCTCGGGACGCCAGGAATTGGAACGGGAGATAAACCGTGCGCCGCGGCCTCGGGCTCACTCCGTGCCCGCGAGTGGAGTCGCCTTGGGGGAGGAGCGCGGGTCTGTGACCCGCAGCAACGTGGCCATCTGGAAGGCGATGGACTGCCCCTGGATCGTTGCTCGGTCCCT
>CAYYSX010000148.1:7913-9493 GCA_964474315.1 uncultured Verrucomicrobiota bacterium | reverse complement strand
GGCCATCTGGAAGGCGATGGACTGCCCCTGGATCGTTGCTCGGTCCCTTGGGGTTCGGTGCCCGCGGACCGCAGGACGCGCTGACGGTGCGACACGGATGGAGTCGCCTTGAGGGGGGCGCGGGTCTGTGACCCGCCGCAACGTGGCCATCTGGAAGGCGATGGACTGCCCCTGGATCGTTGCTCGGTCCCTTGGGGTTTGGCGTAAGCTGAGACCAGCGGGTGGGGCGAAGAAAGTGCGCCTCGTTCCTTCGGCTACGAAGCCATCAAATGATTCACCAGTTCCTCAAATTCCGCATGCTGGACCTCCCGCAGCCAGAGGACCACCGGATCCAACCCCGGCTTGCGTTCGACCGCCTCGCACCAATCGACAAAGGCAAACGGGTCGAACGCGCCGGGCAGCGTCAGCGCACTCGCGAGTTCGCTTTGCTCGGGATTCCGCGCCAGTCCTTTGACGCGGCGTCCGAGGGCCAGATAAACCGGATGCGCATCGAACCGGCGGAACCAGTAGCGCGCATTCCAATAGTCAGGTTCGCGCCGGTGCAGAATGGCGTGGACGATGGCGGCCTCGATGTCGCCGAGATCCTGCACGATGTCGTGGGCCGGGTCGTGATGATCATGATACAACAGGGCCGTGGCGCGGAGGCGCAGGGCGGTGTCGGAATGCAGTTCCGTTTCGCCCGCGAACAAATCGAACCGAGCTTCCAGTTCCCGGCGGGACAGGACACTCGGTCGCGGTCCCGGACCCAGCTCAGGGACTTCCCGGGTGGCGGCGAACTTCCAGAAGGCGGCGCGGAGAGGGTCCGGTTTGGGCAGACTCATGGTGGAACTGGGCACAGCATTGGTACGCGAGACCGATTCGTCAAACGGCCGGGAGGAATTCACCTCGTTTCGGACGCGGCCGGCCTCGGGTTCTTCATTCCTCCGCCGACTTCCGCCCCGTAACGTTGGCCCATGCGACTTGGCCTTTACGGAGGCTCCTTCGATCCGGTGCATCTCGGCCATCTCCTGGTGGCGCGGGCGGCCCTGGAGGAATTTGGGTTGGACCGTCTCGTGTTCATTCCGGCGGCCCAGTCCCCCTTCAAACCCGGGACGGTGCCCGCCCCGGCAGCCGTGCGCCTGCGGCTGTTGCGGCTGGCCTTGGCAGGTCAAACCAGAGTGGCGGTCGATGACTACGAAGTACGGCGAGGCGGAACAAGTTACACTATCGACACTGTTCGGCAGGTCGCGGTGCGGTATCCTGGGGCGGCCCGATACTGGCTGATCGGAGCCGATCACGTGGCCACTCTGCCGCGGTGGCGTGAGGCGGACGCGTTGGCGGCGTTGGTGGAGTTTGTGGTGATCCCACGTCCCGGCGAAACCACCCCGACGCTGCCGCCGGGCTATCGCTTGCATCACCTAGAGGGGTGGCCATTGAAAGTTTCGGCGTCGGAAATTCGGGCGCGCCTTCGGGAAGGCCGGCCGGTGGACCATCTGGTGCCGCCCCACGTGGCGGCGGTGCTGGAGGCGGAGCGGCTGTACCAGGGCTAATCCTTAGAGCCGGTTGGAAAACAGCACTCCTTGGAGTTCTTAAACCGACTC
>CAYYSX010000148.1:1307-7813 GCA_964474315.1 uncultured Verrucomicrobiota bacterium | reverse complement strand
CTGGTCCCGTTCGATGAACACATCGACTTGCTGGCCGACATAGACCGGAAAGGACGGACGATCGAACTCGAAGATCAATTGGAGCACCCGGGTGTCCACGCGTTCGAGGCTGTCGCCGGTCAGGCTGCGCTTGGGAATGACGTACGGCTCCACGCGGACGAAGCGAAGCGGCATGCGTAGATGGGAATGGCCCTTGAGCGAGGCCACGGCGGGCTGCCGGGGCTGGACGAGGACCGCATTTTGCTCATCGACGTCACAACGGACCTGCAGCGTGTCCACGTCGCCCAGCAGCATCAACGGCTCGGCCAGCGCGGCCGCCGGTGCGAATTCACCCTCCCGCACATTGACCTGGAGAATCTCGCCGTCGCGCGGAGCTTTCACCGCCAGGATGGCGGCTTCGGTCCGCGCCTGTTCGAGTTGGCGAGCGGTCGCTTCGATTTGGGCCTGGGTCGTTTCCACCCGCGCCTTGGCCGCTTCGACCGCAAACCACTGCCGGCGCAGGTCATTCTCGGAGGCGATGTCGTCCTGGCGCAGTTTGAGAACGCGGTCCAACTGGTCCTGGGCGTCCGCGAGGGCGACTTCTTCGGCGGCCAGCGAAGCGCGGATCGCGACCAGTTGGGCCTCGGTGGTCGTCACCCGGGCCCGGGCCTCGCGATCATCGAGCTGGAACAGGAGATCACCGGCGCGAACCCGGTCACCGACTTTGACCGGGACCGCGGTGGCCAGGGCGCCGCGGGGAGAAGCAATGCGGACATTCTCCCGGGTGGCTTCGATCAGACCGGTGGCGGCGACGGTGTAAGCAAAGGGTGAGCGGGCGGGTTCGGCCACGGGCGGTGGAGCGGGAGGCTTTTCCTGTAACCGGCGGACGAGCAGCACGGCGGCCACGACGCCGGCGATGGCCAGATAGAAACTAAGACGGCGAAATAACATGAGAAGGGGTCTAACGATGGGTGGAAAGGAAGGATTGGATGGCGTCCCCGGACAACACCTGGCGCACGCGTCCGTCCTCCATTTCCGTGATGCGGTCGGCAAAGGAATACGTGCGGGGATCGTGCGTCACGATGATGACGCAGCGCCCGGGCGCCCGGGCCACGCCGGCGAGTAACTCCATGATCGTGTGACCCGTGACCGAATCGAGGGCGCTGGTCGGCTCGTCGCAAATGATGAGCCGCGGTTCATGCACCAGGGCGCGGGCGATGGCGACGCGTTGCTGTTGGCCTCCGGAGAGATCACGGGGCGACTTGTCCAGCTTCTCTCCCAGGCCCACGCGGGTCAGGACTTCCCGCGCCCGTTTCTCGGCCTCGCGGCGGCGCGTGCCATTGAGCAAAAGAGGAACACTGACGTTCTCGGTGACCGACAGGGTGGGGATCAGGTTGAACTGCTGGAAAATGAAGCCAATGGAGCGTCCCCGAAAGGTGGCAATACGGGTCGGGGTCAGGTCGTTGAGCCGGGTGCCGAAGACTTCGATTTCTCCCGTTTCCCATTCCAACGTTCCGGCCACCACCGACAACAACGTGGTCTTTCCGCAACCGCTGGGGCCCACCACCAGATGCAACTCGCCTTCGCGGGTGGAGAAATCGACCCCTTTCAACGCCACGGTCCGGCTGTCACCGGAACCGTAGGTCTTGGTGACGTTGCGGACGTGGACGGCGAGCCCCGATGAGGGAGCCGGGCCGAACCCAGCGGAAGCTTCGGGGGCGGCGGTCATGGTCAGGTCCGGAATACGATGGCCGCCTCGAGGGTGGCGATGCGGCGGATACCGAGGAGCGCTGCAAACATGCAGATCACCACGACCGCCGCGCCGGTAATGGCCAGCGACGCGTAGTCGAGCACGAAGGGTGGTTGGCCGATTGGCAGCACGGCCCAGCCAAAGAGCGCGGTCAGCCCGACCCCGATGCCATAGCCGACCAGCCCGACCGTGAAGGCTTGGAGGAGGAGCATGCGCGCGAGGAGTCCGTTGCTCGCGCCCATGGCCTTGAGCGCCCCCAGGTTTCGAAGGTTCTCGAGAACGAACGAATAGAAGGTTTGGGCGGACACGGCGGTACCCACCACGAAGCCGAGAATAATGGTCGTCATGAATGAGGCGGGGATTCCGGTGTTTTTCCAAATGAACGCGATGGTCGCGATCGTGAACTCCGGAACGGTGAAGGCCTTGAGTCCCGTTTCGCGTTCGATGGCGCGGGCGGCCTGTTCCGGAGTCACCCCCGGCTTCGGTTCCGCCAGGATGAGCGAAAGCATCTTTCGTTGGCGCGGGGCAAACTGCAGAGCCTGATCGTAGCTGGTGAAAATATAAGGATAGCCGAAGAAGTGCCGTTCTGTCCGGCAGATGCCGACGACCCGCGCCTCGCGGTCGTTGATCTCGAACGCGTCGCCCACGTCGATGGGCCGCGACCGGCCACCGCGGAGCCGTTGCACGGCCAGTTCGTCGATGACGACGGTGTTGGGCCGGCGCAGTTCCTCCAGATTTCCCCGGAGCATGATCGGCGGACGTCCCACCAACGTGGCCGGATCGAGACCCACGAGTTGGACCGGCTTGTCCGAGCCGTCTTCGGCCCGGGCCTTGAGAATCCCCTGGTAAAGCGGCACCGCAAAATCCACGCCCGCCACACTGCGGACCCGGTTGACGTCGGTATCGCGCAGGGCCTTGGTTTCGTTGACCTGCTCGACGTTGCGCTCCACCACCCAGATGGAGGCGCGCATGTTGCGCATGTGGGAAGTCGTCCAGGAAAGCAGGCCGCGAAACACGGCGTTCTGCTGGGTCATGAGGAGCGAAGCGAATGCGAGGCCCCCCACCAGCATCACGTACTTGGCGCGGTCGGCCACGAGCATCTTGAGCGCAAGGCGATACATACGGGGCGGGGCATCTCAGCGGGAGCGACGGGTCTTCGGCCGGGCGGGACGCGTTTCTGAGCGGCGCTGGCGGGCGAAAGAGCGGATGGCGGCCAGGCTGAATTGGGTGATGTGGTGGGAGAGCCGGTCGAGCTCGATCAAATCGTAAGCGTCCCGGGGCTCGAGCCGGGTGAGCACCGGACGGCAATGGGCATAGAACAGAACCTGCCCTACGACGCTGAGTCCGCAGAGGTGGACGGTGGCGGGATCCGCGGCCGGCGAAAGCAGGTCCCGCACGATGCGATGGAGCAGATTGGCCTGCGGCTGGATCACCTCGCGGACGAGCCGATCGAGGGCGGCGGTGGGTTCGACCATCTCGCGGGCCATCATGCGACCGTGGCGGTTGGCGATCTCTTCGGAGAGCACCCGTTGCAGAAAGGAGCGGATGAAAGCGGCCAACTGCGCTTCCGGCGAAGCCCCGGCGTGCAGTCCGGCCAGGGCCGGAAAACGGGCCTGGGCCAGTTCCCCCTGTTGTTTCAGCACTTCGGCGTACAGTCCTTCCTTGTCCCCGAAATGGTAGTTGACCGCGGCGATATTGGCGCGCGCGCGGTGACTGATTTCCCGGATGGTGGATTTCTGGAATCCTTCCCGGGCGAAGACATCGGCCGCCGCCTCGAGCAAGGCCTGCCGGGTGACAGCCTGACTGGCTGGAGAAGAGCCCTTGGTGTGGGGTGCCGCCATTTCAAGCGGCAGTTTCAAACAGGCGTTTGAGAAGTCAATGGAACGAAAGGAGCAGGGGGACCGAGGAACGAAAGCTCCAAAGGCCAAAACCCAAATCCCAAAGAAGCGCGGCGCAGCCCCGAGTGGGACGAGGCGCCACCGAGCTCCCCCCAACGCCCCACTTCCAAGGCGGTTCGGACGGGAACCGGGACCTTGGAGCTTGGCCTTTGGGTCGTCCGTCCGGCGGGTTCCTCGCTAAGTTAGCGCCGATACCCGGTAGCCCCGCGCGGTGAGTTCGAATTCGCGAACCTGTTCCTGCTCCCATCTCGCATCGCGTTGCAGCTCCCGGGCGAGCAGGTAGGCGACTTTCGGTGCCATTTCGCAGGCGGCGCGCGCATTCAAAAACAAGGCCCGCGTCCGCCGCGCCAGTACATCCTCCACCGTTCGCGCCATTTCCTGACGCGCCGCCCAAACCACCTCGGCACCCTGGATGGGCAGGGCCGGATGCAGCGGTTCACCGAGCGCGGCTTCGCCCGTCACGAGATCCCGGATGAACGGTGCATCCGCTCCGTAGAAGGCCAACGGACCGAAGCGGTCGGCATGCTGATGATAGCCGTGGATATTCAGATGCCGGGTGACACAGGGCCGCTCGGTGAGACGCGCCAGAGTGGCCGCCTGATTGACGCAGTCCTCAGCCATGTTGCGGTAGGTGGTCCATTTTCCGCCGCAGACACTCACTAAGCCATTGGGATCGATGTGCAGCGTGTGGTCGCGGGAGAGCGCTGCGGTGTTCTTGCTGTCGCCGGAACGCACGAGCGGACGAATGCCGGCGAAGGTGCTCAGGATGTCGGCTCGCGTCGGCTTCTTCTCCAGATAAAGCGCTGCGGTACTCAGCATGAACTCAATCTCCTGGTCCATGGGCACGGGTTCCAAGGTGGCGGATTCCACCGGGGTGTCGGTGGTTCCTACCAGGGTGTGGCCGTGCCAGGGGATCGCGAACATCACCCGCCCGTCGCTGGTGTGCGGGACCATGATCGCCGTGTCCCCGGGAAGGAATGAGCGGTCGAGCACGAGGTGAGCCCCCTGGCTGGGCGCAATCATCGGGCGAGCCTCATCACCGGTCAGACGCCGGACGGAATCGGTAAACGGACCCGTCGCATTGATGATGACCTTCGCGCGCGCGGTGAACTCGCGGCCCGATTCGGCATCGCGCGCCTGGACGCCATCCACCAGGTCGTCCGCGTCTTTAAGCAGGCCGGTTACCGGGGTATAATTGAGCAGGGTCGCCCCTTGCTCCACCGCCGTGGTCGCCAAGTTGATCAACAGCCGGGAGTCATCGAACTGGCCGTCATAATAGACCACCCCACCGCGGAGTCCCTCCGTCTTGATATTAGGCAAGCGCGCCAGGGTTTCTTCCTTGGACAGGTGCTTCGAGGCGCCAAAGCCGTATTTGCCTGAGAGACTTTGATACAGCTTGAGGCCGATTCCATAGAAAGGGCCCTCCCACCAGGCGTAACTCGGCACAATGAAGGGAAGTTCGCTCACCAAGTGCGGCGCATTCTGCCGGAGGAGGCCGCGTTCTTTGAGCGCCTCCATTACCAGGGAGACGTTGCCCTGTTCGAGATACCGCACGCCGCCGTGAACGAGTTTGGTGCTCCGGCTGGAGGTGCCTTTGCCGAAGTCGTGCTGTTCGAGGAGGAGCGTCCGGTATCCGCGGGCGGCCGCATCGAGCGCCACCCCGACGCCGGTGGCACCGCCGCCGATGACGATGAAGCTCCACGGCTCGGATTGGTTGAGCGCGCGGCTAAGCAGTTCGGTGCGGTTCATCGGCGGTTCCTTCGCGGGGTGAGTTTGGTTCGCGGACGATTTGGCTCCCAGGAGCGCGCGCGGTTGAGAGCATCATTCCAGCGGATCCGCAGTTCTTGCGCCCGCGCCGCCGGCAGGCGCGGTTCAAACACCTTCTCCACCTTCCACTGGGCCGCGATGGCCGAAGGACTCTTCCAAAAGCCCACGGCCAGTCCGGCAAGATAGGCGGCGCCCAGGGCGGTGGTCTCTGTTACCGACGGACGTACCACGGGGATGCGCAGAATGTCCGCCTGGAACTGCATCAGCGGTTCGCTCAGCGACGCTCCGCCGTCCACCCGCAGCTCAGGAACCTTCCGTCCGGTGTCCGCCTCCATCGCTTCCAGCAAATCGGCGACCTGAAAGGCGATGCCTTCCAAGGCGGCGCGGGCCAGGTGCGCGGCGTTGGTGTCCCGCGTAATGCCGATCAACAACCCTCGCGCATAAGGATCCCAATGGGGCGCTCCGAGTCCGGCAAACGCCGGTACCAGGAACAGCCCGCCGCTATCCGGAACCGATTCCGCCAGCAGGTTCACCTCCTGGGCCGAGCGCACCAACTGCAGTCCGTCCCGCAGCCACTGGACCGCTGCGCCACCGATGAACACGCTGCCTTCCTGCGCGTAGTGCTGTTTGCTGCCGATCTTCCAGGCCACGGTCGTGAGCAGGCGGTTTCGGGAGGCAATGGGTTTGGGGCCGGTGTTCTGCAACATAAAGCAGCCGGTGCCATAGGTACATTTGGTCAGGCCCGGCCGGACACACATCTGGCCGAACAACGCGGCCTGCTGATCGCCGGCAATGCCCGCGACCGGAACCTGGCTCAATCCGAGCGAAGTCGAGATTTCCCCATACACCTCGCTGGAGGAGCGCACTTCCGGCAAAACCGCGGCGGGAATGCGGAACAGCTTCAGCAATTCCGGATCCCAGTCCCCCCGGTGCAGGTTGAACAGCAGGGTGCGAGAAGCGTTGGTGACGTCGGTGAGGTGGATCTTGCCACTGGTCAGCTTCCACACCAGCCACGAATCGATGGTCCCAAACGCCAGCTCTCCCGCTTCGGCTCGCTTCCGGGCCTCGGGCACGTGATCGAGAATCCAGGCCAGTTTCGTGGCGGAGAAGTA
>CAYYSX010000148.1:0-1207 GCA_964474315.1 uncultured Verrucomicrobiota bacterium | reverse complement strand
GCCATGATCGAGAACCAAATCTCTTGTGCGTCATGCTCCACCCAGCCGGCCTGCGGATACATCTGCCGAATCTCCTTCTGGGCGACGGCGCGGATTTGGCCTTCACGATCAAACAGGATGGCGCGAACGCTGGTCGTGCCGGCGTCGAGAGCGAGAATGCAGGGCATGGAGGGAAGGGAGGGTTGGCGATAAGGAAAAGGATTCAGGAACCGAACAGGATTCGGTGCAGGAGGGCGCCACTGATTCCGCCGAGGACCGGTCCGACCACGGGAATCCAGGCGTACCCCCAGTCATTGCCGCCTTTGCCCGCGATGGGAAGAAGGGCGTGAGCAAGCCGCGGACCGAGGTCGCGGGCGGGGTTGATGGCGTACCCGGTCGGACCGCCCAGCGACAAGCCGATGGAGAACACCAGGAGTCCGACCAGCAAGGGACCGAATCCCGTGGCCCAGGCCGGTTCGGTCAGGTTGGCATTGGAAGGAATCGCCAACACGCCGAACACCAGCACGGCCGTCCCGATGAATTCGCAGATCAAATTACCCCCGGTCGAACGAATGCCGGGCGCCGTGCAGAACACGCCGAGCTTGGTCGCTGGATCGGGTGTTTCCTTCCAATGCGGCAGATACGCCAGCCACACCAGGATCGCTCCGCAGAAGGCTCCGGCGAATTGGGCGGCGAGATAGCCCGCGACCTGGGCGGAGGAAAACTTCCCGATCGCGGTGAGCCCGAGAGTGACGGCCGGATTCAGATGCGCACCGCTGATGGTTCCCACTGAGTAAACGGCCAGGGCCACCGCCAAGCCCCACCCGGTCGCGACGACGATCCAGCCCGCGTGGTGCGCTTTGGACCGCGCGAGCGCCACATTGGCGACCACGCCATCGCCGAGCAGGACCAGCCAGGCCGTGCCGATGAATTCAGCCAGGTAAGGTGACATGAGTTAGACTGGAATGAACAAGAAGCCCACGGCCGTGAAACCACGGGACGAAAAGGTGAATGAGCTGGATGGGTTGAGCCTAGGCACCCACCCGGTCAGTTGAAGCCTTTTCTTTGGATTCGAAGGAGGTATCAATCGTTGCGAACGTACCTTCACACGACTTGAGGCTGGCACGCCGGTGGTGTGGTGAGGACACCGCACGCTGCACGGTCGCTCCAACGCGGATCGAGATCTTCGGACCCGCTTGGCCCTGCGAAACCGAAGCTCAGCTCAAAA
>CAYYSX010000147.1:0-14645 GCA_964474315.1 uncultured Verrucomicrobiota bacterium | reverse complement strand
GTGGTGCGGTGAGGACACCGCACGCTACACGCACGTACGTTCGCAACGATTGATACAGAGAGACCAGGCAGGTATCCGAACTAGGGACGTTCCAAATTTGAAGCCCTAGAACCCGGGGTCCAAGCTCCAAAGAAGCTCCAGGTTCCCGACAGCTTTTCCGGAGAGGCTGGACGCACCGGACGACCCACTTGCCGGGGCCACCGACCGAAGGAGAGGGATGAGCGAGGGAGAGTACATCGGTTGGCCCCCCTCGTCTCCGACCGGCCGGAGAGGAAGTAGCGCGTCTCCCTCTCATTCCTTTCCGGTGGCCCCGGTTCTTCTGGAGCGAAGACGGCGCAACACTTGGTGAGCATCCCTCATCTGGTCTGAACGCGGTAACAATGTCTTCGACCGGAAATCCGCTGACCGTTCCTGCTCCTTTATGGGTCTGGGTTGCGGTTGATCGGGCGGTTGAGGCTTCGGGTGAAGGACGAAATCGCCAGCCTTCCACACCTTTAGTATTCGAGCGGACGAGCCGTCCGCGCTCCCCCCCTAAAGCTGACGATGACCTGGCACTTTATTCCGATTTCGGTCCGGGTTGCGATTGATCGGGCAGTTACGGCTTCGGATAAGGGACGGAATCGCTACCCCTCCACACCTTTGGTATTCGAGCGGACGAGCCGTCCGCGCTCCCCTTAGCCGCTTACGGTGCCCCCAAGCGGGCCTGCGTTGCCTCGCGCCGGACCCGCAGCATCAGGGGTTCGGAGGTCTGACGCCCGGCCTGGCCTTCCACGGCAAAGAACGGACGGTCGGTTTCTTCCACCCATTTGGCCGCCGCCAAGGAGATTTCCCGCTCGTTTTCTTCGGCCAGGAAAGTAATCCCGTTGAGGCCAAGATTTTCGACGATCACGCCGTGCGGCAGGTTGTCCACGGAGAAGGTCACCACGCCGTCGTATCCCTGCCGCACAATGCTGAGTCGCGCACGGGCTGTTCCACCGGGGGTAATGGAGATGGGGGCGATTCCGGCGTGGTTCGTCGCGCCCGATTCGATCGGATCGAGCCGAACCAGTAGCTTGGGCGGCGCACCGGCCAGCTTCGGGCGTCCCAGGTTATTCACGGCCATCGCCACCGGCCGGCCTTCGACTTCCGCCGTCGCGACGACGGTGACGGTATCCCAGACCGCGTCGCTGGCGGTTACGGCATCGGTCGTGGCCGTCAAGGTGCCAGAGGCGGCTTCCTGACCGGCCTCGATCACGAGCGGACTCGTTACGTTCCAGCCGGGTGGAAGGTGGTTGAAGTCGATGGTCACCGGTCCTTCGAACCCGTCGATCCGCCTTACCGCCACCGTGAAACTCTGTCCGCTGCCGGCGGCGATGGTGGGATTCGTCCCGTTCAGCGTCACGGCGAAGTTCGGCTGCGCTTCCCGGATCACGAGCGCGTAGGCATGACCGGACCCGCCGAATTCCCGGGAATCGCTCACCCGGACCAGATAATCGCCGTCAGTCGGAGCGGTGAAATGGATTCGGGAATCGGTACCGATATCACGTCGCGCGCCGTCCTCGTTGACAAAGTTGAGCGTGAACACCGGCAGACCGTTCGGCACCGGCTTTTCTCCCGGAGCGAGAGGTTTCACCAGATACACCGGCTCGTCTAAGTAATGCGCCATCGGCGTGGTATCGAAATAACCGCGCCGAAGTCCGCCGGAGGAATACATCAGCGTGTCGGAGTCGGGTCCTTGGGGTGCGCGGAAGAGTTTCATGACTTCGCCGCCGCACCACAACAGATCGTTCAAGTCCATTTCTTCCCAATTATCGAAGCGGATCCCCTGATCGTCCGAGGTCTCCGGGCGGAAGGTGATGGCGGAGTTGAGGACGGCTTGCAGGCGAACCTGCTCGACCGGACGCCCGTCGGGCCAGAGGACTTCCAGGCGCGTGTCGGCGGGCGAGCCGCGGCGGGCGGCCAGTGTTTCCAGAAGGTAGGTGACTCCCTGGCGGGCGGGGAACCGGAACAGGTCGGTGTCGGGTCCTGTTTCCTGAACCGGCATCAGGCGACCGTTGACCGAGACCGGGACGGGCACGGGCGTGGCTTGCTCTGGCGCATCATTGGGTTCGATTTCCAAAGGAGCTGGCGAATCCGTGGCCAGGAATTTCCAGTCGCGTCGCGAACGCCAGCCGGTGGCCACCGAGGGAAGCGCCAGGTCGCCTGGTTCTTTTGCTATCAGCCGGCTGTGTTCGGATTCCCCGAGGTTGACCCCTAATAGTTCCACTTCCGATTCCGAATGGGCGGGGAGGGTGAGTGGAAATACTCCGGTCAGAAACGGCAGGCGCCCCACGCTGAGCCGGAAGTAATGTTCCGCGGAACCTTCGAACGTGGCTTCACCGACGCGAACCCGGTAGGCACCGGCGGCCGGCAATTTCACGATGAGCAACGGGTCCGCGTGGCCGGCGTAATTGTCACCCCGGGCGAGAGTCCGGCCCGTATCATCGACGACCATCAGATGATAGTCGCCCTTGGCACCCAACCGTTGCGCCGACAGATCCAGGACGACGTCGTCCCCTGCCTGGCCGGTGAACTCGAATTCTGCGCTGCTACCCGGCTGTTCCAAAGTGGACCAAACCGAGACGGGCAGCTTCAGTGAGGTCGGTGCCTTAGACTCTCCAGCCGGGACCGCGGTCGCTTCGAGCTGCGGCAGATCGTCCACCCACACCTTCACGCGTCCTGATTCCACGGAACCAGTGCCCACTAAGATCTCCCAGGCGCCGATCGGCTCATCGGCAGCCGGAGCAAGGGTCAGAATGATCCCGCCTTCACCGAACGTAGGCGCTTCGACGGACCGGAGTTTCCCCTGGCGGTACAGACTGACGGTGGTGACCTGTTCCAGATTTTTGCCTTCCAGCCGGACCTGGGTGGTGGTTCCGCGCTCCACGCCCCGCGGCGATGGTCTGGTCAACTCGGGCTTGGGGGGCGCGACCGCTTTCCCATCGGCCGCTTGGTAAAAGGCGAGTGATCCGTCGGCTCGACCCACGGCGAGAATCTCATTTCCGACAAACGCGAGGGCGGTCGGCCAGTCGGGTTGTGGTTCCAGGGTGAGGCGCGGCCGGAGCCCGGCGGCGTCGAAGATCTTGACCGTCCGATCGTTGGCGGACGAGGCCACCGTGCGTCCGTCCGGGCTATAAGCGAGGCGAAGAATGGCGCCTTCGTGGGCGAACACTGTGGCGACCAGTTCGTTCGAACCTTCCCGCGCCTCGGGGCCCAGGCTATAGGCGCGGATGCGGTTGTCGTTGCCGCCGGTGAGCAGCGTTTTGCCATCGGGAGAAATCGCCACGGCATTCAGCTCCTTCAAGGCCTGGCCGAAGGTTTCCAGCCGGGTGCCGCCGGCGGTTTCATACACCTTCGCGGTCCGGTCGTAACCCACACTGGCCAGGACCTTTCCATCCGGCCGGAACGCGAGTCCCATGATGGCGCCTTGATTGGCCGTGAGGTGGGCGCGTTCGGTTCCCTCCCCGGTATTCCACAACTTGATCGCATAGTCGTACCCACCGGTGGCCAGCGTCTGTCCGTCGGCCGTCAGTGCCACGGCATACACCGCATCGGGGTGTCCGCCGAAAGTCCGGCCCGGGGAGCCGTCCGCGGTTTTCCATTGGCGGACCTCTCCGCCGGTGGGATCGCCAGCGCCGGCAAACACCCACTGTCCGTCCGGTGAAAAGACCACGGAATTCGCCGCGCCGCGAAAGCCGGTCAACGAGCGAACCACCTGGCGGGAATCGATGTGGAACAGCTCGACTGCGTCGGGGCGTGCCACGGCCAGCAGACGCGAGCCCGAATCGAAGGCCAGTGCGTTGATGGGCCGGCGCGGCGTTCCGCGGGGCTCGATACGGGGGACGGACAGTTCGCGGGGCACAGCGGTAGTGGTGGTGGGCAAGGGAGCGCCCGCATCGATCCACGCCTTGAACAGGGCAATCCGCTCGGGCGTGAACTTCTCGCGTTGTCCGGGCGGCATGAACTGGTTCTTGCCGGTTTTGCCCCAGTTCCCCTCCAACACCTTGATCAGCAGCGATTCGGCGCTCTGGCCGGGCACCACAGGCGAACCGGATTCGCCGCCCTTCAAGAGATCGACGGCCGATTCGAGGCTGAGGCCGCCTTCCGGATCCTTAGTGCCGTGGCATTCGACGCAGTGCTCCTGCAGAAGCGGTTCGAGGGTAAGGAAATCGGCGGCAGGGAGCGGGAGCAGCGCCAGGATGGAGGCGAGTACCGCAGGAGCGCGGACGGCTCGTCCGCTCGAACTAAGGTGGCTAAATCCGGTTCCGAATGACCTCATTTTTCTTCAATTGTTGGCGTTTCTTTAGTTCGAGCGGACGAGCCGTCCGCGCTCCTGAGGGGGTGTCGAAGTCGGCCGTATTCATCCCGCCATCGAGCACTGCTCCACGGCCATTCCGGCGGCGCAGAGCACAGCCCCGCTTTCACCGGGTTGTTCTCCACATACGCGATGATGCGGTTGAGGTGATCGTCATCCCGCGCGTAGCGGTCAAAGTACTCCGGTTGCCATAAGCTTCCCATTCGACCCAGTCGTTCACCAACCCGCTTGGACGTGTACGACTTCCAAGTGTGGAGCAGTTTCACCAAAGGAACCGGTCCAACTTCGACCACTACGTGAACGTGATTGGGCATCAGGCACCACGCTAAGAGCAGGTATCGCTGATCGTCAAAGTGCAGCAGGTTCTCTTGTACGATGGAGGCGATCTCCGGATGACGTAAAAGGCATTCACCGTGTCCGGAGTCGAGGTAGGCTTCGATTCGGCGGAATTTCTCCCGTTCGTCGTCCAGATGGAGAAGGGGTGCCCATTCGGCGCGGCGCGCGGCGGGAAGGGCGTCGCCCAGTCGATATGTTACAAATTGCCGGACGCCGGGGGCATCGAAGTGGGGCAGGTAACCCCGCGAGCGCCAACCTTGGAATCCGGCGGTGCGTTCTTCCTCCGTCGGCTGATAGTGCCAGCGCCGCTTTTCCTCGATCAGGAGCTTGAGCGGACGCTTCATGAAACAGGAGCGCGGACGGCTCGTCCGCACGATTCTAGTCGGGAAGTCATGCTGCCCATATTGCACTCGCCGGCAGGCCTTCCGAAATCGCCAAATTTGACGATGAGGAGGGAGTTCGAGCGGGCGAGCCGCCCGCGCTCCCGAGGGGACGCAAGTCAGCGCACACCTCGCTCCCTTTCGCATTCGGCGGCGGATTTTCGGGAACGGCGGCATGGGGTGAGGGTTGGATTCGAGCGGACGAGCCGTCCGCGCTCCTGTCAATGATTGAACAGGAACTCTTTGCTGCTCAGCAGAGCCCAGTAGATGTCCTCCAACACCGCCCCTTTCTGTTCCTCCTCAGCTTCGTCGAGCATTCGTGTTAGCTTGAATTTCTCCTCGGCGGATGGAAGACGGGCCAATGCACTAAGATAGGCCTCCTCCACCAATTGGTCCGCGGCGGCCTTTTCCTTCAACAGTTGCGAGGCCCGACAGGCGCGCGCCGCCAGCTTGGCGTTGAGCGTTTGCCCGTTCGCGATATGCAATACCTGCGCCACGCTCGGCTCCGCGGTCCGTTCGCATTCACACGTCTGGATCCGGTCGGGTTTGCCAAAGCTTTCCAGGAAATAACTGGCGATTTGGGAATCGGGCAGTTGCATCGCCCGAGTGCCGCGCGGGTAGGTGAACTGGAAGGTGTCGCCGTTGCCGGTGGCACGCTTGAATTCGGTCGGGACACCGGTGACCTGGGAATAGGCATCCAGGATGACCTCCGCCATCAGGCGGCGGGGATAATAGCGGGCATAGAAGCGCGTATCCGCGGCGTTGCCGGGCAGCGGTTCGCTGCTGCGCTGATAAGTTTCGCTACGCAGGATCTCCCGCATCAAAGCTTTTAGATCGTAGCGATGCTCGATTAGGAATTGGGCGGCGGCGGCCAGCAGCGCCTCGTTGCTGGCCGGGTTGCTGACCCGTAAGTCATCGACCTTTTCGACGAGGCCAACACCGTAGAAATTGGCCCACAGACGATTGACGATGGATGGCGCAAAGTAGGGATTCTCCGGGGAGGTAAGCCAGGCAGCGAGATGCGTCCGGCGGTCGTTTGGATCGTCGAATTCCAGCGAGGTCCCGGTCAGCGGGCGCGGGGGTTGCGGTTTTCCGATCCGCGGTTGGATCAGATCACCGGTGGTCGAAGCGAGAACGATGCGTTCGCCATCGCCCGCGCCATTCTTCATCCGGACCCGGGCAAATAGATTGGCGAGGGCGAAGTAGTCGTCATTGGTCCACTTCTCACTGGGATGGTTATGACATTTCGCGCAGCCCACGCTCATGCCCATGAAGGCCTGGGTGGTGGTTTCCGCCATGGACCGTGGATCATCGTGCAGCAGGAAATAATTCCCCGCGCCGTTCTCGAACGTGCTGCCTCGCGCGGTGACCAAGTCACGGACCAGTTCGTCCCACGGCCGGTTCGCTTCCACCTGCTGGCGAATCCAGGCGTGATAAGCCCGGGCCGCGGCCGGACGCAGCTTCGACGAATTGACCAACAACAGGTCGCTCCACTTATACGTCCAATAGTCCACGAACTCCGGCCGGTTCAGCAGCCGCTCGATCTGCGCTTCGCGCCGTTCAGCAGACGGGGTGGCATCGGCCAGGAATTCGCGCACCTCGGCCGGCGTGGGGAGAACGCCGATGGTATCCAAATGCGCCCGCCGCAGAAACTCGGCGTCCGTCGCCCGAGGCGACGGGGGCAGGTTCAGTTCCTGCAACTTCGCGTTCACCTGTTCGTCGATGAAATTGCGCCGGGGCAGTTGGGCAAAGGTATCCGCGGACAAGGCATTCGTGTAAGGCGAGGTGACGAAGGCGACCGCGATCTGGCTTAGATACCAGGCGGTGACTCCGGCCTCGCCGTAGCCGACGACCGTGACTTCGCCGTCGTCACTGACGTTGGCTACCGATTCGTTGGCGCTCGAGTACTTGGCCCACCGGGTCACCTCCTCGATGCGTCCATCGCTGAAGTGGGCGCGGACTTGGAGGGTCTGGGTGTCGCCCGGTTGGTGGCGCGTCTGGGCTGGCAGAACCTCCAGGCGGGTCAGGCGCGGATCGGAGTCTTGGGGGCCGGGGGCGCCCAAGGCGATCCAGTCCGCCAGCGTGTGATATTCCGGGGAGCCGGTTGCGATCCGTTTGCCTCCTTTGTGCGGCACGGCGCCGGTGGCCTTGAGCAGGAGGAGGCTGCGTCCGGGATCGGCCGGGGAGATGCGTCGTCCGCCGGCGCTGCGGGTGATGGCCAGCCAGTCGGCTTCGTCATCGTATCCGCGCAGGCTCAGGTAGAAGCCATTCTTTCCGGCGGCGGCTCCGTGACAGGCTCCCATGTTGCAGCCGGCTTTGGTGAGCACGGGCTGGACGTGGTTGCGGAAGGTGGGGTTTGAGTCCGGAGCGGCGTGAACCAGAAAGATGCTTAGAATGCCCGCCGCCACCAGGAGCCACCGGCGGAGGGAGCCGACAGCGTTACCCAGTGGGAGCGGAACACCGTCCCGGTCGAGCAGAATCACCCATTCTTCCACGGTTTCGCACAACTCACGATACACCTCAGCTTCGTCGTTGCCATGAATGCCACCGCCAAACAGCGCCGGACACCGACCGATAAAGCAACCATCCTGGTCACTCCATTCGACGAACTTGGCGAAGCGAGCGGCCGTTAATTTGATTTCCTTAGGGCTCATGACGGTTCTCCGGTTGGCGCTGCGCAGCCAATCAACCGCTTACGCAAACAACTCCCGGATCGGGTGCGTTCCGAAATCCACCAACGGGAACGGCCGCCCCTGCGGCCCGGGCAGGTGCGTCTCCAGCTCAAGTCCCAAACTGTGGTAGATCGTCCCCACAATCTCGGCCGGGCTGACCGGACGTTCCGCCGGATACGCAGCAATCTCGTCCGACTTGCCCACGACCCGTCCGCCTCGGATTCCTCCGCCCGCGAAATAGCAGGTCCAGCAGGCCGGCCAGTGATCCCGGCCTCCGGTGGGATTGATCTTCGGCGTCCGGCCAAACTCCGCGAGGTTCGCCACTAAGGTCGAATCCAGCATCCCCCGTTGGCTCAGATCCTCGATCAAGGCACTGTAACCCTGGTCGTACATCGGGCATACGATGTCCTTCATACCCGCAATGCTGGTAAACGGTTTCGATCCGTGGATGTCCCAGGTGATTTCGTCGAACACCGTGATGAAGGTGTTGATGGTGACGAAGCGTACGCCGCGTTCCACCAGCCGGCGGGCCAGCAGACAGCTCTGTCCGAAACGGGTCATCCCATAGCGCTCCCGGACGGCGGAGGGCTCCTTGGTCAGGTCGAACGCCTCGCGGGCCTTCTCGCTGGTCATGAGCCGATAAGCCGCGGCGAAATTCGCATCCATCAGCTTCGCGCTTTCACTGGCCTCAAACGTCTTGATCGTACCTTCCACGATCTGGCGCAGCTCCTGACGCCGTTGCAGGCGGGCCTCGCCGATCTCGGGCGGCGGCAAGAGGTCGGGGACCTGGAAGTCGGGCTGCGACGGATCGGCATTGATGGTGAAGGGGTCGTAGGCCTTGCCGAGAAATCCGGCGTCCTGACCGTGCGGCAGGCCACCGCCGGTATTGCCCATCGGTTCGGGCAGGATCACGTGGGCGGGCAGCTCGGTACGCCGGCCCCGCAGGAATTCCAACGCACAGCCGGCATGGGGGGTGTTGATGCCGCCGGTGAAGAGGCGCCCGGTCTGGAGCAACTGATGGCCGGTGTCATGCACTGCCGCCGCGGTGTGATACACCGTGCGGACCAAGCTGAACTTGTCGCCCAGCTTCGCGTGCAACGGAAGCAACTCGGAAACCTGGAAGTCGCCCTTGGTGGAAATGGGCTGGAACGGACCCCGAATCTCGCGCGGCGCATCGGGTTTGAGGTCGAACAGATCCAGTTGCGACGGGGCGCCGAGGTTGAAGATGAGGATGGCCGAGCGCCCGTTGTCCTCGACCGCCTGGCCAGCTTCCGAAGCCGAGGCGCGGAGCGCCTGGAAACGGGCCAGCGTCAGGCCCAGCGCGCCGAGGGTCCCGACCTGCAGGAAGTCGCGTCGGGTCACGCCGTCGCAGGTGGTGATGGAGCCGCGTCCGGTAAGCGAGATCATGGCAATGCAATGGGGGCGATGTTGACGTGATTAAGCCGGTTCTGCGGCCGGGAGTCCATCGTAAATGGCGAGAAAACGGGAGGGCGAGAGGAAGCTCAAAGTTCAAAGTTCAAAGTTCAAAGTTCAAAGTTCAAAGTTCAAAAGAAGCTCCAAAACCCAAGTTCCAAGCTCCAAAGAAGTTCCAAGGGCCAAGCTCCAAGGCCAGCTCCCGATTTCCGCCCGAATCGTCTCTGATGCTGAGTTGAGGACAGGGCGTCTGTCGCGCCGCGTCCAACGGAGGTAGCACCCGAACCTGGGAGCTGGCGGCTTCTTTGGCCCTTGGAGCTTTGTTTGTGGAGCTTGGAACTTGGGTTTTGGAGCTTCCCTTGCGGATCCTCACCCCGGCCCCCAGCCACCCCGCCGGAGGATCGACGCCGCCCTGCGAACAG
Organism: uncultured Verrucomicrobiota bacterium; assembly: GCA_964474315.1. Taxonomy (GTDB): domain Bacteria; phylum Verrucomicrobiota; class Verrucomicrobiia; order Limisphaerales; family UBA9464; genus UBA9464. The sequence goes on along the minus strand of CAYYSX010000147.1, from coordinate 5,089 downwards.
CCGTCAGCACGGCGGCCCTACCCGGTAGGGATGGCGCGCTGCGCCGTCCCCGCCCGCAGGGCGGCCTTTGTAGCGCCACGCCGAAGAACGCTCGCTCCACCCGGCCCCCGGTCGCGCCACCAGAAAATCGACGCTGCCCTGCAAACAGCCGCGTTCCTGCGCGGCGCGGGGAACTGAGATGCGTCCCACGGGGCGAGATCTGATTTGACGACCAGGAAAACGAAGCCGCAGGGTCAGCAAAGTCGCTACAGACCGGAACCAATTCTCCTTCTTCCGCGAAGCTAAGAGCCAATTCCTAGCCATCTCAACAACCCGATCCAGGAAACCCGCCGCCATCGGCGACCGCCGCGCGGATGGACACGAGGAGTGAGGCCAACGGCCATGACTCCGCTGCTTTTCCCATGAAACCTACCCTTCCAAGACCACTTCCCGCACCGCGCCCAACACGTGCCAACCCCGGAATGGCGCTCCGCCTGTTGCTGCTGTGGATCTGCCTCCCGGTAGGGCCGCTCCGCTCCGTGGAAATCTCCGACGACTTCAGTTCCGGGGTGGACACCTGGTGGTCCTCCGCCGGCTGGAGCCTGGTGGAGCTGTCGCCCGGCCAGTTTGCCTATCGAGGCGATTCCCGTGAAGACACCTTTGCCCAGAACGGTGACCTCAACCTGGGCCCTTCGTGGCGCGTGGAAGTGGACCTTCGTTTCGACGACTACTACGCGGACTTTCGGCAACGTGGGCTGGCGGCGTTGGCGCTGTTTCCTTCCTTTGGAGCCGGCGTGCAGTTCGAAGCGAATCTCGGCCACCGCACCAACAGTACCGTGGAGATAGACGCCCAATGGTTCAACACTGACACCTGGACCTGGCACAACGTGCTGCAGACCGGCTGGAGAGCGAGCCGTTCACCGGCTTACCGGCTGCAACTAACCCGGCCGGCCGGATGGAACCGGCTGATTTTCCAGGTCACCTCCACGAACGGCTTCAGCTACCGGGCGGAAACCGCGGCCATCCCGCAAGATTTTCTCGACCGGATGAAGGTCTTCGGATTTCGGGTGAACTCATCCCGGGTGGACTTCAGCAACCTGCGCGTGACCATGCCGTTCGCGCTGCCGCCTCCGCCGGTGATCACCGAACCGCTCACCAGCCAGACGGCCACGACCGGCTCCGCGGTCACCCTCCGTGTCGCCGCCTCCGGGACCGGGCCGCTCACGTATCAGTGGTGGCGGGGCGCGGCGCGGCTACCCGCCTTCACCAATGACACCTTGACCCTCCTGACGGCCTCCCCGGCGGAGAGCGGAACCTACTCCGTGGTCGTCAGCAACGGGGACACCAGCGCCACCAACTCGGCGTCCCTCAAGGTGGCGGATGCCCTGCTGCGTCCTGGGACGGTTTCGCCGACGGGACTTCCCTTGGAGTTGGCCGTGGCGACGGGACGAGAGTTCCTGGTGCAATCATCCCCGGATCTGACGAACTGGACGGACCTCACCCATTCCACCGGCACCGGAACGTTCCTGGAACTGACGGAATCTGAGCCGGCGGACCAGCCCCAGGGCTTCTACCGGATCGTGCTGCCATAGTCGGCTGAAGACGCTTCTTCTTCCACGAAGCCGCGAACCGATTCCTACCCGTCCATCTTAACGCTCCACCGTGAATGTGTAGTCCCAGCCACCGGACTGGCCCTTGGGTCGGTTCGCGTCGTGGGCTACGCCGCCGTCGTCCACGCCATCCTCGCCAACGCTGTAAACGACGTAGCCCCGTTCGAGCGGGCGATACTTCAGCGGCTGGCCATCGATTGGGTCGGACGGAATGGGGTCGAGGAAGCGGGGCGCGAGTTCGTTCAGCGACGCGGGCAGCGTACCGTGGGCCAGGCGGAACCGTTCCACCGCGCAGCCGACGCGCGCACAACGCATCGTCGCGACATGCCGCCATTCCTTGGAAACGGCCCGGCTCAAGGCCGGCAGCGTCATCCGTGACAGAATCCGCCGCCAGTCACCGCGCCGGGGTTGGAGCGCCGCCTCGAATTCATCCCGAGCCGCCTGCGCTTCCGGGCCTTCAAGCCGGACGAGGGCGATCAGTCGTTCGGTTTGGTCCAGATAGTGGACGAAGTCGGCGTTGAAGAGGAAGGCGCGGTAGAGCGGGAAGAGAACCTTGCCGAGGGCTTGGTCGGTGCCACTCGGAGAGCCGCCTCCGCCCTGCGCCATCAATTGTCCGGGAGGCATCTGATACATCGTCGCGCCATACGCCCGTTCCCCGACCAAGGCCCGGCTCAGGGCATTGGTTCCTTCCGCCACCCGAAAGGCCGTTTGCAGCGCGGCCAGGTCGGTCTCGGCAAGCTGCATCCAGGAAAACACCCGCTCCGCGTTTTGCGTCGCGATGGCGTCGCAGGCGACCCGCACCAGGTAATCGATCAGCACCGGCTCCGGCTCCAGCGTGCGGCCGACGCGCAAGCCGGCCACCAGGGACGCGGCGGTGCGGTTGGTGTCACCCAGCAGCGCCGCCGCAGTGGTTTCGACCTGAAGCTTCGTGGCCAGGCCCTTCACGACGGGGAGATACTCGAGGGAGTTGGTCATCGACCCGCCCGAAAAGCCGGCCCAGCGCCACGGTGTTTCCTGAAGCTGTCGGTGCAGCTCGGAAAAGAGGAGCGCGTTGTCATCCGTCAACTGCGCCCTGGCCCAGGTGACCTCCGCCTCCGTCGGCGCGGCGGCGCGCGCGGACCACCGCCGGTTTTGGTCCACGCGGAGCTTCTCGTCCATGCCTTGGATCACCGCGGCGTTGTGCCGGCCGGCCGCGGCGTTGGTGCCGAGCCAGCGATCCAGTTCCTCCAGGTTGGTGGGCAGGCCCTGCGCTCGAATTGCCGCGAGGCGCTGCTCGATACCGCCCGAGCGCGGCCGCAGGAGCGCGACACCGGCCAGGAGAAGCACCAACACGCAGATCAGCGAAAGCCATTTCCACCCGCGTCGGCGCGCGTGAGCCGGAGAATTCATGAAGTCCGTTTACCCGCCCAGGGTGCGGCCGACGAGTAGGATTTCCCGCCGGAGATTCCTCAGGGGCGCATCTCAGTTTTTAGCGAAGTAGGGGAGCCGAGGAAAGGGGAGGCAGAGGACGGACAATGGAGGAGCGAAACGGAAGACCTGTAGCGCCGGCTGTCCTCAGCCGACCGCGCGGCTCGGCCACGCCGATGGATCGGGGAACGAGCCGGTGTGGAGAACAGGGCGCCTGCCCCCTCGGCGGCCACAAAGGGTCGGCTGAGGACAGCCGACCCTACACGAATTTGGATTCCGTCGCGCCGTGACGACGCAACACCGCCTGGATGGCTTCCGTGCCGAGGGCCTGGTTGTCGGGAATGGTGGCGCCGGCCTGCAATAAAATCTCCACCGTTCCCGCGTAATCGCCGGCACGACAATACCAGCCATGTTCCGATCCATGGATGGCCCAGCGCAACGGGGTGCCTTGGAAGTCCGCATCCTTGGTTTCCAAGGGTGGATCGTAGCGCAGGATGTCACGCGCCATTTCCGCATTGCCGTGAAAGGCGGCCCAATGAAGCGGCGTGGCTTGGTGTTGTCCGAGCGCGGTGACCGGAAAGCCGGTCGCCAGCATCACCCGGACGGCCGCGGTGTTGTTGTTGCGCGCGGCATGGGCCACCTGGCGGCGGTCGGAGTCCGAAAGGCGGTTCGCCAGACCGGGGTTCGCAGCCAGCAGTCGGCGCGCTGCGTCCTCATGGGCGGTCCAACAAGCGTCCAGGAGAAGGACTTCGGCCGGACTGCGTTCCAATAACAAATCCAGCACGTGCCCCTGTTTGAAGTCGCGGGCAATGTCGTGGGCCGAGACGTACCAGCCCAACGTCCACTGATAGATGATGCCGCCCGCATGAGGATTGATCATCGGGAAGTATTCGTTGCTCACCCGCAGGCGGATGGACGCGGGATCGGAGTCGAGATGGCGGCGAACCAGTTCCAAGTCGCCCAGGGCGGCCGCCATCAACAGGTCGGTGCGACAGCCGCGCTGGATCAGGAAGCGGACGATGTCCTGGCGGTCGCGGATCATATACTGAGCGGGGGTGGATTCGTGATCCACGTCCCGGGCATCGATCTGAGCACCGTGGTCGAGAAGGAATTCCGCGATCGGGACGGTCTGGGCGAAGTGAAGCGGGGTCTGGCCGTCCCCACCCGGCGCGTTCACCAATCCCGGATCCGCGGCGATCAGCTCCCGCAGCCGGTCAAACATCCCCAGTCGGGCCGCGGCATGGGCGTCCACCACCGCACCGCGTTGGATGGCGTACGCTGCCAGTTCCGGTTCGGCCAGATGCAGGAGGCCGAATCCGCCCGCCCACCAGCGGCTCCGGGCATCGAGGTCGGCGCCGGCCTCCAGCAACACATCGAGCATGGCCCGGCTCCGGGCGTGGATCACCGCCGGCGAATCAAACGCCGCGATAGGCTCGTTGATCTTGGCCTTGAGCGCGGGATGCCGCCGAAGAACTTCGCGCAACAATCCGGCGTCGTCGTTCGCAAAGGCCCGATGGGCCAGTTCGACTGGATCGGTTTCGAGGTCAGGGCGCGGCGGCGGATCGCCAGGCGTTTCGGTTGAGTCCATCAGGTACGGGGAGCAAAGAGGATGACCGCGGTGCCGGCGAGGCAAAACGACGCACCGAGCAGGTCGTAACGGTCGGGTACGACCTGCTCCACGAGCCACAACCAGAAGAGCGAGGCGGTAATGTAGATGCCGCCGTAAGCAGCATAGGCGCGCCCGGCAAAGGCGGCCTCGACGCGCGTGAGCACATAGGCGAACAGGACGAGACTGACCACGCCCGGTACCAGCCACCACACGCTACGCTGCTGACGAAGCCACGCCCAAAGGCTGAAACACCCGGCAATTTCGAACACCGCAGCCAAGCCAAAGTAGAGAATGGAGCTCATGGGCGGCGATGATAATGGCTCGGTTCACGGGCGGCGCGTCGAAACCTCTAACGACCCAGCCCCAGCCATCGGCAACGGTCAGGCGCAGGCGCTCATCCAAGTTTCCTATCAAAAGCCCAGCTTCAAACTCCAAGTTCCAAAGAAGGGTGGACCTCCAAAATCCGGACGTGAATCGAGGCCCT
>CAYYSX010000146.1:0-14685 GCA_964474315.1 uncultured Verrucomicrobiota bacterium | reverse complement strand
TGGGCAACCTCAACGGCAACTTCCACCGCTTGCGTCAGAGTGGCATCGATGCGGAGCTTTTCGACGTGATCTCCGGCTTCGAGGCGCTGGCCGCACCGCGACAAAGATCACATTAACCGGCACATGGGCGTCAGATTCGGTCCGTCCGGGGGCTGCCGCGGCCTGGTGAATTGCGGCTATTCGGATGCTGAGGTGGGTCTAGAACGACATCCAGAAACCGTCACCGCCTGTTTGCCTCGATGGGTAGAGGGCGATCCGCTTGCCCAAGCAGCGAACCGCCCCGGGCTTTTGGCCCTTGATCACCCACTTACCCGAAGGTTTCTGGGGTGAATCTGGAACAGCTTGTGGAAAACGTGTTCATCATCACAATGGGGTGTTTACCCCATAGCGAAAGGAGGCGCGAATCGTCGTGTTCACCTCGCGCTTTTGTTGGTTCAGCGCGCAGCGAAGGATGTCCGCGCGGCCAGGTGGCGATGCCGACACAATTGATTCCCTTATGGGCAACTTGCAGCTCTCGACCGCGAGCTGGGCCGATCTTTGCGGAGGGCATCCCGAATTGCATGGCCCGAGATTTTTTTCTTGGGCCGGACGGTGGGAAAGGGAGAGTTGGGCCATGATTCCTCGGGTGCTACTCCTCTTGATGCTCGGGTACCGGCTGGCGGCCACGCCGGTGACGGACATGACTCAGGCGGCCCAGACGTTTCTCGCCGCGTTGACTCCGGAGCAAAAGGCGAAGGCGACCTTCCCGCTCCAGCACGACGAACGGGAAAATTGGAACTTCACGCCCGTGGACCGCAAAGGACTTCCCTTGAAGGAGATGACTCCCTCCCAGCGCCACCTCGCCTATGCTCTATTGAGCACCGGCCTCAGCCAGCGGGGGACGCTGAAGGCGCTTTCCATCATGAGCCTGGAACAAATCCTTCAGGAAATGGAGGGAACCGGCCGGCGTTTTGCGCGGGACCCGGAGCTTTATTTCGTCAGCATTTTCGGCACCCCGGACCCGAAGGGGGCGTGGGGCTGGCGGGTCGAGGGCCATCATTTGTCGGTCAACCTTTCGCTCGCCGGTGGTGAACTGGTTTCGGGCGCACCCAATTTCTTCGGCAGCAACCCGGCCGAGGTGCGGAGCGGACCCCGGGCGGGTTTGCGAGTTCTCGGCGCCGAGGAAGACCTGGGACGGGCGGTGGTGAGCTCCCTCAACGCCGACCAACGAAAGCTCGCCATCGTGGATACCAAGGCGCCGGACGACATTCTCACCAGCAACCATCGCGTTGCGGATCCGGGCGAGGCCCGGGGAATCGGCTGGAACGACCTGAACCAGGAGCAGCAGGACTTGGTGCTCAAACTTCTCAACGAATATGTCGGCCGGCTCCGGGGTGAACTGGCGGAAGCCGACCTCGCAGAAATTCATGCCGCGGGTCTGGCCCAGTTGCGCTTTGCCTGGGCCGGAGGAGTGGAGCCGGGCGAGCGTCATTACTACCGGCTTCATGGCCCCACGTTTTTGATCGAGTACGACAACACGCAGAACGACGCCAACCACATCCACGCCGTCTGGCGCGACCTCAAGGGTGACTTTGGCCGGGATTTCCTCGGCGAGCATCTCCGGCAACTCCATGGGAAGTGAGTCTGCCGGCAGGCATGTACCATGCCCCCGACACCGGCATCGCTGAAGGACGGGCACTACGCGCGGAAGCAACTGTTCTCGAAGAGCGGCCTGATTCGCTGGAGTCATCGCCGGCGCTTCGCCGTGGCGGTCCGCAAGTCGGCGCCGTTCGCCGGACGTCGCATCCTGGATCTCGGTTGTGGCGACGCCACGTATTTCCTCCTTCTCTTCGAGTCTCCCCACGCCCCGGCTGAAGCCGTCGGAGCCGAGATCGATCCACGGGTCGTCGCGAGCAACCGCACCCGCTTTGCGGCTTATCCGCACCTCTCCTTCGTTGCCCAGGAGGAGCTGGACCAACCCCAGTACCGCGGCTCGTTCGATGCCGTGGTCTGCATGGAGGTTTTCGAACACCTCTGCGACCCCGACCGGTATCTGGATCAGATCCGGGAATGGTTGCGGCCGGGCGGGCGCCTGTTGCTGAGTGTGCCGGTGGAGACGGGGCCAAGCCTGCTCCTGAAACAGTTGGTGCGCCGGGTGGCTGCGTGGCGCCAGATCGGCGAGTATCAGTACACGCTTCCCTACACCTGGAGTGAACTGGCCCGCAGCGTCTGGGCCGGAGACCGACAACACATTCCCCGCGTTACTCACTTCAATCCGGGAGGCTTTACCTTCCACTGCCACAAGGGATTCAACTGGCGCACGCTGCGCGACCGGATTGCGGCCCGCTTCACCCTCGACCGGATTTCCACTTCGCCGCTGAATCTCTTGCCCGCCGGGTTGAGCAGCCAAGTCTGGATCGAAGCTCACCGTTGAGTCGGACTTTCTATTCCTGCTCCTCCGCGTCCGCGGTCGTTTCCGCCATGCTGATGGCATCGGCGGCCACTCGAGCCCGCGACATCTCCACCTTGAGGTAATGCAGCACCACCGGGGCGAAGATCATGCCCGGAATGCCCATGAGCCGCTCGCCCACCACCAGTCCGATCAGCGTCAGCCACATGGGATTCTTGATCCGGTCCCCAATGATCTTGGAGTTCAGGAAGTACTCCAACTTGTGAATGGTCACCAAAAAGACCAGTGCCCACAGCGCCACCGCCGGCGAAATGGTGAATCCTACCCCGATGATGAGGGTGTTGCTCATCAAGTTGCCGACGATCGGCAGCAGCCCGAACAGAAAGGTCAGGGTGATGATGACCGTGATGTACGGGTAGTCGTTCCAGACGAGGAAGATCGAGGTAAAGGCCGTGTTGATGGTGGAAATGACGATCTGGGCGCCGATCACCGTGGCGAAGCTGTCATAAAACGTCCGGAACCGGCGGCCCAACTCGCGGCTGACCAGCGAGTACAGGCTGCCCTGCACGGCATGAGGATCGCCCTCCATTTCAAAGCGAGAGTTCAGAAACAAGCTGATCGGCAAAACCAGTCCGATGACGAACGAAGCGATCTCGAACATGGCGCCCCGGAGGTACAGACCGACGTTGGCGAATTTTTCGCGCACCTCGTCCAACGCCAGCTTTTTGAGGCTGGCATAGTCCGTGAAGGGCAAATCCATGCCCCGTTTTTCCGCAAAATTGACCACCGCCGGAATGGTGGTATCGGCCAGTTGGGGCAGGGTGATGTAGGCTTGCTTCGAAAAATAAATGAGGCCGACGAAAAACGCCGACACGAAGACCGTGTACAAGGTGACCGCCAGCCACTTCCGGCGTCTCACGATCTGGTTTAATCCCCGGATCGTCAGGTAGCCAAACAGCGCCGTGAGCACGAGGGTGGCCAGATGCAGCCATCCAATCATCGCCAGCATCGCCAGCATGATTCCAAAGGAAATCCGCACCGGCGCGCTGACTCCGCGGGGCATCTGGGTAAGTACCTCGCTCATCCGTAGGGACAGCTTGGGGGATTCACCGGATTCGCGCCAGCAACCAGGCCGGTAATTCGCGGAGGGCCACCCGTTCCTGCCGACCGTCGTCGCGATGGCGGACGGTCACCGTGTCCAGCAACTCCGGCTTCTCCCCCAACGTGTCGAAGTCGATGGTCACGCAGAACGGAGTGCCGATTTCATCCTGCCGGGCATAACGACGGCCGATCGACCCGCCATCGTCATAGAACGCATTCATCTCTGAACGAAGTGCTTCGAACACTGCGCGCGCCTTGGTGACCAAGTCCGGCTTGTTCTTCAACAACGGCAGAACGGCCACCTTGAGCGGGGCGACCCGCGGATGGAAGCGGAGGATGACGCGGGTCTCGGACTTGCCCTTCGAGTCGGTTTCCGTGACTTCAGAAAACGCGTGAGCGATCAGCGCCAGGATCAAGCGATCTACCCCGGCCGAAGGTTCGATGACATGGGGGATATACTGGCCCTTGGCCAGACCGGCGGCGTCTTCCCGGGCATCCCGGTCGAGCTTCTCGGGAGTCTCGTCGGGCCGGGCTGTTTGAGTGAGATACTTGAGACGGGCTTGATAATACCGCTCTTGGAGTACGGCCCGTTTTTCCGGCGGGAGCTTTCCCCAGGCGGTCCGCAATTCTTCGTCGAAGACCCCCAGGGGCTTGCCCGAAAACCGCTCGTGCTGGCTCAGGTCAAAGTCACTCCGAGCGGCGACCCCTTCCAGTTCCTGCATTCCGAACGGGAACTGGAACAGGATATCCACGGTGGCCCGGGCGTAGTGGGCCAATTCCTGCGGCTTCTGCCAGTACTCTTCCAAGGTGGTTCGCGGCAGGCCAATCTCTTCGTAGAACTTGATCCGTTCTTCCACCCAATACTGGTGCCACATCTGCCAGCCCCAATCGGGCTGCGGCTCACCGGGATGGCCCGGGCCGGCTGGCACCGCCACCCGCCCGTGGATCGCCTCGATCGCCTCGTCCGGCGGAATGAAGAATTCGAGTTCCATTTGTTCGAACTCACGGGAGCGGAAGGTGAAGTTGCGCGGCGTGACCTCATTGCGAAAGGCCTTCCCGATCTGCGCGATGCCGAACGGAACTTTCTGCCGTGAAGTTTCCAGCACGTTCTTGAACTGAGCGAAGATGGCCTGGGCAGTCTCCGGGCGAAGATAGGCGATGTTCTCGTCAGACTGAATGGGCCCGACCCAGGTTCGCAGCATCAGATTGAACGGGCGGGCCGGTCCGAGTTCGACCAGGGTTTCCGGATGGAAGTCCACCGAGTTCTCCACCCACGCCGTCTCCTCGCCGAGCAGCGAGATCGTGCTCCAATGCCCTTCATACCCCCCGTGGGCATAGTACTCCCGCGCCTTCCGTCGAACGTGTTCCACCTGCTCGCCTTTCTCCAGCAAAACGGCGATCGGTTTGTCGCTTCGCCAGTCCGACTGCGTCGATTCCCCTCCAGAAAAACGGTAAACCGTGCCGGAACGCGCCTCGACCTGATCCGCCCGCACCCGCCGTTTCGTCAGCGGGCATTCCCGCATGAAATCGGCGAACGTATCGACATGACCCGACGCCCGCCAGATCTGCGGAGACATGATGATCGTGGCTTCCAGACCCACCACGTCCTCGCGCGCCCGGGTCATCGTCGTCCACCAGCGATCCTTGACGTGGCGCTTTAGCTCGGCTCCCAGCGGGCCGTAATCCCAGAATCCGTTAATGCCACCGTAAATCTCCGACGACTGAAAAATGAAGCCCCGCCGTTTGCACAGCGAGACGATCTTTTCCATCAACACGTTTTCTTTGGGGTCAGCCATAGTGCAGAGCCCGCTACCCTCCGAATCGGCACTGCGAGTGTCAATCAGTGGTCTTTCTCCGCCTCCAACGCCAACCGCAGCCGTTCCGCTTCCCGCTCGAGTTCCGGCAATAACGCGGCTACTCCGTCCGCCTTCTCCCCGCGCGCAATAGCTTCCACTTCGGCACACAGGGCCGCCAGGCGCCGCCCGCCCACATTGCTGGCACTTCCCTTGAGCGTGTGCGCCGCCTGCCGGAGCGCGGTCGAATCCCCGCTCTGCACCGCCTCACTCAGGGCCGACAAGCGCAACGGAAGATCCCCCACGAACAGATCAACCAGCTCCGCGATGGGATCGGGTGCGCCGGGCTGGCGAAGGGAGCGAAAACTTTCTAACAGGGTCGGATCCAGCGTCACGTCGATCCCTTGGGCCTCCTCCATCCCGGCAGCCGGTGCAGTCATCGGATCCACTCCGACTCTCGACGCCGCCCGCAGCAACGCTTGGCGCAAGGTCTCGTCGGACAGAGGCTTGGTCAGGAAATCGTCCATTCCCGCGGCCAAACATCGCTCACGATCTCCGGCCATGGCATTGGCGGTCAGGGCAATCACGTAGTGCGGCAGTTGCATCCCAAAATCGCCCGCCCCTTCGTCACGCCGCAGCTCTCGGGTGGTTTCATAACCATCCAGCTCCGGCATCTGGCAGTCCATCAGGATGGCGTCGTACGGCTGGCGGCGGACGGCTTCCAGCACCGCCCGGCCATGGGGAACGATATCGGCCGAATGCCCCAGTTTGCGTAGCAGCGCGAGCGCCACCTTTTGATTGACGAGATTGTCCTCCGCCAACAGCAGCCGCAGCGGGCGGGCGGAACGTTTTTCACCCTGGACGACCGCCAGGGTACGCTCCTCGGCACTGGCCAGCACGTCTTCGCCACGGAGCAACCGGCCCATCACTTCCCGGAGGCGTCCGACGCGTACCGGGCGCACCAAGGCCCCCGACACACCGACCGTCCGCAGCAGCCCGGGATCGAGTCGCTGACCGACCGGAGCCATGAGCAGTACCTTCAAGCCCTCCAGGCCCGGTTGCATGTGGGCTTCGTGAGCAAAGGAAAGCCCGTCGAGATCCGGCAACTGATAGTCCGCCACCGCCGCCAGGAAGGGCTCCCCGGCGATCTGCGCTTCCATCAGCCGATGAAACGCCTCGCGGGCCTGGGCGGCCCCTTCCGCCCGGAGCCCCAGCGCCGCCAAACTATCCACCAGCCCCTGACAGGTGGCCGTATGTTCGTCCACCACCAGCACCCGCGGAGCGACCTCGCGCGGCACTTCGGTCAGCGGTACGACGGGCGCCGCCGCCGGAACGCCCGGAACCAACCCGAGCCGAACCGTGAACCAGAACTGGGACCCCTGCCCCTCCGTGCTGCTGAACCCAATTTCTCCTCCCATTTTCTCCACCAACTGGCGGCTGATTGCCAAGCCGAGTCCGGTGCCTCCAAACCGACGGGTCGTGGACATGTCTGCCTGCTTGAACTCCTCGAAAATGGAGCCTTTGGCCGCCTCGGGAATCCCGATGCCCGTGTCGCACACTTCCGATCGCACGACAATCCCCGTGTCGCACACTTCCATCAATTCCACCCGCAGCAACACCTCCCCTTTGAGCGTAAATTTGATCGCATTCCCCAGCAGATTGGTGAGGACCTGGCGAAACCGACCGGAGTCGCCGATGACCCGCGCGGGAAGCCGGCGATCCAGGAAGACCGCGAAGTCGAGCCCCTTGCTGTACGCCCGTTCGGCCAGGAGTTCGCTGACGTCCTCGACGGTTTCTTGCAGGCCGAATTCGGCGGTCTCCAAGGAGATTTTTCCCGCCTCGATCTTCGAGAAATCCAGCAGATCGTTGATGATCGTCAGCAGGGCCTCCGCACTGTGCTGGACCGTTTCGGCATACTCGCGCTGCTCGGGGGTCAGAGGCGTTTCCAACAGCGCGCGGGTCATGCCGATAACTCCATTCATCGGGGTGCGGATTTCATGGCTGGTATTGGCCAGGAAACGCGACTTGGCGAGGGTGTTCTGTTCGGCGAGGTCGCGGGCGGCCGCCAACTGACGATTGGCCTGACTGAGCTGTTCCTCCGCCTGCTTGCGCGCCGTGATGTCCTCGACCGTGCCTTCGTAATACAACAACTTCTGGTCGGCATCACGCACGGCCCGGGCATTCTCGGAAATCCAAATCACGGTACCGTCCTTGCGGAAGACCTGACTCTCGAACTTGTCCACCTTGTCCGAACGCTGCAAGGCCTCGATGAACTCCTGCCGCCGGTTTGGTTGAACATACAACTCGTTCCCAATGTCGGTCCGCGCGCCGATGAGTTCCTTCGGGGTGTCAAAGCCATAGATGCGCGCAAGAGCGGTGTTGGCGCTGAGGTAATGTCCGCTGGGTGAGGTTTGGAAAATACCGTCCACGGCATTCTCGACGATGCTGCGATAGTTCGCCTCCGCCTGCGCGAGTTTTTCTGCGGTGCGCTTTTCGTGGGTGACGTCCCAGAAGATTCCCTGCAGTCCCACCGGCTGGCCCAGGACATCGAGCACCGGGGTCTTGATGACATGGACCCAGTGCTTTTCGCCGTCGGGTGTCACATGCGCCTCGGTGGTTTCAAACACCCCCCCCTGCTCCAACACCCGGCGGTCATCCTCCTGGTACTTGGCGGCCAAATCCCGGGGAAACAGGTCGAAATCCGTCTTGCCTACGATCTCCTCCACCGGCCGGCCCAAGGTGGCCGCGAACCGTCGGTTCACGAAGATGAAGCGCCCGTTGAGGTCTTTGCGGAGGATGTTTTGGGGAAGGCTTTCCACCAGGGTTTGATAGAACGCCTCGCTGTGGCGGAGCGCCTCCTCGACCCGTCGGTGCGCCTCCTCGGTCGAGGCGACGAAGGAGGCGTGGTGGCGCAGGTCGAGCTGGGTTACCACCTGGTGTCCGATAGTCTGCAACGCGGCCCGTTGCCGGGTCGTCAGCCGCCGCAAGCTCCGGTCGAGCACCACCAGCGCACCCAAGGTATTCGACACGGACGAATCGAGCGGCAGGGCCGCCACCCAGCGAAATCCATAATCAGCCAAGTCGGGCGGATCTCGTCGTTCCAACCATTGCCCGGGGGTCAGGGAACCGCGACACGACTCGAGCACCGCTTCGGTCATGGACAGAGCCAGTCCGAAGTGCCCTTCGATGACGAGTTCCTCGCCGACCAGCAGGAGGATAACCGCTGAGCAGGAGGAGGTGACCTCGGCCGCGAGACTGGCCAGGTCGTTCATGGGTCCGCCCACGGCGGCGGGTCCGGTGGGTGCCATCGAATCCGGTTCCACGCCAAAACTCTTTCCCCACCCTCTGGCCGAGTCAACCACCGTGCCCTGCCGTCAGCGGACCCCAACGCCGCTGACGGCCAACCACGCCTCACGCCCCACAAACTGAATGCGCCTTGTTCCCTGGGCCACGGAGCTTCGCGCGGGTGAGTCGTCCGCTTCCCTCTTGGTCTCCACGGTCCGTCTTCCTTGCGACGGTGGGGGATGGCCTCCTAGCCTGCGCCCAGTTCATGAGCGATCGGCCTCTCCGCATCCTTTACCTGAGTAATGCCTTTCCTCCCGGAGTGACCGGACGTTTCCCTGCCATCAATCCGGCCGGTCACGCGACCGAGACACGCATGACTCAAGCCCTGATGCGACTCACGGATCTGACCAGCATCACCCTGCTGGGCAGCGAGGCGTACGGCGCACTGGAACCGCGGGACGATTCGTTGGGGCTGGAGCACGAGTTGATCCTCTGGGACCGACCGCCGGAGCTGTGGCACCGGTGGCGCTCGTGGCGCGAGCTGCGGGAATACTATCTCCAGAAGGTCGCGGCCGCCGGCCCTCCGGAAATCGTCCTCGTCCGGAACCTGAACCCCGTCTTCAACCGCTTCGTCCGCTGGTTGCGTACGCAATCACCCCGGCCGCGCATCGTCCTCGTCTTCGCGGACTCGTCCTCTCTCGGAAAGACCCTTTCGTGGTCCAAGCGACTGCGGTATTCCTTGAAGCCCCTGTATGTCTCCGACCAGGAGGCGATCGGCTGGTACGACGGCTGCATTTCCTTCGGGGTGGGGACCGAGTCGTTCTTCCAGCCGTTGGGCATTCCCTGGATGTGGATGCCGTCGGCCTTCAATTTCGCCTATGAACCGCCTCCCGCCGAGGACCAGTCCGGCCCGATCCGGTTCGGTTACTTCGGAGCGTTGGCGAGTCATGCCAGTGTCGTTCCGATGGTCGAGTTGTTCGTTCAGTCGGGGGTACCGGGAACGCTGCACGCCTGTGGATTCGGGAAACAAGCGGCGGAGCTGGAGCACTTGGCGGCACGGCATCCGCAGTTCCGCTTCGATGGGCTCCTGCCCCAACAGTCCGATTGCCTGGCTTGGGCGCAGAAGGTCGATGTCCTAATCAACCCACGGCTCAACATCTGGGGCCTGGAGAATAGTTTTCCTTCGAAGATCTTTGAGTACGCCATGGCCGGCAAAGCCATTCTGACCACGCGAACCGGCGGCGTGGATCGAGTGCTGGGAGATCGGGCCTTTTATTTTGCATCCGAGGGTTTCGAACAAAGTTACCCGGCGCAGTTGCGCACCCTCGCCGCTGTTGACCGCGCGGAGCTTCGCCAACGCGGACGTTCGATCCGCCAGCATATCCTCGACGAATACACCTGGGATCGTCAGGCCCAGCGCATGACCGAGTTCATGGCCGGGCTGCTCCCACCGGGATGAGGTCGCTCAACGTCGCGCGCAGGTGGTCGAGGGAAATCGTGTAAGGCCCCAGATGTTCATCGAGATCACGGCCGGGTTCATAAGGGGCTTCGCCCACCAGGCGATGATGTTCCAGGTTTCCGATGCGGGAGACGGCCTCATAGTTCGCCGCCTGATGCTGAGGGTGGAACAGTTCGAGCACCCGGGTCCCGGGCGGGGCGAACACCAGGTTGGCGAAACCAGCGCCGTGCGGTGCACACACCACCGCCGCTTGCGAGAACAGGCGCACCTGATCCGCGAAAGACAGTTCCTCGGGACGGATGATTTGGAAGCCGAATTCGACGACGAGCGATTCCACGGCGTCCTCATTGGCGAGACGCCGGCGTCGGGATTTTCGGCGCGACAGATAGAGCCGGAGCGAGGCCTTGCCGGAGTCTGGCGGGATAAATGCCTGACGAAGAAAGTCACACACCCACGGGGCAACCTGGGCCTCCTGCGGCGTGGGCATGGGCGGCACCAGCAGCCGGTCGGCGCTCAGCACCCAGCGCTTCGAACAATGGACCACGCGGGAGGCGGGAATTCCCAACAGCCCGAGGGATTGCTCAACAAAGCGACACCGGGGTTCGTTCACCAGGAAGGCATCCACCGATGGCCAGTCGAAGTTCGCCAGTTGGAGCAGACAAAGGCGGGGCAGGCTGTCGAAAAGCCAGTGATAATAGTTGGCGCCCGCAGCCGACGCGAGAGTCACCGCAGTGCCCCGAAGCCGCCGTGGGACGCGCCACCGTCGTTGGCGGGTGGTCCAATGGGCGGCGGGATCCACCACCCCTTGAAGCGCCTGAACCTGTCCCAGCACGTCGTTTTCGGCCGTCGCCACCAGTCGCAAGTCGGCGATCACTTTTCCCCGCGGCAGGTCGGCCAGGCACCAGCGTTCCACATCGGGTTCTTCCGGTCCGATCCCGGCGGCCGGCAGAGTCGTCACGTTCCGGAGTCCGCCGGCTTCACGCGCCCATTGGCCCGCCGAACGGAACACGTGTCGCGGTCTCCAGAACCAATCCCCCCCGATCCACATGGGCGGACGCTGGCGATGGAAATCGCGGCGGTTCAAGGGAAAACCCCGGAGGGCATGGGTTGACATGACGGAGCCGACGCCAGCCGCGGAAAGGCCGGACGGACATGCCAGTCCGCCGACGAGCCTGCCGCCGTATTACACCTCGTACGGCCCGTTTTCGAGCTGGCTTCGGACGGTGGGCTCGGTGGTTTTGACCTATCATAAACTCGGGCCGCGCCCGCGGGGAACCCGGCTCAAGGGGCTTTACGTGAGCACCGCGCTTTTTCGCCGGCAATTGCGGGAGTTGGCGGCGGCAGGATTCCAATCCGCGGGCCTGGATATCTTTACCAGCTTCGCTTCCTCGAAGTCGCCCCGGGTGGTGATCACGTTCGACGATGGATTTGTGAATGCCGGCCGCCTCGCGGTAGAACCGCTACGGGAAACCGGTTTCCAAGCGATACAATTTCTGGTTCCCGGACTGATCGGACGCACCAACGAGTGGGAGCAGCGCCAAGGGGAGGTGACCGAACGGTTGATGGATGCCGCACAGATTCGCGATTGGCTGGCGGCTGGACATGAGATCGGCGCTCATACCCTCACTCATCCCTGGCTCACCCGAATTCCGTTGGCAGAAGCCCGGGAGGAAATTCGGGGAAGCAAGGCGTGGCTGGAGGATCGTTTCGGGCGGCGGATCGAGCATTTCTGTTATCCCTATGGCGATGGGAATCCAGCCGTCCGGGATCTGGTACGAGAGGCGGGCTTCGCCACCGCCTGCACCACGGACTCCGGAGTGAATCAGGCCGCAGGGGATGTCTTCCGCCTCCGCCGGATGACGGCGCGTTATACCTCCCGCAATTGGCGCAACCTGCTGGCCGCCCTCCGGCGTCTCTGGCGTTGATGGGAGCGCGTGCGGCTCGCGCGCTCGTGCCATCGGAAGGCCAGTGCGTCTTCCCCTGGCATTCCCCAAGATAAAGCGGACTGAATTTTCCGGATTCCAGTCCGTCGGGATAAGGCGCGTGACTCCTGCTGGTTCAGCGTTCCGGCCCCGGCTTGTTTTCCTGGCGCTATTGGGACTGTTATTGGCGGCGGCAGTACCGATTCTCGCGGAATATCGGATCGGCGGGTTCGCCGTCGGCTGTCAGGCCTATACGTTCAACCGCTTGACCGCCTTCGAAGCGATCGAGAAGACGGAAGCGACCAGCGGAACGGTCACCGAAGACGAATTCAATTGGGATCACTCCGTGCCGGAGGTGGCCCAAAGGGTGGGATTCATTCGCGGCTGGAGCGCCGCGAACGGGCTCAAGTAGCCCGTCTTGGGGGAACCGCGCTCCACGGACACACGGCCGGGTCGCTGAATAAGGGACCCGGCCGTGCTGTCGATCCTCACATGATGTCAGGGTGCTGCGGGTGGTTTCGGTCCTGGCTCCTGGTGGCCGCTGTTCTGGCGTTCACCGGAGCCTTTCAGCGGACCGAACGGGTGGTACCGGAACCGTCTCACCCGGAGGTCGTCGTGGGTTCCGTGGAAAGCCCATCCGAGCCATCACCGGAACCCACCGGGCCGCCGCTGTTGGGCTACCACCTGCCTGAGGAACCGGCGCCATCCGATCCGCGACTGGACGCCACCAGCTCCGTAGTTCCGGCCGGAGAGGAATTCGGGACCGACCCGGTGTGGGACGAACCGGTGCGGGGGCCGGTGGAGAGGGTCGTTGCCGATTGGAATGCCGCGGATCGGGCTCGGGCCGGACTCGGGTCGTGGGAGCGATTCCTGCGGACGTGGCTGGACCCCTTGCTGCGGGAGTCCGACGGGCTGGGATTCTTCGACCCGGCGGCATATCAGATTCCGTCCGTGCTGCCGGAGTCGCGTCCGAGGGAATTCGGTTTTGGCCTGAGGTTTCGGGCTTCGTTCTGACCGACGGGCGCCAGCGCCGGCCGCTCGGTTTCTTTGGAACTTGGAGTTTGGCTTTTAGAGCTTGAGGAAGGGGATGGGCTGCTCCTTGGGCTCGGCCGGCGGCTTTAAGGACCACCTCCAGATGTGCCTGCCCACCGGTAAACGGGAAAAACGCGTTGACCGCCCCCCCCCCCTGAATAGGCTCCGCGCTCGGTTTGGACCTGGAACTTAGAAAACGAAAGCATCACCATGGCAGTTAAAGTTGCGATCAATGGCTTCGGCCGCATTGGACGGTTGGTTTTCCGTGCAATGGTTGAGCAGGGGTTGGTGGGTAAGGACATCGAAGTCGTGGCAGTGGGCGATATCGTCCCGGCCGACAACCTGGCCTATCTCCTCAAATACGATTCCACCCAAGGCCGCTTCAACGGCACGGTCGGAAGCAAAAAGAGCAGCGCCGATAAGGCGGAGGACGATGTCCTGATAGTGAACGGCATGGACATCCACGTCGTCAGCGCCAAGAGCCCGGCCGAACTTCCGTGGAAACAGTTTGGCGTCGATATCGTGATTGAATCCACCGGACTCTTCACCGACGCGGAAAAAGCCAAAGGCCACCTGGCGGCCGGCGCGAAGAAAGTGATCATCTCCGCTCCGGGCAAGAACGAGGACATCACCATCGTGATGGGAGTGAATCACGAAAAATACGACGCCGCCCAACACCACATCATCTCCAACGCGAGCTGCACCACGAACTGTCTGGCCCCAGTGGTTCATGTCTTGCTCAAGGAAGGCTTCGGCATCGAGGAAGGACTCATGACCACGGTGCATGCCTACACCGCCACGCAAAAGACCGTGGATGGACCGTCCAAGAAAGATTGGAAGGGGGGGCGGACGGCGGCTCAGAACGTCATTCCCAGCACCACTGGCGCAGCCAAGGCCGTCGGCTTGGTGTGTCCAGACGTGAAGGGCAAGTTGACCGGCATGGCGTTCCGAGTGCCGGTGCCGACGGTTTCCGTGGTGGATCTCACGGTCCGGACGGTCAAGCCCACCAGCTACGCCGAGATTAGCGCCGCCATGAAAAAGGCGAGTGAAACCTACCTCAAGGGAATCCTCGACTGGACTTCGGACGAAGTGGTCAGCACCGACTTCATCCATGACCAAGCGAGTTCGATCTTCGATGCCGGCTCGGGCATTGAGTTGAACCCTCGGTTCTTCAAGTTGGTGAGCTGGTATGACAATGAGTGGGGCTACAGCAACCGCGTGGGAGATTTGGTCAAGCTTATCATCGCCAAGGGACTCTAAGCAGCGGATGGCTGGCGCCATTTTAAGCCTTCATAAAAGAAAGAACCCCGCGCTGGGCGCGGGGTTTTTTAATCGTCAAATGCCGGAGCAGGGTGGACTACTTCGGGCGGACGGGGGTCCAGGAGATCTCCGGCCACATCCGCTGGCCAAAGTTGCCCAACCGGGTGAGTAGCTTGCGATCAATTCCCAGTTGGTTCAAGTTGCGACCCATGTCATAGACCGCCGTCCGGACGGCCAACTTCAGATGCCCGGCGGCAATGTACTCGTTGCGGCTATACGATTCGGCCTTGTCTAACCAGGGCGTCAGGATCGCCTCCGCCACGCGCCGCCGGATGTTCACGTCAATGCTGTTGAAGTGATTCTTTAGAATGTTGCCCGGCGCGAGATAAGTGAGATTCTGCTTGAGCGGCTTCCATCCGTTGGTGTCCTTCAAAGGCAGCTTGT
>CAYYSX010000145.1:1639-14693 GCA_964474315.1 uncultured Verrucomicrobiota bacterium | reverse complement strand
GCAGCCGCGCCGCCAGTTCCCCAATGGTCCGGTCCCGGACGGCAGGATCCAAACTAGGTAGTTCCACCCCTTGTTGTTCGAATCGCTTCACCATCCGGCCGACGGATTCCTTTTCGGCAGCCGAGGCCGTGCCATCGACATAAGCGGCGTGCAGCGCGAGGCTGAGGAGGGCTTGTTGCTGGGAAAGGTCCATGGAGGAAGGGTAGTAGGGGCGGTGACGGAGGCGACGGAAATTGCGGGAAGAAAAGCTCCAAAAGCCAAGCTCCAAGTTCCCAAGAGGTTCCCGAGAAACTCCCTGGCGCGCATTCCTTGCAACGTCTCCACCGGCTAAAGCCGGGACTCCGAACGGGACGCAGAAGATCCAACGGATGACCAGACACTTCATGTCGTAACATGTTAAGGGTCACCGAGCTCGTGTCTCGAAAAGTGAACGGGACTTTGGATTGACGAACCTGCTGTCTGACGCAAGTGTCTGACACCGTGAAAACGATCCCCCTTCGCACCCTGATTCGTGAACCTTTGAAGGTGAAGCGTATGACCCGGTCGGGCCAAGCGGTGCAAGTTACGGACAACGGTGAGCCCTTGTGGATTCTCCAACCCGCCAGCGGGACGCCGGAGAATGAGGCGGAGCGCCGACGGAAAATTGACGAAGTTCTCGATGAGGTTCTCGGCGAAAAGCCATCCCGAATCAGTGCGGTCAAGCTGCTGGAGGAATCGCGCCGGTGAGAGTGTACGCCGACAGCAGCTTTATCCTCAGGCTGGTAACGAGCGAGGCGGACTCGCCCGCTACGATCGCCGAATACCGCCGGCTCGGATCACCCAAGCTGTTTTTTGTGCCCTTGCAGGCGTTGGAAGTTCGGAATGCAATTCTGCAGAAGGGGTTCCATCAGCGTCGCTCGGTTTCCTCAGACGAACGACGAGAGATCCGTCGCGAACGCGATGCGGCCTTGGGCAAGCTGGCGCGACTGATCGACCGTCGAGCGTTGATCGAAGTCAGTATCAATGCCGACGCCGCCGTGGCCAACGCCATCCGAATGTCGTCGGCTCACACCGAACGGATCGGCGCCCGGGCCATTGATCTCTTGCATGTCGCGACGGCACTAACGCTGCAGACGGAGCTATTCCTGACTACCGACGCTCGTCAGGCTCAGCTTGCCAAGGCTGAAGGCCTCAAAGTGGCTTGAGGGGGAGAGGAAAGCTCCAAGTTCCAAGCTCCAAGTTCCAAAGAAATTCCAAAGAAATTCCAAAGACCCAAGCTCCAAACTCCCGGGTTCTGCTCGAACCGCCCTGGGAGCGAGGTCGGGAGCGAGGTCTTGGGGACCTGGACGTTGGAACTTGGAGTTTGGCTTTTGGAGCTTGAGGAGAGGGAAGGGCAGCCCTTTGGGCTCGGCCTTCGGCTTTAAGGACAATTTCAACATGCGCCCACCCGGCCGGGGCGCCCACCTTTTCGCTCGCCGCCCACCACCCGCGGGGCTATTTCTTGGTCATGGTCGCCTTCCGTTTGTTGCCTGTCTTGCTGACCAGCGCCCTTTCGCTGGCGCTGGCCGCGCCGCCGACCACGGAGGCCATCGCCCAGCTTCCTCCCGCCCCGTCTCAGCCCGTCGATTTCGTCCGCGACATCCAGCCCATTCTGGAAGCCAGTTGCGTCAAGTGCCACGGACGCGGGAAGTCCAAAGGCGGCTGGATGCTGGACACGCGCGAGACCTTCCTTCAGCCGGGAGATTCGGGCCCCTCCACCCTCCCGGGGAACAGCGCCCACAGCCGCCTGATCCATCTGGTCGCCGGAACCGATCCCGACGACATCATGCCGCAGAAAGGTACCCGCCTGACCCCGGAACAAGTGGGCCTGCTGCGGGCGTGGGTGGAGCAGGGGCTGCCTTGGAAGCCCGAGGTGAGCTTTGCCAAGCCACCGGTGCGCAATCTTCACCCTCGCCCAGGCGAGCTGCCCGACCGCCCCGAATCCCATCCGCTCGACCGCTTCACGCAGGCGTACTTGGCGCGCAACCAGATCACGGTTCCCCCGGCGGTCGGCGATCGACCATACGCGCGGCGGGTTTACCTCGATGTCATCGGGCTGCTGCCCACACCGGAAGAACTCGAAGCCTTTGTCCGCGATCCCGCGCCGGACAAACGGGAGCGTCTGGTCCAGACTTTGTTGTCCGACCCGCAGCGGTATGCCCAGCACTGGCTCACGTTTTGGAACGATCTGCTCCGCAACGATTACAAAGGAACCGGCTACATCGATGGCGGCCGGAAACAGATCAGTCCCTGGCTTTATGCGGCGCTCCGCGACAACAAGCCGTACGACCAATTTGTCCGCGAACTGGTCAATCCCTCCGAGGCGAGCGAAGGCTTCACCAAGGGCATCGTGTGGCGCGGCGAGGTGAATGCCTCCATGACGCCTCCCATGCAAGCCGCCCAAAATATCGGGCAGGTCTTCATGGGCGTGAACCTCAAGTGCGCCTCCTGCCATGACTCCTTTATCGACGACTGGCAGTTGAGCGACGCTTACGGACTCGCCGGAATCTATGCCGAAGAGCGGCTCCAGATGGTGGAGTGCGACAAACCCACCGGCCGCTTCGCCGCGCTCAAATTTCTGTTCCCCGAACTGGGCGCAGTCGAGGCCCAGGCCCCGCGTGCCACCCGCCTGGAACAGTTGGCTCGCATCATTACCAGTTCCGAGAACGGCCGCCTTTCCCGCACCATCGTCAACCGACTCTGGGCGCGGTTCCTCGGTCGAGGCCTGGTCGAGCCGCTGGATGTGATGCAGAACGAGGCCTGGGACCCGGACCTGCTGGACTGGCTCGCCGAGGACCTGGTCGCGCACCGGTGGGATCTCAAGCGCACCATGGAACTGATCTTGACGTCG
The DNA here is from genome assembly GCA_964474315.1 of uncultured Verrucomicrobiota bacterium. Lineage (GTDB taxonomy): Bacteria > Verrucomicrobiota > Verrucomicrobiia > Limisphaerales > UBA9464 > UBA9464. The sequence continues at coordinate 11,824 of CAYYSX010000145.1, read as the reverse complement.
CAGGCGTATCAATTGCCCGCCGTCAGCCTGCCCGAAAAGCCGGAAGCCGACTTCGTCTTCCACGGCCCCGGCATCCGGCGGCTCAGTGCCGAGCAATTCCGCGATGCGTTGGGATCGCTCACCGGCGTCTGGCAGGACCGGCCGGAGGGGGGCCTGGACGGATTGCTGATCGAGAAAGGCGAAGCGCAATCCTTGGCCGCCGATCCGTTCTGGATTTGGACCGATGCCCATGCCGCCACCGCCGCCGCCCCGGGCACCAACTGGTTCCGAAAGACCGTGGTCCTGACCGCGTCCCCCACCGAAGCCACGCTGTTCTTTCAGGCCGACAATGCCGCCCGGGTCTATATCAACGGCGAACGGGCGCGCGGAACGGAACCCAGCGACTGGAGTCAGCCGGGCCTGCTCGATCTACGGAAACTCTTGAAGCCAGGGACCAACGTGATTGCCATCGAAGCGGTCAATGGCGGTGACGCTCCGAACCCCGCCGGACTGCTGGTCTATGGCAAGGTCCGCGAGCCGGGTCCGTCAGGGGAAGTGGTGCGGGACTTTGCCTCCGACGCCTCCTGGCGGGCCACTACCCAGCGCGTCGAGAACTGGCGCGAGGTTTCTCCGGACGGCGACTGGGGGGCGGCTCAAGTATTGGGATCTACGCACATTGGTCCCTGGCAGGTGGGAACGGCATTCGCCGAAATCGTGTCCGGCCGGTCCGTGTACGGACAGGTTCGGGCCTCGCTGACCCCGGCGGATCCGCTCGCGCTCGCGCTGGGGCGGCCGAATCGGGAGCAGGTAACCACCGTCCGACAATCGATGCCCACGACCATCCAAGCCCTGGAATTGACCAACGGCGAGACGCTGGCCCGCCTGCTTCAACGCGGCGCCCAGCAGTTGGTGGCCACCAATGCCGATGGCCGAACGCTAGCCGAACGGGTGTTCACGCAGGCCCTTTCCCGCCCTCCCACGCCGCAGGAGTTGGCGTTGGCAGTGGACCTCATTGGTGCCCAGCCCAAGCAGGAGGGCGTGGAAGATCTGTTGTGGAGCGTGGCCATGCTGCCCGAGTTTCAACTCACCTTTTGACCTGACCGAACACCGACCATTTTACCTCCATGAAAACCAGGGACTTCACCCGCCGCGAGTTCGTCCAATCCCTCAGCGCCGCCACCCTCGGCGCTCTGGCCGCCGGCCATTCCCGTCCGCTGCTTGCGCATGAGCCGGTCGAAAGTCTGACGCCCACGGCCGATACCCTGATCGTGCTCTGGATGGGCGGGGGAATGGCGGCGACCGAAACGTTCGATCCCAAGCGGTACACCGCCTTCGAGAAAGGCATGGATCCGAATCGGGTCCTCTCGACCTTCCCGTCTATTCCCACCTCCGTGGACGGTATCCGTTTCAGCGAAGGACTGGAGAAGCTGGCGACGGTGATGGACCGCGGCACGCTGATCCGAAGCTATACCGCGGGCGACCTGGGCTTCATTCTGCATTCGCGGCACCAATACCACTGGCACACGGGTTACGCCCCGCCGCAGACCGTGGCTTGTCCGCACCTGGGGGCCGTGGTCGCGCGGACGCTGGGGCCACGGGATCCGGCGGTGCCGGCTTTCATCAACATCGGACAGCGGCTGGATGTGGGCGAAGGCGAGGAATTGAAGGCTTTCACCACCGGAGGGTTTCTCGGCAGCGAGTTTGGCCCGTTCAATGTGCCATTTCCCGATGCGGCCAAGGATGTAGTCACGCCCCCAGGTGGGATGAGTCCAGGGCGCTTCGAGAACCGCGACCAGTTTTACCGCCGTCTGGTCGAAGCGTCACCGGTGGGCCAGTTGGGCAGTGCCTATCAAAAGGAATCGCTGCTACGGTCGCTCGACAACGCCCACCGCTTGCTCAGTTCCTCGGCAGCCAAGGCCTTCGACCTGACCCAGGAATCTCCCGAAACAGTGGCCAAATACGTGCCCGGAGGCTGGGACTTCACCCATCGGCTGGGCGGTGAGTTCACCCGGGAGGGCAGCTACGAAAAGGCGAATATCCAGCGCTTCGGGCTCGGCTGCTTGCTCGCCCGAAGGCTGGCTGAAGTGGGCGCCCGTTATATCGAAGTCACCACCGAATACATTCCGTTCCTCAATTGGGACACTCACGAACACGGCCACGAGAAGTTGGTGAACATGAAACTGGCCATCGACGGCGCCATTTCCCAGCTCGTGCTCGACCTCGAGGAACGCGGCCTGCTCGACCGCACCTTGATCGTCGTCGCCAGCGAGTTCAGCCGGGACATGATGCAGGAAGGCAAGCCGGACCGGCCGATCAAGGACCAGGTGCCGGTACCGGAGAAAATCGAATCGCTGACCCATTACGGCATGCATCGCCATTTCACGGATGCGGGCTGTGTCCTGCTCTTTGGCGGCGGCCTGAAGCAGGGACATCTCCACGGCGTGACCGCCGACGAACGTCCCTGCAAGACGCTCCAGGATCGGGTCGTTATCGAAGATCTGCACGCCACGATTTACCGGGCGCTGGGCATCTCGCCTAAACTCTCCTATGAGATTGAGAAACGCCCGTTCTATGTGACGCGCGATGGTGTGGGCCAGCCGATCAGCAGCCTGTTTCGCCACGCGGTGTAGTCGGACAAAGGTAAGTGAATTGGCAGATCCGCACCGCCTACGACGAAGCCCGCTACCTCCAACAACTCATCCGACGCGGCTCCCCACCCGCCAATTCCCTTCAAATCGACTCGGATTAATCCTCCTTTTCCCGTGCGCGGTTTAGCTCAGGTGTTGCGCTCCCGGGCCATTCTGCGATTGGCGGGATTGCCTCCCATGATAGTCTGCCGCCATCCGCGGTGGTTTTCACCCCGTGCCCGCATATGTCCACTACCCCCCATACCTGGCGCTTTTTCCGCGCCGGCGGCTTCGACCAAGTCAAACTCGAGACCGGCATCGACCTCCTCCACCTCGATCAGCTCGACCAGAAACTCTGGACGGCCCTCGCTTGCCCGGTCCAGGGACTCGAGTTCGACCGGCAGACGCTGGCCTTGATTGATACCGACGGCGACGGCCGCGTTCGCGCCCCCGAACTCATTGCCGCCTTGAAGTGGGCCGGCGCGATGCTGAAGAATCCCGATGACTTGGTGAAGGATTCCGGCGTCGAAACGCTCTCCCTGGCCGCCATCAACGACGCCACGCCCGAAGGCAAGGCCATTGCCGACTCGGCTCGCACCATTCTCACCAACCTCGAAAAGCCGAACGCCACTTCGATCTCCGTGGCCGACACCGCCGATACCGCCCGTATCTTTGCCCAGACGGCGTTCAACGGTGATGGCGTGATCGTTCCGGAATCGGCCGGTACTGATGAGGCGACCGTTCAGCTCATCAACGACATCATTGCCACCCACGGTTCTCTTCCCGATCGCTCGGGCAAGCCGGGCGTCGATCAGGAACGCATCGACGCCTTTTTCGCCGACTGCACGGCTTTTGCCGAATGGATGACTCAGGCTGAGGCCGAGGCGACAACGATTCTGCCCCTCGGCGAGCAGACCGCGGCGGCCGTCGCCGCCTACCAGGCGGTCAAGGCGAAGGTGGACGATTACTTCGGACGCTGCCGGCTCGCGGCCTACGATGCCCGCGCCGCCGCGCTCCTGAACCGCACGGAGGAGGAGTACCTGGCCGTGGCGGTGAAGGATCTCTCCTTGACGGCCTCGGAAGTAGCCTCCTTCCCGCTCGCCCAGGTCGCCGCCGGCCAGCCCCTGCCGCTCCAGACCGGTGTGAATCCCGCCTGGGCCGACGCGCTCGCCGAATTCAACACCGCGACGGTCAAGCCCCTTCTGGGCGTCCGCGCCGAACTCACGGAATCCGATTGGGCTACCCTCACCGCCAAGCTGGCCGGTTATGCCGCCTGGCAAGCCGCCCAAGCCGGGACCGCCGTCGAGAAACTCGGGATCGCCCGCGTCCGCGCCATTCTCGCGGCGCCGGCGCGTGAGGCCCTGGCCGCGCTGCTGGCTCGGGACAAAGCCGAAGAGGCCAATGCCAACGCCATCGCCAACGTGGACCGGCTGATTCGCTATCACCGCGACCTCTACCGGCTCTGCGTCAATTTCGTGAACTTCCAGGATCTCTACGACGGCGGCGAACCGGCCATTTTCCAAGCCGGAACCCTGTTCCTGGACCAACGTTCCTGTACGCTCACGCTCCACGTCGCGGACGTCGGCGCCCACGCCACCATGGCCGCGCTGGCGGGAACCTACCTCGCCTACTGCGACTGTGTTCGCAAAGGCACCGGAGAAAAGCTGTCCATCGTGGCGGCCTTCACCGATGGCGACAGTGACAACCTGATGGTCGGACGGAACGGTCTGTTCTACGACCGCAAGGGCCGCGACTACGACGCCACCATCACCAAGATCATCGACAACCCCATCAGCCTCCGTCAGGCGTTTTGGTCTCCGTACCAGAAGTTCGTCCGCTTCATCGAGGAACAGATCAGCAAGCGCGCCGCCGCCGCCGATGCCGCGTCCACTGAAAAGCTGGCCGCCGCAGCCACGGCAACCGCCAATGCTGATCCGGCCGCCGCCGCCCCCGCGCCCAAGAAGATCGATGTCGGAACTGTCGCCGCCCTGGGAGTCGCGTTCGGCGCGATCGGCGCTTTCTGCACCGCCCTGATTGGTTACCTCACCGGCATTATCCAACTCGGGCCGCTGGCCATTGTCGGCGCGTTCATCGCGGTCATCCTGCTCATTTCCGGTCCCTCGCTCATTCTCGCTTACATCAAGCTGCGCAAACGCAACCTGGGTCCCCTCCTCGACGCCAACGGCTGGGCGGTCAATTCCAGCGCCAAGGTCAATGTGCCCTTCGGAACCACCCTCACCGGCGTGGCCAAACTTCCGCCCGGATCGCAGTCTGACACCAGCGATCCCTTCGCCGAAAAGCGCCGGCCCTGGGGTTTCTACGTGGTGGTGCTGCTGGTGCTGTTCGGGTGCTACAAGTGGTACGTGGGTGATTTGAACCGATTCCTCCCGGCTCCGTTGTCCAACCAGTCGGTCCTTGGCAAGTTCGCCCCTCAGGCGAAGGAAGCGAAGGAGACGACATCGACGTCGGAGGGAAATGCGGGGGAATGAACAGGAAGTTCCAAGCGCAAAAGAAGCTCCAAATCCCAAGCTCCAAGTTCCAAAAAAGTTCCAAATCCAGAAATCCCAAGGAAAAGCCCCGCGCCGCGCCTTTCACGAGCCCACACGACATCGCCGGCCTGGCGCGAGTCTTGGAACTTGGAGCTTATTTGGAACTTGGGATTTGGAGCTTGGAGCTTCTTTTTGAGCTTTGAACTTTGAGCTTTGAGCTTCGACGCTCCGGTCATGAATGCCACGCCCACCTCCACCCCGTCCCCCAACCGTCTGGCCCGGGAAAAATCCCCTTACCTGCTCCAGCACGCGCACAATCCGGTCGATTGGTATCCGTGGGGGGAGGCGGCCATCGCCCGGGCCAAGGAACTGGACCGTCCCATCTTCCTGAGCATCGGTTACTCCACTTGCCACTGGTGCCACGTGATGGAACGCGAGTCGTTCGAAGACCAAGCCACCGCCCAACTCCTCAACGAACACTTCGTCAGCATCAAGCTCGACCGCGAGGAGCGACCCGACGTGGACAAGATTTACATGACCTTTGTCCAGGCCACGGCCGGCGGCGGGGGATGGCCTTTGAACGTGTTCCTGACCCCGGATCTGAAACCGTTTTACGGCGGCACCTACTGGCCACCGGAGGCCAAATACGGACGCCCCAGCTTCACCCAGGTCCTCAACCGCATCGCGGAACTCTGGAAATCCCAGCGGGAGGACGTCGTCACTTCCGCGGCGGATATCACCACCCGGCTCCAGTCGATGGCGAACTACGACGCCAACAACGCCTTCCCTGCCGGGGAACGCGAATTGCACGGCGCCGGCCAGACCTTTCTGCACGAGTATGATCCGGCCCACGGCGGTTTCGGGACGGCGCCCAAATTTCCCCGGCCCAGCCAACCGCTCTACCTGCTGCGTTACGCGAAGCGATTTGGCGACGCCGAGGCCCGACAAGCGGTCCAGCATACCTGCGACGCCATGGCGGCGGGCGGTATGTACGACCAATTGGGCGGCGGGTTTGCCCGGTATTCCGTCGATGAACGGTGGCTGGTGCCGCATTTCGAGAAGATGCTCTACGACCAGGCCCAGTTGGTGCAGTTGTACCTCGACACGCATCTGGCCACCGGCGAAGCCCGGCACGCCGACGTGGCGCGGGGCATCATCCGCTATGTTGCTCGGGACCTCCGTCATCCCGGCGGCGGATTCTTTTCCGCGGAAGACGCGGACAGCGAAGGCAAGGAGGGCAAGTTCTATTGTTGGACGCTGGCCGAGTTCAAAGCGCTATTGACACCCGAAGAGCTGGCGGTGGCGGTGCGCTATTTTGGCGTTACGGAGGACGGCAACTTCCTGGACCATTCGGATCCACAACCGCTCCGGCAGCAGAACGTGCTGAGCGTCGTCGATCCCAAACTAACCGACGCCGAGAAGCCGTTGCTGGAGTCGGCCCGAGGCAAACTGCTGGCCGCCCGGGCCAAGCGCGTCCGACCGCATTTGGATGACAAGGTGCTGACCTCGTGGAACGGCCTGATGCTGGGGGCGGTGGCGCGCGCGGCGGTGATTCTGGGGGAGCTGGAATTTCAGGAATTAGCCGAGCAGAACGTGGCGTTCCTCCGGGAGAAGCTGTGGGATCCGGCGACACAGACGTTGTACAGCCGTTGGCGCGACGGCGAGCGTGATCAAGTTCAGTTGCTGGATGCCTATGCGAACCTCCTGGCCGGCGTGACGGATCTCTACGAAGCGACGGTGGATCCGCGGCATTTGCAATTCGCGGTGGAGCTGGCGGAGGCCATGATGAAACGCTTCCACGATCCGGAGGCCGGCGGCTTCTGGCAGGCCACCGCCGACACGCCGCATCTGCTGCTGCGCTACAAGGAGGACTACGACGGGGCCGAACCCAGCGGCAATAGTGTCGCGGCGCTGACCTTGCTCCGCCTGGCGGCCATCGCGGACCGTCAGGACTGGCGCGCGGCGGCGGAGAAGGCGATCCGCCTGTTGGCGCAGCGGCTGCACCAGTTCCCGCAAGCGGTGCCGCATTTGCTGCTGGCGCTCGACTTCGCTCTGCAAGAGCCGCGGCGGATCGTGCTGGCCGGCCCGTTCAAGGGTGACGACACGAAAGGGCTGCTTCGTGCGGCACACAGCGTCTTTCAGCCGCACAAGGTCGTTCTCGGCAACGCCGGTCCGGTGGAAGCCTTCGCGCGCACGTTGCCCGTGAACGAGTCGTTCACGCAGGCTTACTGCTGCACCGGGACGGCCTGCCAGCCGCCCACCCGCGATCGCGCAACGCTGCGGGAATTCCTCACGGCCAAGGCGCCATGAGCCCGGCGTCCCCTTCGCCTTCGCCGCCGGTTGATCCGCGCATTTATCTCGCCGCGGAACGAACGTTGCTGGCCTGGATTCGTACGGGCATCGCGCTGATGGGCTTCGGTCTGGTGGTGGCCAAGCTGCGCTTCTTTCTCGACGAAATCATGATGGTGCGGGGGCAGGCGATTCCGGTGAGTACGGCCGCTTCGAACTGGAGCGGCGCGTTGTTGCTGCTGTTCGGGGTGTTGATCATCGTTGCGTCGTCCATCCGGCATCAGCGTTATATCAGTCAGCTTGAGCATCTGGGTCCCGACACGCCGGTGCCCCGTCGTTTTCCCCTGGTGCTGGCCGGTCTTCTGGCGCTGTTGGGACTGAGCCTCGTGGTTCACATTCTCGCCACCGCCCGGGAGCTTTCCAGCCTGGTTCCCAAGGCCTCACCCGCACCGCCCGCGGAAACCCGGCACTGACGTTTTCTTCCCCGAATCTTAGAACTTTTACATCCGGTGACGTAACCGGGCCAGTGAGGCGTTAAGTTCTTCGCCCCCCCACCCGACCCAAGGCCGCCCTGCGGGCGGGGACGGCGCAGCGCGCCATCCCTCGTGGCGGTCCATCAGGGTTGAGCGTCGCCACCGGTCGAATTGTGCAGCTCGCTAAGGGATTGGGACAGTTGCTCGCGGAGCGGAGCGTCCAGGGGTGCGGCCTCGAACCATTCCCGGGCCGGTTCGGGATTCTCGCGCAGCCAGCGCCGGAAAGCGCCGGAGACGGTTTGATTCCGCAGGTCGGATTCCTCGATAGACACGGCCCAACGGGTGGCCATGCCGATATCGATTCCGTCGATGACGGAGACATAGGCCGCAACGGCCGAATCCCGGGGCGCACCCTGGGGCATGGAGTTGACCCAATGGCCGGCCGCTTCGTGGTCGGCAAAGGCCCAATTCCGGGCCACGGCGGAGACGGCTTGCGCCTGGGCGGCCGGGGGCAATTGCCCGGCCCACTGCGCCGCCGCCGCGCCGTCGATCTGCGACCATTGCCCGGCGATTTCACCAGCGGAATGGCCGAGTTTGCCGGTGTTTTCAATGAGGCTGATCCAGGCCAACGCCTTCCCGGGATCGAACTGGTTCAGAGCGTCGATTGCCTCGCTGGCGGCGGCGTCCCGGTCCGAGCCCGGCGGCATCGCCCCGGCCCAGGCGAACGATGCTTCGGGATCCAGTACGCTCCAGATGGCCACTGAACGGTGGAGGATTTCGGAGCGATCGGCTTCGTCCGGCAAGGCCGCGGCGTAGGCGACCGCCGCGTTGGGATCGCGGACGGTCCATTCCTCGAAAACACGCCGGAGCGATTGGTGGCGGGCCTGCCCAACCGGCAGGCGTTCGGCCCAGGACAAGGCAGCGGCAACATTCTCCTGGCTCATTTCCGAGGCAATCCGTGAGGCCACCTCCGCTTGATCCTTGGCAGACCCGATGGACTCGACCAACCGCAGCGTATCCTCAGGCGCGAGCAACTCCCAACGTGGCTCAAAATGAGCCCAGGCCTCGGCCTTGGCCCGGGCGTCCGCCAGCGACTCAATCCATTGCTGGGCGGCCAGGGGATCCAGGGCACTCCAGGAACGACTGAGGGTGCCGTAAACGTCCTCGTCCATCTTGGCCCCGGCGGTGGCCTTTAAGGCGGCCGCGGCGGCCACGGGATCCGTCCCAGCCCAGGCCGTCCAAGCTTGTTTCGCCGCTTCGGAGCGGGCCTTTTCCGCGGGAATGGACGCGGCCCAAGCCAGTGCCTGTTCCGGGGACCCCTGCGCGATGGCCTTAGCCACAGCGCCGTACACATTGTGATAGCCCAGGAATTCGGGATGGGCCGCGAGGAAGGCGATGGCGCGGTCCGGATTGGCTTTGGCCAGCACTGGAAGCATGGCGTGGGCAGCGGTGGCTTGGAAAAAAACGTTCCGGGCGCCGGAAATCATTCCGAAGGCAACGTCCGGGTCACGCGGCGCCAGGACCTCGGCCGCCGCCTGGAGAAGGGTTTGCCAAAACTTTGGGTCAGGCATTTTTTCGGCAGCGGCCACGGCCCCTGCGGGGTCGAGCGCGCACCAGTGACGGCTCAGAGCGCGCAGGGCGGCGTCGCGGTCCGGGCCCGGAAGGCGGGAAAGAAGCTCATGCGCTGGCCGGCACTCGTCGGCGGAAAGGCTGCGGATTTGCGCCAGGATCGCCTCGAGGTCGAGATGAGCCCGGTCCGCCGTGAGAGACGGCCCAGTTCCATCAGGGAACTGCCGTTGGAAGCAGGCGAGGTTGGCAGGCCGACGGGGACGGAGGGCGTCTCTCCCCTGGGGAGCGTAGGGAGGCTCCCCCGGGGCGGCGGCGCGAATTCCGGCGTATCCCGGTCAATCCAGGCGCGACCCGCATACCCCGCAACCGCGCCAACCAGGAGCCAAACGGCAGGATGAAGGCGAGCCAGGGAGGTGCCTGCCTGAGCCATGACCTAAAAATATCAATGAGGGTTCTGAATGTCACGTTCGCGAGAGCGATAGGACACGTCTTGATATTATCCTTCGGATCGCCGACGGGAGCGCGGACGGCTCGTCCGCTCGAACCTGGAGCGAGAAACGGAAGGGGGGATTTTTGATGTGCGATTGGATCGGAAGCGATGCGGCCACGGAACCCACACCATGTTCAATCGATGGGCTCCGAAAGTGCCACGGCTCCGAAAGTGCCAGGTCACCAGTCAGGGCCTCGAAACCGGCGAGGGCAGCCAGGTCAGCGTTGCCGATGGAGCCGCAGTGGACTCGTGACCTGGCACTTTGTGTT
>CAYYSX010000145.1:0-1539 GCA_964474315.1 uncultured Verrucomicrobiota bacterium | reverse complement strand
CACCACCTGCGCTGCGTTTTTCCGGCTCCACGAAATTCGAGCGGACGAGCCGTCCGCGCTCCCGAGACCGCCGCCGCGCGGCGGCCCTACCGGGGATGGAACGCGGCGACGTCCGTGAGCCCCGGTCGCTCCAGAACGGGCCAACGGAGACCTTCGTGATTGAAGCGGCAGCCGCTTCTTCCGAAGCATGTCGGCATGTCTTCGGTTCTGGTAACCGGTTCTTCGGGGCGGATTGGTCGCGCCGCCGTCACCGAACTGGTGCGGCGCGGCCACCACGTGCGCGGCTTTGACCGGGTCCCAGGCGCCGGCACGTCCGAGTTCCTGATGGGAACCCTCACCGATCGTGGGGCGCTGGAACGGGCGATGATCGGCATGGACTGCCTCGTCCACCTGGCCGCCACTCCCGAGGACGCCGACTTTCTGACGGAGCTTCTGCCCAACAACCTGATCGGTGTTTACCACGTCCTCGAAAGCGCGCGGCAGGCGGGATTGCAGCGGCTGATCCTCGCCAGTTCTTCCCAAGTGAATTGGTGGCAACGCACCCACGGCGAAATCCCAGTCCGGCCGGACGACCCACCCAGCCCCCGCGCGTGGTATGCCGCCACCAAAGTGTTCCTGGAAGGCATCGGACGCAGCTTCGCCGAACAGCACGGGCTCAGTGTCATTACCGTTCGGTTGGGCTGGTGCCCCCGGACCCAGGCGCAGGAAGAGGAGATTGCCTCCGAACAGTGGTCGCAGGATATCTATTTGAGTCCCGGGGATGCCGGACGCGTCCTGGCCCGGGCAGTGGAGGCCCCGGCCACGATTCGGCATTTGGTCATCGCCGCGACCAGCCGGCCAAAGTATCGCGAGCAATTCGATCTGACGGCGGCGCGACAGAGGCTGGGGTATGAGCCGGAGGACACGTGGCCGGAAGGGCTGGAGGAAGGAGCGGGTTCATGAAGCGTCTCGTTCCACTTGGCTGTGGTGCGTCGCGCCACCATCCCTGGTTCGGTCAGGCTCCTCTTAGCCGGACGCAGCCCATGGCTTCCCGTCCACGGCGTCCGGGACTTCACCCCTCGGGGATCGGCCTGATCCTCGGGTTGCTCCTGACCTTCCTGCCACTTCGGGCTTGGGGTGGGGAAGTCGCGGTAGCCGCAGCGTCGGACCTCGTCTTCGTCTTGGAAGAACTCAATCACGCATTCTCCCAAACCCACCCCGAATCGTCCGTCCGCGTCAGCACCGGCGCTTCCGGTAGTCTCTTTGCCCAGCTCCGACAGGGTGCGCCTTTCGACGTGTTCTTGTCGGCGGACCACGAATTTCCGCGGGAATTGGCCCGGCTGGGACTGGCGGACACCAACACCCTGTTCACCTACGCCATCGGGCACCTGGTGCTCTGGACCACCCGCACCAACGTGCCGGTCGAACAGGGGCTATCGATCCTGACCAACGACGCCATCCGTCGGGTGGCCATCGCCAATCCGCTGACCGCTCCGTATGGCCGTGCCGCCCGCGCCGCCCTCACCAACGCTGGCGTCTGGCCGGTGGTCGAACCGCGGC
>CAYYSX010000144.1:0-14728 GCA_964474315.1 uncultured Verrucomicrobiota bacterium | reverse complement strand
TCGATTCACGTCCGGATTTTGGAGGTCCACCCTTCTTTGGAACTTGGAGCTTGGCATTTGGAGTTTTCGCCTCCCCTTCATTCTGGCTAAACCGCCGCTTGCCCAAACGGTCCCTTCCCGGACTAACTCGGGGCCGATGAAACTCCGCTGGATTTCCGGCCTCGCACTGGGTGCCTCCGTGGTGTTGGTGACATTGGCGCCGGGCTGCGTTTCTCCTCCCACTGTGAACCATCCGTCATTGAATTACCCCGTCTCCGCTACCACCAATGTGGTTGATACGTACCACGGCACGCCCGTTGCAGACCCCTATCGCTGGCTGGAAGAGGAGAACAGCCCGGGAACTCGGGCCTGGATCGAAGCGCAGAACGCAGTGACGTTCGCCTACCTGGAGCGGCTTCCCGAGCGCGAACCTCTGCGCCAGCGGCTGACCGAACTCTTCTTCTATGACCGCTATGGCGTTCCGTTGAAGGAAGGTTCGCGCTACTTTTTCACCCGAATTCAGGGGTTGCAAAACCAGAGCGTACTCTATTCCGCCGGCTCGCTGACCGGTGAACCAGAAGTCTTGGTGGATCCCAACACCCTCTCGGCCGATGGCACGGTCGCGTTGAAGTCCTACACGCCGAATGACGGCGGTACGATGGTGGCCTATGCCGTATCGGTGGCCGGATCGGATTGGGAGGAATGGAGGGTGAAGGATATCGCGACCGGCCAGGACACCGGGGATGTCCTGAACTGGGTCAAATTTTCCTCCTGCGGCTGGACCACGGACGGTACGGGATTTTTCTATTCGCGCTACGATGCCCCGCCCGAGGGCGAGTCGCTCAGCAAGGTCAACGAATTCCAAAAACTCTACTTTCATCGGATCGGAACCCCGCAAAGCGAGGATGTCCTGATCTACGAGCGGAAAGACCATCCGAACTGGGGTTTCACCGGAGCGACCACTGAGGACGGAAGGTATTTGGTCATTCCCGTCACCGAAGGGACCGACACCCGCAACCGGGTCTATTTGAAGGAACTTTCCCGCCCGGATGCGACCGTCCGCCCGCTGCTCGACGCGTTTGACGCCAGCTACAACTTCGTCGGCAATCAGGGCAGCACCCTGTTTTTCCTGACCGATCTCGACGCACCGCGCGGGCGGCTGATTGCGGTCGAGGTGGACCGGCCGGAACCGGCTCATTGGAAGGAGATCATTCCCCAGGGGGACGCCACGTTGCAGGCGGTCAGGCTGGTGGGCGGACGGTTTATCGCGTTGTACCTGCGCGACGCGCGGAGCGAGGTCAACCTCCATCACCTGGACGGCCGGCTGGAGCGAGCGATGCCCCTGCCGGGCTTGGGAACGGTGTCGGGATTTACCGGTCGGCAGGAGGCGCAGGAAACCTTCTTTGCGTTCACCTCGTTTACGTCGCCGGCGCAATTTCTCCGGTATGACTTTGCCACCGGTGAAACGTCGGTATGGAAGTCGCCGGTCCTGCCCTTCGATCCCTCGGAGTACACGACTCGCCAGATTTTCTACACCAGCAAGGACGGAACACGGATTCCGATGTTCCTCAGTCACCGGAAGAACCTGGCGTTCGACCGGCCGGCGCCGGTGCTTCTGTATGGCTACGGCGGGTTCAACATCTCCCTTACCCCGGCCTTCTCTCCGGCCAACCTGCTGTGGATGGAACTGGGCGGGGTCTATGCCGTTCCGAATCTGCGCGGAGGTGGGGAATACGGCGAGGAATGGCACCAGGCCGGCACCAAGCTGCGCAAGCAGAACGTCTTTGATGACTTCATTGGTGCCGCGGAATGGCTGGTGGCGAACCGCTACACCCTTCCCAAACGCCTCGCCATCTCGGGCGGCAGCAACGGTGGGCTGCTGGTCGGCGCCAGTCTGGTCCAACGGCCGGATCTTTTTGGTGCGTGTCTGCCGGCCGTGGGGGTGTTGGACATGCTCCGCTTCCATCGATTTACCATCGGCTGGGCCTGGGTGAGTGATTACGGGAGCAGCGACCATGCGGAGGAATTCCAGGCGCTCTATGCTTATTCGCCGTATCACAATCTTCGTCCTGGCACCTGTTATCCGCCCACGCTGATTACCACCGCGGACCACGACGACCGGGTGGTTCCGGCGCACAGCTTCAAGTTCGCGGCCCAACTCCAGGCCGTGCAGGACTGCCAGAATCCGGTGTTGATCCGGATCGAGACCCGGGCCGGACACGGGGCGGGTAAACCGACCTCGAAGATCATCGAAGAAAGCGCCGACCGCCTGGCCTTCGCGGCCCATCAACTGGCGGTTCCGGTTTCGCCCGTGGCACCGGTCAATGGAGTCAACCGACAGATGACGGAATTGCGGAAGTAATGGGTGGGTTTCGCGGCCGGCGTTGATTCGCGGTCGGGCAGGTTAAAAACCTGCGGAACAGCCGACAGGAAATGTCTGCGGTACACCTCTCGGCTGAAGAACCGGGTGGCGCCTCTCGTCGTTTGATGGCTTCATTCCGTCATCATGCCTGCTTGGGGATCCATCCGACTTCTTCTGCTGCCCGGCCTGGGGATCCTGCTGGCGGTCCGTCTGCTGGGGGCCGAGGAGCCGGTGTCGTTCCGGCGGGAGGTCATGGCGGTTCTGTCCAAGGCCGGGTGCGCGAGCGGTCCCTGCCATGGCAACCGGGCGGGGAAGGGCGGATTCAAGCTGTCTTTGCGGGGTGAGGATCCGGACGCGGATTACCAGACGTTGACGACCGGACTGGCCGGCCGGCGCCTGGACTTCAGCAACCCGTCCCAAAGTCTGCTGTTGCTCAAGCCCACTGCCGAGGTGGCGCATGAGGGCGGCCTTCGTTTTTCTCCCGAATCTCCCGAGTACGATTTGTTGCGACGCTGGATTGCGGCGCGGGCTCCGGATGACCGGGAGGCACCACGGCTGGTCGGTCTGGCCGTTACTCCGCGTGAACAGTTCGTGAACGCCCCGACCGACCGCTTGCCGATCCAGGTGCGGGCTCGCTTCGTGGATGGCGAGGAACGTGAGGTGACCCCCCTGGCGGTCTATGAGACCGTCAACGTGGCTATCGCCAGTGTCTCTCCCCAGGGACTCATTTCCCGCCAGCAGTTTGGGGAGACGACGGTCATGGTGCGCTACCTGGATCAGCAGGCGCCGGTCTCGGTGGCCTTTGTTCCTCCGCGGCCGGAGTACCGTCGCCGCCAGTTTCCGTCGTCCACCAATGCCGTGGATCTCGTGGTCTTCGACAAGCTGCGGAAACTTCGGATGAACCCGGCCGAGCCCTGTTCCGACGGTGAATTCGCCCGACGTGCCTATCTGGACCTGCTGGGGATACCGCCCACGGCCGAGGAAGCCCGTGGCTTCGTGGCGGATCGGCGCAAAGACAAGCGGTCGCGGTTGGTGGACACGCTGCTCGAACGTCCGGAATTCGCCGAGTACTGGGCGCTCAAATGGGCCGACCTGTTCCGTCTGGACGAACGGACGCTGGATGAAAAGGGAGCGCGTCAGTTCTACGAATCCATCCGCGCCTCGTTGGCCGCGCATCAGCCGTTGGATCAGTTTGCCCGGGAACTCATTGCCGCACGGGGCAGCACGTACGCCACCCCGGCGGCCAACTATTACCGCAACCTCCGTACTCCCATTGAGCGTGCGGAAGCCGCCGCTCAGGTCTGGCTCGGCACCCGGTTGCAGTGTGCCCAATGCCACAACCATCCCTATGAGCGCTGGACGCAGGACGATTACCACGATTGGACGGCCTTGTTCGCCCGGGTGGATTACCAAGTTTTGGAGAACCGGCGGCGCGATGACAACGACAGTCACGAGTTCAAGGGCGAGCAAATCGTGTTCGTGAAGGACTTGGGCTACCACCGGAATCCACGGACGGGTGAGACGGCCGTACCCCGGTTCCTCGGGGGCCGTGAACCGGTCGAAACCGCGGGTACCAACACGCCTTCCTCTCTCCCTGACCCGGGGTTCTCCTGGCCGACCAATGCCGTCACTGGTCCCACCGAACTGGATTCCCTCGCGGTCTGGCTGACCTCCGGCGACAACCCGCTCTTCGCCCGCGTTCAGGCCAACCGGATTTGGTTCCATCTGATGGGCCGCGGATTGGTCGAACCCATCGACGATTTCCGCCTCACGAACCCCGCCTCGCATCCCGCGCTGCTGGAGGCACTCACCGGGGAGTTGGTCCGTTCCGGCTTCGACCTGCGCCGGGTGATCCGGCTGGTAATGAATTCCCGGACTTACCAGACATCGTCCCGCCCCGCGCGCGGCACGGAGGAAGACGCGGTGAACTATTCGCACACGGTGGTCCGGCGGTTGACGGCGGAGCAACTGCTCGACGCGCAAAGCCAGGTCGCGGGAGTCCCGCTGGATTTCAGCGGATTTCCCCGAGGGACCCGCGCGGGCCAGATGCCGCTGTTGAAGACCGGGGGCCGGCGGGACCGTGCGCCGCTCGATCAGTTCCTGGTAACGTTTGGCAAACCGCCCCGGCAGGTTCCCAGTGAATGTGAACGCGCCAGTGAACCGGCGATGACCCAGGCTTTCGCGTTGATCAGCGGACCCACGGTGCAGGAGTTCATTAGTGCGGAAGATAACCGTCTCACGGCGTTGCTGGAGTCCGGCCAATCGGCGCCAGAGATGCTCGACGACTTGTTTTGGAGTGCGCTGACCCGGCCGCCCTCAGCAACGGAGTCTAAGCGACTGATTTCGCTCCTGGAAGAGGCGGCTGATCGGCGGGCGGTCCTGGAGGATATCCTGTGGAGTTTGCTGAACGCGAAGGAATTCGTCTTAAGGCACTGATTCAGCTTGCTGAGGCTAACGCAATGTGGCCACGGTAATTACATGAAAACGCACGAACTCACGCTGTGCCAGATTGGCAACTCCCGGGGCATCCGGCTGCCCGCCGGCGTGCTCAAGAAGTACGGCATGATCCGGAGAGTGCTTCTGGAGGAGAAGTCCGACGAACTCGTTCTCAGGCCCGTGCGGGAAAAGAAGCTGTCCTGGGCGGAGACCTTCAAGGAGATGGCTGCGGAACGGGAGGACTGGTCGGACCTGGACACCACCACGGGCGACGGACTGCGTGATCTTTAAGCGTTACGACATTGTGCTGGCCAGGCTCGATCCGTCGCACGGTGCCGAGATGGCGAAACCGCGTCCCGTGGTCATCGTCAGTTCGGACGAAATGAATGCAGCATTGGAAACCGTGGTGGTTTGCCCGTTGACCATCAGGTTGCATCCCCGCTGGCGCAGCCGGATTCAGATCAGGAGTGCGGGCAAGCCGGCCGAAGTGGCCGTGGACCAGATTCGCACCATCAGCCAGTCCCGGTTGGGCAAACGGGTGGATGCCCTTATGCCGTCGGCGGCCGAGAAATTGCGTCGATTGATCTCTGAAATGTATGGCGACGGCTAAGCCAGCCGGGCGCCTCTTGAGTTTGTCCTTCCGACAGGAGACGGGAGCGCAGGCGGCTCGCCTGTCGGTGGGAAGCTCCAGGGGAAGCTCCAAAATCCAAGGTCCAAGCTCCAAAGAAGTTCCAAATCCCCAAGCTCCCAACACCCGGGCTCCGCTCGAATCTTCCCAGAAAGCGAGGTCCTGGGGGGCGCTTGAACGTTGGAACTTGGAGCTTATTTGGAGCTTGGAGCTTGGCCTTTGGAGCTTGAGGAAGGGCTCGGCCCGCGGCTTTAAGGACAAACTCAAGTTGCGCTCGAACCAGCCGAATGCTGGTTTGACCCCATCCAACGTCCCGGACAATTTACGGACATGTCGCAAGACCGCCGCCCAACCTTGGATCGCTGCTGGCGCAAATCGCGCATTGCCGCGCGGATCCTCTTGCGGCACGACGCGGGCCGCGCGACGGCGCGGGATATTCGAATCGCCCGGGTACTGGCGGAGGACCGGGGAGTGACGTCACGACTCATCCAGCAAGCAATTTATGGTTTACGAGGCCGAAAGTTTGAATTGGGGAACTCCCGCTGCGCAGAGGCTTGACCTGCTGGCCCGAATCCTTCCCCGGGAACCGGTGCTCGACATCACGGTTTTCGGATCGAGTCCGCTTCAGTTGTTCATCGACGCCGGCTTTCTGAGTCAGGATGTGGATTTGTTTCCCGACTCCGAGGATCGTTTCGTCAGTTTGCAGCAGTTTGTGGAGCAACAAGGGCTCGGCCAGGAACAGACCGAATTCTACCTCCAGGTCTGCGATCCCCGCGCGTTTCGCAGCACCTTTGACTGGCGGTCCCGCGCCATCGAAGTCCGCCGGCACGGTCATCTCTTCCGCTTCGTCCATCCGTGGGATGTCCTGGTCAGCAAGCTGCAGCGTCTCGAGGAAAAGGACCTGAACGCTTTCCGGGTGGTCGTGCAGAAGACGGGACACCCAACCGAAGCGGAGTTTCGCCTCCATTTGCAAAAGGCGGTTGATCTCTACCGGCCGCGGTTCGACGAAGAACGGCAGGTCGGCGACATGTTGATGAACACCCGGATTCTCTGGCGCGAACTGTGGGGACGCGACATCGATCCCCGCGTCGAAATCATCCGGCCGGCCATCGAGCGGATCAACCGCGCCCATTCCGACTTTGATCCCACCTTGAAGGACCGTCTGTACGAAGTGGGACGGCCTTATCGAACTGCTTTGACGGTATGAATCCTTCCGCTTGTCCGGGTTTCCACGCCGAAACGTTCTCCCGCCGGCATCTTCTGCGGGTGGGCGGACTGGGCCTGCTGGGGCTTACTCTGCCGCGACTGTGGCAGGGGCAGCTCAGTGCGGCGGAAGCCATCTCTGCTTACGAAGGTCAGGCCGCCCAGATCAAGGCGCGGGCCAAGTCGGTCATCTTCCTCTACCAGTTCGGCGGGCCGTCCCACATCGACATGTTCGATCTCAAACCGGACGCGCCGGAAAAATATCGCAGCCCGCACCAGCCGATTTCCTCCAGTGCGGACGGCATTCAGGTAAGCGAGCGGTTGCCCGAGGTCGCCAAGGTCATGGACAAGGTCACGCTGATCCGGTCCATGACTCACAAGATGGTCAACCACAACTCGGCCAGCTATTACGCGCTCACCGGGCACGCGCCGCCGGTGGACGACATTCGGCTGCGCGACTCGTTCGACCTCGCGCCGGCCTATGGCTCGGTGGTCGATGCCCTGGCGCCGGTGCAGGGCGAACTGCCGACGTTCGTAGCGTATCCCCATGTTTGCCGCGACGGTTCGATCACTCCGGGGCAGCACGCCAGTTTCCTGGGCAAGGAACACGATCCGCTGCTGGTCCTGCGCGATCCCAATGCCCCCGACTTCAGTCTGCCCGAGCTCAGCCTGCCCAACGGAGTCAGCTTCGAACGGCTCACCGCCCGCCGGGAACTCCAGCGCCTGATCGACACCCAGTCGCGTCTGCTGGATCACAGCGCCGCGGCCCGGGGAATCGACGCGTACTATGACCGGGCGTTGGCCATGCTCCAGAGCGACCGGCTGCGGGGCGCCTTCGACCTGTCCCGCGAGCCGGAGAAACTCCGCGAACGTTACGGCCGCTCCACTTACGGCCAGGGCTTGATTCTCGCCCGGCGACTGGTCGAGGCCGGGGTGAAGTTCGTTACGGTCTATTTCAGCGACACGATTGGTGGTCAGAGTACCGAAAAGGGTGGTTGGGACACGCACGGGTTCAACAACACCCATATGTATCCCATCGTGGAGAAATACCACCTGCCGCTGACCGATCAGACCTTGCCGGTGTTCCTGACCGATCTGGATGAACGTGGGCTCCTGGACGAAACACTGGTGATCTGGATGGGCGAGTTCGGCCGTACCCCCGAGCTGAACAAGCAAACCAGCCGTGACCACTGGCCGCACTGTTACACTACGCTGCTGGCGGGCGGAGGCGTGAAACGCGGATTCGTGTACGGTGCGAGTGATCGTTACGGCATGTACCCCGCCGAGAAGCCGGTCCGGCCCGAAGATCTTTCCGCCACGATGTTTTATCTCCTGGGCATCGATCCGCACACCGAGGTGATCAATCACCAGCAACGCCCCATTCCTATCGCGCCCGGCGAGGTCGTCGAGGGCATCATTGCCTGATCCCGTCCGCAGGGGCGCCTCTTGAGTTTGTCCTTACCGGCCGGAGCGCGGGCGGCTCGCCCGCAGGATCACTCCCCGGTGAAGCTCCAAGCTCCAAAACCCAAGCTCCAAAGAAGCTCCAAGGACCAACGTCCAAACGTCCCCAGTTCTCCCGCCCGGTTGGCAGCCTAGCTCGGCGGGGGCAGGACGGGAACCGGGCGGTTGAAGCTTGGGTTTTGGAGCTTGGAGCTTTCGCCCCTGCTTCCGATCGCCGTCCCGGTAAGGACAAACTCAAGATGCGCCCCGGCCGAAGCACCTTCGCTGCCCAAACTCGACGTTTGCCCCTCGGGTTTGCTACGAACCGCCTCCCGTGCGTTCTCCTCCGCTGTCATCCGTCCGACGATTGGTAGTCAAGTTGGGCACCGGCGTCCTGACCGACGCCCGCAAGCGGCTCGACCCCCTTCAGCTTACCCAGTTGGTCGCGCAGATGGCCGCCCTGCGTACCGGCGGACGCGAAGTGATTCTGGTCACTTCGGGGGCTGTGGGCGCCGGTATGGGGACCCTGGGTTTCGAGCGCCGACCATCCCACCTGGCGGAACTTCAGGCCTGTGCCGCCATCGGCCAGACCCGCCTGATGGCGATGTACGAATCATTGTTCCGCCATTACGAACTCGCCGTCGCCCAGGTGCTCCTGACGCACGATGACCTGGCCGATCACGCCCGGCACCTCAATGCCCGGAACACCCTCACCACGCTGCTCAAGAGCGGCGTGATTCCCATCATCAACGAGAACGACGCCGTCTCTGTGACCGAGCTGAAGTTCGGGGATAACGACCGTCTGTCGGCCCTGGTCGCCGCGCTGCTGCCCGCGGATCTGCTGGTGATCCTTACCACGACCGACGGGTTGATGCGGAACTTCGGCCGCGCGGATGCCCACCTGTTGTCGGCGGTGGAGCGGATCGACGGGCAGATCGAGGGTTTGGCCAAAGGCACCACCACGGCCACGGCGGTGGGGGGTATGGCCACGAAGATTCAGGCGGCGAAGATTGTTGTGCGCTCCGGTATTCCGCTGGTGATCGCCTCGGGCCGGAAGTTCGACGTGCTGTCCCGCATTCTCGCCGGTGAACCCGAAGGGACCCTGTTCCGGCCCGTCTCGAGCCGCCTTCCCAGTCGCAAACGTTGGATTGCCTTTTTCGACCTGCCGAAGGGAACGCTGGTAGTGGATGACGGGGCACGCCGGGCGTTGTTGGAGCAGGGACGCAGTCTGCTGGCCCCGGGTATCACGCGGGTCGAAGGTCCGTTCATGGCCGGAGATGTGGTGCGTATCAGAGACAGCCAGGGCCACGAATTTGCCCGCGGCTTGGCTCAGCTCGCTGCCGTGGACCTAGCGAGTCATCCGCCGGCGCGAACGGAAGTGGTACATCGCAATGACCTGGTCCTGCTCTGACCCTTTCTTCCTCTTTTCCCTTCCGCCTTATGCCCCGCCCCCCTTCCCGAAAGCGGCCTCCCATCCGCCAGGTGCTGGCGATCATGGCCGCCCTGCGCGCACCCGACGGTTGTCCCTGGGATCGCGAGCAGGATCACCGCACGCTCCGCTGGCATGCCGTCGAGGAAGTCTATGAACTCCTCGACGCCATCGAAGCGGCAGACGACCACGAGCTGGCCGAGGAACTCGGGGACCTGCTGCTTCAAGTGGTCTTTCACGCCCAACTGGCGGCCGAACGTGGAGCCTTCGACTTCGATACCGTCTGTCAGCGGTTGGTGGACAAGCTGGTTCGGCGTCATCCCCACGTTTTCGGCGACACCCGGGTGAAAGATGTCGATCAAGTCTGGGCCAACTGGGAACGGATCAAGCGGGCGGAAAAAGCGGGCACCCGGCATGAACGACCTTCTGCTCTCGACGGTATTCCCCGGCACCTGCCCGCCTTGATGAAGGCGCAGAAGTTGTGGAAGAAAGCTCGTAAAGCCGGTCTGGCGGAGGACTTGCCGCCGCGTCCGGGAACATCCCGTCGGGAAACGGCCCGCCAGCTTTGGGAGTTGGCCCGGTGGTGTCAGGAAAAGGGTTGGTCCGCCGAGGAATTGCTTCAGGCCGAAGTGAAGCGGAACGAGCGCCAGTGGCGTCGCGGTGAGCGGCGCCGGGGCGGTCCGGCTTCGGGTTGAATCACGCGAATCTGGTAGAGCGCGAGTCGGTGACTCGCAGCCCTGTCCCGGCTCTTCAGGCTCCAGTTCATTCCCTCGCCCCAGCGGTTCTGACCACCTCGACTCCGTGAGGTGAAGCGGACTGAGGCCCGTGGTCCTTGGGGCGATCGAGCGGACGAGCCGTCCGCGCTCCCGACAAGCAAAGGAACAGATGACCTGGTACTTAGTTCGCGATCAAACGACGTGATTTGTTGCGTCCCAATGCGCTGACGTTCCGCTCTCCGTTTCTTTCGCATCTATTGTTTCTCTTTCGATCATCCCAACTGCGGAATTTGAGCGATCAGGCTCGAAGGCCGCCGACCCCAGCGCGGGCCGGCGGCTGATCTTATTCCGATGGAGCGGTCATTACGCCCATTCATTGGGGCGATTCACCTGGTCCAGACGGCGTCCGTTCGTAACAGACTTTGCCGCGTAACAGCGACGCAGCCAGCGAGCGGTTCGGAGATCGCCAGGCTCGAATTTCGGACGCCGATGGGCCACCCGGTAGTTATCGAAGACGTGAATCATTCCCGGTTCCACCGAGATCGCCTCGGCGAGATGAGCGGAGGCCTCCAAGACGTTCGAAAGAACGCTCAACGCCGCTGCTCCTTCGGGAGTTGAGGCCGTCATGCCGCCCGAAGCGAAACGGACGAAGGTCTTGTCGCCAGAGCGTACTAACACCGGCACGTTGGCCAGCGCAGTCGTGTCATTCGAGCTTGGTGGATCGATCTGGTATTCGGGTCGTTCGAGCGCAGCGATCACCTCGGGAGAGAGTTGCGCGAGCACCGGCTCGAAAGGGAGATCCTCAGTCGCGACGGGCAAGCCCGCCGCATCTTGATTACGAAGGCCCACAAATCCCAGCAATCGCGGGATGGGCGAGCGAATGAGGCCGTTCATTTCAGCGATCGAATCTTCGATCCCTTCGAACCAGCCGCAGGGATTATCGATGTGGAACGGCAACTCACGGTCGTAGCCGTGGCTGCTCAACTGCCCAGCCGCGGCCGGAACGACGTTACGGAAGAGTCGGCCAGCATTCTCAAACGTGTAGGCTACCGGCTCAACCCCCATGAGATCGTAGATGCCCAGCAGCAACAGGTCTCCCTCAGCAACCAGGCGGTCGTCGCAAAAGCCACTGACTGGAGTCGGTGGCAGGTTCGACAGGGGGAGGAAGCCCGATACCGTGAGGATCGGCTGGATCTTTCCGTCGCCAAATTCCTGGAGCTTCCGGACCTTCTCGGCGGCCAAGCCGCCGCGTAAGACGTCACCGCTCCGGGTCTGCATCTCTCGCGCCTCCCGCTCCGGGTCGAAGCGGCGTGACGCGGCCAGATTCGCGAGCCCCATTCGAACGAACCTCGCTTCTTCGGAAGCCAAAACAATTGCGAGGCGATAACGTTGACGCTGATTCTGCAGCGCAACGGCAGGGCAGCGTTGGCACCCTTGGGCGGAGCAGCGCCGGGGGGTGGGTTTCTTGGTAGTCGATCCCACTTGGCATTGGCGGCCAGGGGGATGAACTCCGAGTTCTGTTGAACCGGACGGAACCTCGCCGAGGTTGCCGCCGGTGTTGTTTCCCGGATTCCGGTCCGGGGCCGAATCGCAATGAGTATTCATGCGACTCGGAGCCTGGTGTGAGCCTGGGGTTGGCGAGGGTTGGCAGTTAGAGCACACGGCTCGGACCCGTGTGAAATCGGCGGATCATCGAGGGATTTTTCGGGTTGGGCGCCTTGGTTCGCCTTGGCCGCCACAAGTCAACGGCGGCTGACCCATGCGCTCGGCCTCAGATCACACTTGGGGTTCGCCTGGGAACTCTGGGATCATGAAGAGGTAACATCCGCCCAGAACGTCCGGTACCCACTTTGACATTGGAAAGACCCTGCATTTCGAGAGAACCATCTCTTCACCATGGCGACTCAATCCAAAACCCGATCGACCCCAAAGCCCTCAGCCGAGCTCGCTCCCAATACCGTTCGCCTTATCGTCGATCCAGATTCGGACGAAACGCTGGTAGAGATCCAATGGCGATGGACGGCGGAGCCCGACGACCACGAAACAACCCGGCCTCAGGCCGAGCAAGATGCCGAATCTCTACGCGCATTCGTGCTGGCGATGCTCGCTGCCCGACTGTTCCTCGATTGCCCCGATTTGGTCGAAGGGCTGGGCACCATGAAGGCCGAGATGCAACGGGGTTGGTGGCGCTTGGAGCCGAGACCCGTCGGCGATACCTTTCTTAAGACCCTGGCCAACGCCCGCGATCGTGCGGGATCGGGCGACAAAAAGCAGCGCGGGCCTTTCGGGGCGCTCCTTCAAGCCCTGCCCAAATTTGACACCTGGTGGGAAACCTCACGGGCCAAGGGCAAGGACAAACGTCCATGCCTCCGAACCAAAAACCCTAATGCCGGAGGCTCCAGTCTTCGGCCCGATTTGCTGTTTCGGCTCGGAGATCAAGCAGAGGACATCAATGATCCCGAAGCCTTGCTCAAGTTGGCTCAGGATCTTGAGGCGCGAATGGAAGGAGCGTGGGTGCCGCTGTTCACTCAGCTCAAGGTTCCGCCGCCGCCGCCGCCCCCGGAAGTCTTGCCCTACCTGAACTACGTCGAGCAGCGTTGTCGGTTCGTCCCGCTGCGCGGGGTCCAAAAAGATGACCGGTTGGATCACGGCGACCCTCGGCGTGCCACAGAAGATCCCGACGAGCGGATCGAGCTTGAGCGAGTCTTCGTCCATCTGAATACCACCTTCGCACCGAGCGATGAATTGGGTACTAAGCGGCCACGGGTGAACTTCAGCTCCGGGGACCTGGTGATCGACGAGCCTGGGCCGCTTCGTCCGGACCAAGAAAACCCACCTTGGCCCGCCCTTGTTGCCGTTGCCCAATCGGCCAACCGCCACGTCGTGTTATACGGCGGCCCGGGCTGCGGTAAATCCACATTCATTCGATTTCTCATGCTCGGCCTGGCCCATTGCGGCCAAGGACGACACCCCGAATGGTGGCCTCGAATCGAAGGATGGCCCCAGGAAGAAGCAACGCTGATCCCGATCCGCCTCGAGCTGCGTCTATTCGCCGCTTGGTTGACCCAGACCCATCGAACCGATGCCAAGGCCTGCCACCTCTGGGATTATTTCCAAGCGGAGTTTGAGAACCTGCGGAAGGACAACTCCTGGTTGGATTTCTGGCCGACGCTCGAGCAGTCGGTGCGGCAAGGCCGCGCCGTCTTCTTCCTGGATGGCCTCGATGAAGTTCCGACCATGACCGGAAAGATCTTTATTCGCGATTGTGTCGAAAAGTTTACCCAGTCTGGGGTGGGGGCCGCGTGTCGAGTTGTCGTCACGTGCCGGACGCGAGCGTATGATGCCCACCTCAAGAATGGCGGCACCATACATCTGCGGCGGCCGGTACCCCCCGAGGCTCATGCACGGCCACCGAAGTCCCGCCACGAAGATTGGCCCGCATACGAACTCTCCGGTCTGAGCACGCCCCAACAGCAGTCGTTCGTCGAGAAGTGGTACGTCGCGCTGGGCGAGATCGACGAAGACCTCAAACGTGTCGGCGGCGAGCGGGCGGCGGCTTTATGCGCGGTGTTGGTCGATGAGGATAAACCGGAAATCGGTGAACTCGCCAAGACGCCTCTGCTGCTGACGGTGATGGCCCATCTCCACAGCACGCAACGGGAGTTGAAGTTGCCTGATAGCCGCGCCGAATTGTTGGATGACTTCGTTGATCTGCTCCTCAGCCGTTGGGCTGAGCGCCATCGGTCTGGTGCTCCGACCAGTCCCGCGACCGAGAAAGCCGAAACGCTTGGTGATCTGCTGGAAGATCCCGGGCTTGCCGGTGTGACTCCCAAGCGATTCCTTCAAAAGCTCGCTCGGGTCGCCTTCGAATGCTTCAAGTCGGGGAACAAAGATACGACTCCCTTGATTTCGGAACATCAATTGGTCAAAGCGCTAAAGGAGCTTCATCAGGATGAGGACACACCCAAAGGCGCAGAGTGGGCGGCGCGGGTTCTGTTGTATATCCAGCATCGGGCCGGCTTGCTGAACTCCCCGGACGGTGAGAATTACGACTTTTCTCATCGGCACATTTGGGAATACCTCTTCAGCCTTCCACCTGGCGCGTGCCGAAACCAACGAGGGAATTGCGGCACTGGTCTTGGCTGACGACTACTGGGATGAGGTGGTCCGACTGGTAGCCGGGCATCATGTCTTCGTGGAGAACGAGATCGAAAAAGGATTGAGACTGGTGGAAGCTCTCTTTCTAAAGGCCTGTCCCGTAACGGGCGCTCCTCCTGACCTGGCAGGCTGGCGCCGCGTGCTCGTGGCGGCGGACTGCCTACATGAATTCGGTCCGGATAAACGACGGCAGGCGCCTCATGAGGACACGGCCTGTGTGAAACAGCTACGGACCTTGGTCCCCCAACTGCTCCAAAGCAATGCACTGGCTGCGCGGGAGCGCGCACGAGCCGGGGCCGTTCTGGGCCACCTCGGGGACCCGCGGCGCGGGGTGGAGGTGGTGGCGCACGGCACGACCGGCGGGATACCCGATCTGG
>CAYYSX010000143.1:6639-14759 GCA_964474315.1 uncultured Verrucomicrobiota bacterium | reverse complement strand
ACCAGCCCGCCTGCCGGCGACCGGTCAACACCGTGTTTCAATCCTACGCCCTCTTCCCTCACCTGGACGTTTGGAACAATGTGGCATTTGGGCTGCGCATGAAAAAAGCGCCGCGATCGGAAATACAGCAGCGGGTGCAGAACGTGATGACGCTGGTGGAAATCGAATCCCTGGCGACCCGCAAGCCTTCGCAGCTTTCCGGCGGCCAGAAGCAGCGCGTCGCGCTGGCGCGGGCCCTGGTCAATGAACCCCAAGTGCTCTTGCTGGATGAACCCCTGGGCGCGCTCGATCTGAAACTGCGCAAGCAACTCCAGATGGAACTGCGAAACCTGCAGCGCCGCCTGGGCCTCACCTTTCTCTATGTGACTCACGATCAGGATGAAGCGTTGGCCCTCAGTGACCGCATTGCGGTCATGCGCGACGGACATATCGAACAGCTCGGGGACGCCAGGTCGCTCTACGAACGGCCCCGGACGCGATTCGTCAGCCAGTTCCTCGGTTCATGCAGCCTCCTGGAGGCCGTCTATAAACGCTCCGATCCCGAGAACACCGTGGTGGAAACGGCCAGCGGCGAACTGCAGGTCGCTAGTCCAATCCCAGCGCGGAAAAAAATCACGCTCGCGATTCGTCCGGAAAAAGTGCAACTGGCGCGGGCGCGCCCCGCCCACGCAGTGAACTGGTTTCCCGTGCGGATCGAACAAGCCATCTATGTTGGCTCGGGAACGCATTATGAGCTGCGGACGGGTTCGCAAACGCTGCGGGCGGAGGTGATGAACACACCGACGAGTTCGACCGAGTTCGCCCCGGGCCAGGAAGGCTGGGCACATCTTCCTCCCGGAGCCTTGATGGTTCTCGATGACTGATCGCAACCCAGTTCAGTTCGGCGAACGCCTGACGCCCCGGCAAGAGTTGAGGCGTTCGGCGTTGACCAGCGGACCCGGCATCGCCTGGGTCACTTTGTTTCTCTTATTGCCGCTGCTCGGCATTGTTGCGATCAGCTTTGCCAGCCGCGGTACTTATGGCGACGTGCAGTGGAAGTTCACTCTGGAGAACTTCAAAAGGTTTCTGGGATTCGGCGCCTTTGGATTCGATCCCCTCTATCCGAAGATTATCGCGCGCAGCCTGGCGATGGCGGCCGGAACGACGATGTTGTGTATTCTCGCCGCGCTGCCGCTGACGTTCTTTATTTCCGGATTGCCCAGCCGTTTCAAGCAACTGGGATTGATGCTGTTGGTGATTCCCTTTTGGACGAACATGCTCATCCGCACCTACGCGTGGCAGATTATTTTCTCCAGCACCGGCTGGCTTTCGCGCGCCGCAGCCTACCTGGGATGGATCGCGCCCGGCGACGCCCTCTACCCCAGCGCCTTCGCGGTCTTCGTGGTGCTGACGTGCGACTTCCTTCCTGTGCTGGCTCTGCCGCTGTACGTCTCCGTAGAAAAGGTCGATTGGAGCCTCGCCGAGGCGGCCAGCGATCTGGGCGCCGACCGCCAGCGTGTCTTCTGGCATGCGCTGTTGCCACAAATCAAACCCGGTTTGATCGCCGGTTCGATCCTGGTCTTTATCGCGGCCACGGGCCAGTTTGCGATTCCTGACCTCATGGGAGGCGCGAAGACGGTCTTAATAGGGAACGCCATCCAGCAGCAGTTCGGTTTCAGCCGCGACTGGCCCTTCGGTTCGGCGATTGCCTGCCTCGCGATGGGAATTGTGCTGATTGGCTTGTGGCTGTTTGCCCGCAGCGTGGGCGAGGAAGGGAGGAAGACGATTCTATGAAACGCCCTTCGCTCCCGCTCTGGATCAACGCCATCCTGCTCTATGTTTTCCTCTACGCGCCGATCGCCGTCGTGATCACCTATTCCTTCAATTCCGCCCGGCGCGGCGGCCCCTGGCGCGGCTTCACCACGGAATGGTATGGTCGCCTGCTTCAAAGTCCGGACAAACTCTCCGCTCTGCGTAATACACTGATCCTCGCCGTCGCCAGCACCGCTGTCTCCACCGTGCTCGGTACGATGCTTGGCTATGGCTTGAGCCGCTATTCCTTTCCGGCCAAGAGGTTTTTTGCCTGGCTGATGTATATTCCGGTGGTCATTCCCGACATCGTGGCGGCGGTGGCCATGCTGATGTTCTTTGCGATGCTGCGGAACTTGACTGGCCTGTTCGAGCTGGGGCTGTTCACGATGATCATTGCGCATATCACCTTTCAGATTCCGTTCATCGGCATCATCGTGCGCTCGCGGCTGACCGATATGGATCCTTCGATTGAAGAGGCCGCGCACGACCTGGGTGCCGACCCCTGGCAAACGTTCCGACACGTGACGTTGCCACTCATGACGCCTGGTATTTGGGCGGGCGCGGCCCTGGCGTTCACTCTGAGCATCGATGACTTTGTGGTCAGTTTCTTCACCGCCGGCCCCGGCTCCACCACGCTGCCGATCCTGATTTACTCCTCCGTCAAGCGCGGCATCACGCCCGACATCAACGCGCTTTCCACCCTGATCGTGCTGGCGTCCATCCTGGGAACCATCAGCGTCATGCTGCTCCAACGGCGGCGGTGAGACCAAGAAACCTATGAAATGCTATCTGCTGATTCTGCTCGCGTGTCTGCTCGCCGGCTGTGACCGACCGAAGCAACAACTGAACCTCTTCATCTGGAGCGAATACCTGGATCCCCAGATTATCGCGAACTTCGAGCGGCAGTTTGATTGCCAGGTCAACGTCGATTTTTTTGAAGATCCCGACAGCATGATCGCCAAACTCGTGGCGGGCGGCGCGTCCACCTATGATATCGTCGTGCCGAGCGACACCACTCTTCCGGCGATGATTCGCCGCGGGCTGCTGGCTCCGTTGCGGCACGAGAATATCCCCAACCTGCGACATATTGATCCGCAGTTCACCAATGCCCCGTTCGATCCGGGCAATCAATTCGGCGCGCCGGTGACCTGGGGAACCGTGGGACTTTATCTGCGCCAGCCCAAGGATCAGGCGGTCGAGGAGTCGTGGAGCCTGATCTTCGATCCCGCCAGACAAATGGGTCCGTTCCTGCTTCTGGAGGACATTCGAGCGACCATCGGCGCGGCGCTACGCTACCGGGGACATAGCATCAACACCACCAATTCCCAGGAATTGGCCGAAGCGCGTGATCTGTTGATTGAAACGAAGAAGCGTTCTTTAGGCTTTGAAGGGGGAACCGGCTGTAGAAATCGTGTGCTGGCCAGAGGGGCCGCCCTGGCGGTGGCCTATAACGGCGATGCGCTGCGGGGCATCACCGAGGATCCGGAGACGACTTACATTTTTCCGCGGGAAGGCAGCGTCATTTATGTGGATATTCTTAGCATTCCCGCCCAAGCGCCCCATCGCGATTTGGCGGAGAAGTTCGTCAACTTCGTGCTCGATCCGGAAGTCAGCGCGCAGTTTTCCAGCTGGTCTCACTTTGCGACTCCCAACCAAGCCGCCCTGGAATTCATCGACCCGGCGGACCGAAGCAACCCGGCCATCTATCCGCCGCCTGAGATGATGCAACGGCTCGAGTTTGCCCGCGACCTCGGCGAGCAAAATAGGCTCTACGATGAACTCTGGACCCAGATCAAGACGAAGTAGAATGTTTCCGAAGGCCGAATCCGACGGGTCAAGATTCGTGGGAAGCGTCCGCGATAAACCAGCGGCGACAGCGCGGCACAAACAGCGCGTTGCGCGTTTGGACCTCGTGCGCTCGCGCTTCCGTCACCCGCGCTTGCCACGCTTCTTCGGCCACGATGAGCAACGCGTCGAAATAGGGGATGACCCGGATCGCGTGCCGCTGGACCTGATCCGCTCGCCGTCGCTCGTGTTCGGCCCTGGCCGCGGCGAGGCGCTCGGCGGTTTTGAGTTTTATTGAGTCTTTGCCGCGGCGAGCGGCGCGCTCGTTGACCTCGGCAGCATACGTGGTGAAGTAATCGTCCACGCGCGCCAGTTCCCGGCTCAACTGATTCTCTTGCCGCGTCCGAATCGTTTTCAGTTCCGATTCTAACTCAAGGGTCAGGGCTCGCGTTAGTAAGTCTTTGATGGTGCTGGTGGGCAGCGTCGGCCAGATCACCGGCCGCGGTGGGGCGGCCGCGACTTCCAGGAAATCGAGTTCCGACGCCAGCGTGTCATCGAGTTCGCCGTCGGGAAGGGAGAGGGCCAGGCGATGCAGCGACCAATGCTGGTCGATAGCTTGAATCTCGCAGCGAACCAGGGTGACCAGCGAAAAATGGTGGGCCGGGGTGAAGGCCGTCTCACAGCGCCAGCGGCTCGCACCCGGCCGCTGCAGATGCCAGAGCTTTCCGGCCACTTCCAGCGCGGGGGGTGACGAGTTGGCCCGGTGTCCCAGGACGACTTGCTCCAGCGGGATCGGTTCCGGACGTAACAATTCCGCTAAGCGAAACGTCAAGGGGCAGCCCGGGAAAACCTCCACCGAAGCATCGCGCGGGACCGTCGTTTCCGGCGCTGAGAATTGGAGATCGACCTCCGTGAACGTGCCCTCCGCATTCCAAAGCCGGGCCGCAGTGCCTTCCGCCACGACCTGCAGGTGATCAAACCACGTGCGCTCGCAGACGGCCCCCAATTGATCGAGCGCCTCCTGATAGAAATCGACGAGGGCGCCTTGATCGTACCCGATTCGAGTGAGCGTCATTTCAAATAAGGATTCACGAACATTAACTGGTCTTGGCGGCTGCCAACGCGCGTCGGTCGTTGCACGGATCTCATTCGTTCGAGCCAACTTACTGATCGGTCTGCGGGAGGGGCGATATTTGGCGTTCGGAGTCCCGGCTTGAGCCGGCGGAGACGTTCCTTGCCCGACGCGTGGGAAAACAACCGGCCCCGTTGGAGAAGCCGACCGCTCCGCCGCCTCAAGGCGGGACTCCATCCCTTCCGCGTGTCGTCGATCCTGCGGTTTCCTCCGTATTGAGGCGTCACATCGTGCGACTCACGCCGATTCATAATCGCGGGCGAAAAGCGTGTCATCGAGCTTCCGGATTTCTTCGTAGCCCTGGCGTGCCGCGGTCAATTCCTCTCCTAACGATTGAAACGCCTCCGCCACCCGGCCTTCGGACTCCCGCCACCGCCGCCATACTTCCTCGGCAAACTCATCACTGGAGAACCGTTCGCCGAGGATCAACCCGGTTTCTCCCACGACCAATTCGAAGAGGTTCAACTTCTCTTGCAGGATCTCGAGCAAGTGCTCCTGGAGGGTACCTGCCTGCACCAAATTGTAGATGCGCACGGGGTGTTGTTGCCCCAATCGGTGCAAGCGGCCGATGCGTTGCTCGATCTCCATGGGGTTCCACGGAAGATCAAAATTCACCAACCGATGACAGAATTGCAGGTTGCGTCCTTCGGTGCCGCTGTGTGTGAGCAACAATGCGCCGCCGCGCCGGCGGAATTCTTCGGTCAACGGCTGGCGTTGCGGTGGGGGCGTCGCGCCGTTGATGACAAAGGTCTCCACACGCGCCTCCCGGAGCGATTGAGCGAGGGCGGCCTGGGTTTCGCGAAACTGAGTGAACACGACGAGGCCCCCTTCACCGCGGGTCAGCGGGGGCAGCAATTCGCATTTTTTCCGCCAACTCGCCTCCAGCGGCGCGTTCGCCTGCCACGTGGTCGCGAGCTCACGGTTGGGAAATTTCTCCAATGCATCCCGCCACGCCGCTGGACTGCTGCCGGCGGCTTGCAGAAGCAATCGCCCCCACAACGTGCCTTGCGCGGCGGGAAGCCGGGTCAGCTCCGCGCGCAGTTCGGCCTCCCAGATCTTCCAGAAGGACTGCTCTTCGTCAGTCGGGGCGAAGACCACCGTTTCCGCTCGGCGCGGCGGCAGATTAACGCCCGCATTGGCCCGCGTGTTGCGGATCATCACCTGGCCCAACAAACGCCGCAGCTCTTCGGGCTCGCGCGGTTGCCGCGGCCGCTTGGGATCGACAAAGCGCGCGCGGAATTCTTTCGGGGACGGCAACTGACCCGGCTGCAACAAAGTGATGAGGTGGTACAGATCGTCGAGCGAGTTCTGTACCGGCGTCGCGGTGAGCAACAGCAGGAACTGGCGCGGGAGCGCATTGACCGCTTGCCACGCCTGCGATTCGCGATTCCGCAGATAGTGCGCCTCGTCCACGACCAGGAGATCCCAGTTGACGGTGGCGGCGATCTGAAGGTGGGCCGGTTGCTTGAGCGTGTGCAGGCTGGCGACGATCCCGGCGTTGTCCCGCCAGAAGGTTTCCGGATTTTGCCGGGCTGGTGCCTGGTTGGTGGTGACCGTCGCCAAGCCGAACTTCTCCTTCAGTTCTTCTTCCCACTGATCAACCAGCGAGGGAACCGTGAGAATAAGAAATCGCTTGGCGAGGCCACGGGTGAGCAGCTCCTTGAGCACCAATCCGGCTTCAATCGTTTTTCCCAACCCCACTTCGTCCGACAGCAACGCGCGTCCGCGCATCGGTCCCAGCACCCGCAAGGCCGAGCGGATCTGGTACTCCAGGCGCTCGATGCGGCAATGAGGCAGGGCGAGGAGATCATCCGACTGATTCGAAACCCACCACCGCGCGGCGCGTTCGCGCAGAAAGTATCCACGCAAATCGGTGAGCGGAAAGGCCGTCGCCTGGAAGACCAGCGGAGGCATCTCCAAGTTCACGGGCACCGGTGGCAGCGGCGGGCGTTCGGACGCTGGCGAGGAGACGGCTGGAGGTTTCTCCATGGCCGGCACCGGACGACGGGTGGTGGCGGCTTCCCGTTCCCGTCGGCGGCGTTCTTCAGTCTTTCGTCGGATCGTTTCTGCCTGACGTTGACGCGCCTCCGCCTGACGTTCCTCCCGGCGTAAAAACCGCTGCGTATGGCGTTCCACAGCCGCCGCCAAGTCAGAGTCCTTTACCGTCAGCGCCTGGGCCATGAACACGAGGTTATCCAGCACCCACGGCCACGGAGATTCATCCGGTTCGAACGGTTCTGCGCTTCGCACCGGCTTCGAATTTCCCGGACGCAGTTCAATCCATTCCCCCTCAAAGCCTCCGACGGCCACCGGGAAGCGCTCGCTCCACTGGATCAGGGAACCGAGAATCGAAGCCCGCACGTGGGACGATCGGGTCACTTCGCGTTCGCCCGGAAGGGTTAGCTCCCACCTGAGCTCCTGGGGTCCCGAACACGTGACCACGCCCGTCGCGCACGGCGATGAACCTTCATCTTCGGTCCAGGTGAATTCGGTCTGCGCTCTCACCACATTGAAGGTGACTCGCAGCCGGTAGAGTCGCGATGTCCCGACCGCACGCTTCTTGGAGCGGCCTCTCCCAATTAGATCCACCAGCGCGGCCCGACCGCGGGACTGCGGGGTCGCGAACTGGTCGCGCGGCAACTCGAGTAAGGCTTGAGCGAAATCGGTAAGGACGCGTGCCAGCCAGCGCCGCGGATCGTCTCCCGCGGGAACGGCGAACGCCCCGAGTTGGTTCTCGAGGAGCGGTCGGATGTCTGGCTCGACCCGCACCTCGATCCGGATGCGGTCAGTCGAAAGGGGAGAGTTCTGTTGGATCCGCTTGAGAAGCGCCCGGACCGAGGCCGGCGCCGCACCGCAGAAATCCACCGACTGGGCGTCTTCCCGATCAGCGCACCAGTCCAAGATCCGCCACCCGAACAGCGAGGGAACTGACGGAACCAACCAGCCTTCCGCTGTCGCACGCGACGGCGGCGGCGATCCGAACCATTCGAAATGAACGCCGCCTCGTCCGATATCAAAGGAGACCTTGAGGAAGGCCTCCGCGGGCGTCGGATCGGTCTGCGCAGTGGCTTCGTTCACTGGCGGTTGCCCGGAGGGAAACAGATCAAGTTGACTCTCCAGCGACGGCACGCGTTGAGGTTAGGGACCGGTCCGAGGTGAGCAATCGAGAACCACCGGGCGCGTGGCGCCGGGTGCATCTGGAGACCAAGCGGACAGAAGGATGACCGGGCACTTTGTGCGTCTCTCGGGAGCGCGGACGGCTCGTCCGCTCGAACCCCGGACTGCGAAGAAAGATTGGCGATCGGAATGGGGAAAGGAACGCCCGGATCCATTGTCCCATGGATTGTTCTACTCAGCGCGGCAGCCGGGTTGTCGAGGGCCGATGTACCGCCAGACCGAGTTACCGCTCGAC
>CAYYSX010000143.1:0-6539 GCA_964474315.1 uncultured Verrucomicrobiota bacterium | reverse complement strand
CACAGCGATGATCGCCATGACCACCAACAGCTCGATGAGAGTGAACGCTCCGCGATCGGGTCCGGAGTGATGGGTCGCATTCATGAGGCGGATCGATCGGCAAGGATGGCTGGCTCCATTCAGTTTGGCCGGACCCGGAAGAACT
The DNA here is from genome assembly GCA_964474315.1 of uncultured Verrucomicrobiota bacterium. GTDB lineage: Bacteria > Verrucomicrobiota > Verrucomicrobiia > Limisphaerales > UBA9464 > UBA9464. Next base: position 6,394 of record CAYYSX010000143.1, on the reverse strand, counting down.
GCGCGGAGAGGGTGGCCCCGGGCGCGATCACGTGCGGGCTGGTGACTCCCGACAAATCGCTCCAACCACCGGTCAGGCTTTCGGACGCCTGGAGCGTGCCGGTGAACTCCACGGCGATGCCCTCCGGGACGGTTCGGATCGAAATGCCCGGGGCCACCTCCGGTTCCCCGGCCCAGATTCGCACCCGGTCGAACGCGACAATCTCATTGAACCAGCTATTCCACGCCTCGAAGCGCACGACGAGCTGTGTGGCATCGGATGGTATTAGATAGCTTACTTCCTGGAACTCGCGAACGAATCAAACAGCTCCAGCGCCTCCGCGGTCAGGGCCTCTGGCGCGATCTCGTGATGCCAGAGAAGCAGCGCTCTTCGCGCCGGGGCGGCGTTGGGAATGCCGACAAAGGACACCGCCGTGTTGAGGTCCCAGAGTCCAGGGCCAATCTGGCCGTCAACGTTCTCAATCGCGGCCCGGCCCCTCATTGTGTAGCGAACGCCGTCTCCATCGGTGTCGAATGTCTCTTCGTGGAGAAGCTCGGCGCCGCGCAGTCCGCTTGGAAGAAGCAGAAGCAAACAGGTCATGGCGACCCTAATATGGATGAAACGGTATGAGGACAGAGAGGTGTCAATGGATCTTGTATTCATAAAAGATTAGTCCACCGAGAATAGGAATTCGGTGAACTCCCGCGGAGGCGCCCGGAGGGCTGCATCCGAGGGAGTGAGAATGCGGAGGTAAGAACGACCTCTGCTATGGTTGCCTTGCGATTCTTAGCGCCGGACTTGCGGTCCGCGTCGCCGTGTTGTCATTCCCTGTCGCCCTCTTGCTCTCGGCCTCCGTACTGAGCCTTCCCGGCTAGGCCAGCGGTCGGTCAACAATGTTGGTCATTGCGGATCGGCCAGGGTTTACGGCGGTGGATTCGTTCTTCACTGCCAGGCGAACGGACATTTCAGCCCAACCGCCCGAGCAGTTCCTCGAGGGACGCGCGGATAACCGTCCGCCACCATCCTCTGCGGCGGGGTCGGCGGGAAGGCCCGCCCCAGATAAAACGGGGAGAGCGGAGCGGATGAGCGAGGGGGGACCCATGGCAGGGGTGGCGGGGACAGGACCTCTGTCGGGGGATAGCCAGGGACCGGGGAACAACTGACCCGGCCGGCACGGGATCGAGCAACCGCTGGGCCAGTCGCAAGGCACAGAACCCGCGGCTTCCAATCGCACCGATGCCGAGCCGCTTCCACTCGGGATGTAACACCTGGTCAAAATCGTATTCGAGATGGAACGCGACGAGCGGCCGGCCAGACGCATATTCGGCAAACTCCCGATAGACCTGATGCGCCGGCTCCCCATCACGCTCTAAAATTTCGCGCGTGTAACCGTGTCTTCGCGAAGACTCCGTGGGGATGTCCTCGTTCTGATTGAGCAGCTTGCGGAAAGCCGGGCCTTCAGGTTTCCAACCTACCATCCGCTGAGCGGCAAGTTCAACGACATAGACCGGCGCTGCGAGTCCGGTCGTTTCGGTATCGAGCAGAAGCCATTGGAATTGATTCATGCCTGGAATCGATCAGCCGGTTGCTGCAAGACTCCACCACTTTCGCGCCTCCGCGGAGTCCCTCTTAACGCCTTGTCCGATTAAATAACAGAGAGCCAGTCTGGTTCGTGCCAAGTCATAATTCTGTTCGGCCGCCCTGCGATACCATTTTACCGCTTCCGCGGTGTCCTTTTCAAGGCCTCGACCGTTCTCATAGCAGCAACCCAAACTGTATTGCGCTCTGGCATAATTCTGTTCGGCGGCTTTGCGATACTTTTTGACCGCTATCGCCTAAAGAAAGCGTTCCAAGAACGCTTCAACCTCGACTTCATCGCTCGCCGCTCTTCTTGCCAGATCAAGCGCGTCAGTGACCATTCCGGACAAAATGCGCTTCGCGCCTGGCTGAAGCCTTTCAACCGTATTCGCCGGCCGGGACACCAACGCAAATTCATCCTCCTGGTTCATGTCGTAAATTTCAAAGCGCTACGCGCCAGCTCCAACACGCCGGCTACGCGAGCGGGTTTTCGGCGACGCTTTTGGCCCATGGCTGCTTCAAAAGGCCTTCGTCCAGCGTTCCTAACCGAAGCTTCTGCCGCCGAGCGAGGACGGCGAGATGCGCGTCGGTGGTCTGAGCAGGAGTGCAGGGCGGCAATTCAGCGGCCCGCACATCGTCGGCGATGAATTCGGCCCGGGCCGTCACCTCGGTCAGGCCGGCCAGTGCATTCTCAAAGCTGGCACCGTAAACGCGCAGGCTCACCCTTAGAAACCCGAGTTCGGCAATGGGTGAGGTGACCACCTTGGCCCCGGCGTCCCACCACGCCCGCGCCCTGTCATGGCGCTCGTGCGACTCCCAGATCAGCGCGCAGAGCAAGTCCACATCCAGCAGCCATTTCATGGGAAGTCGGCGAGGGCGGCCTTGATGGCGGTGGTCGTCATCTTCGGTGCCCCGGCTGGGGCGACGAGCACCTTGCGGCCGCGCCGTTGGACGAGCCGGGCCTGCTGGGTCCGCTCGGGTTCAACCACGAGACGTTCCCCCTCGAGGGTCAGATTGACCCGGTCGCCCGGCAGCAGATGCAGGGCCCGGCGGAACTGGCTTGGGATGACGAGCTGTCCTTTCGTGGAAAGTGTGGCGATGCTCATGGCAGTGTCTTACTTGTCTTACTTTGGGCTCATTGAAAGACGGCGTCAATTCCCGCCGCAGCGCCGGTCGAGTTCATTTCCAGGTGGATACCAGGGGAGTCAGGGACAGGACATCTGTTGGTGCTCCATTTCAGACAGAAGGATGACCTGGCACTCTGTGCGGTACTGTCCCTTTGACGGTGGCGGTTCATCGGAGATCATTTATTCCAGGAATAATTTACTGATAAACGATAAAAATATATTGCAACGCATTTCCAATTCAGGAAGAATCCTCTCGTATGACGCCGTTGGAGTTGGATACTGCGAACGCCCGCCGCCGACAACGCATTCGAACGGTCAGCCGTTCCCTCATGGTCCTGAGTCTGGTGGCCATGTTGTTCTGTGGGTTTTGGACGGCTTCGACCTTCGTCCTTCCGGTGGTCTCCAAAGCTCCCCGATACGACCACTGGAGCATCCCGGCAGAACCCGCGCCACCGACGGCACCCGCGCCGTTCTCCAAGCCCCGAATTTTTCTCAACCTCTCGGGTGCGGTCCCGGCGTATCAGAACTTTGACTGGGATCCGTCCGAAGGAGGGAACGGAATCGTGGCCGGGCGGGAGCTGTTCGCGCGACTCTCGGCGGGGATCTTTATGGCGTATGGCGTCCTGGGTTTCTGGCTCCTATACCGGCTGTTCGCCACCTATCAACGAGGCGATGTCTTCCAGACGACGAGCGTCCGGCGGTTGCGCAGCATCGGGATCTGGATGATGGGAAACTGGGCCCTGGCGCTGGCCTTCAATGTGTCCAAGACGTGGTGGCAGGTGAGTCCTGGATTCCCTCTGGTGGGCGGCACGGGCTATGGCCTGTTTGCGGGACTCTTCATCTGCCTGATCGCCTGGATCATGGAGGAGGCGACACTCGTGGCCGAAGAGCAGGCGCTGACGATCTGAGCGGCCTTCGAACTCATGCCGATCGTCGTCAATCTGGATGTGATGCTTGCCAAACGAAAGTGGCGGCTCAACGACCTCGCGGCCGTGGTGGACATCACTCCTCAGAACCTGTCCGTCCTGAAATCGGGACGTGCCCGTGCGATCCGCTTCAGCACGCTAGAGGCGATTTGCCGGGCTTTGGAATGCCAGCCCGGGGACCTGCTGGAGTATCGGGCTGCCGCCGATCCGCAGGGCGAACCCAGTCCGATGTCGGCGGAAACGCGGTCCGTACCACCGCTCCCGGCCGCATAGGACAAGGGCCTCTATCGGGGCTCCGACGACTTCGCCCAGACCGCGCCGTGGCACCACGGCCGCCGCTCTGGACGGAACCAAGCCGGCCGACGGAGATTCCCGTCGGCCGCCGGTGGACTTAGCAATGGACTCAGTTCGAACGCAGCCGATAGAAGTTCGATTCGGTGTCAGGAATCATTGGGTAAGGTGAGGTGGCCCCATCGACATCGCTGAAGGTTCCCGTGAGGGAATCGGACGATTGCAGTACGCCTTCCGTCCAGTTGAGGAAGTACTCCCCGTCGAGGAGGGTCAGGCTCAGCGTGCTCGGAGGCACCGGCCCGGCGCTGAAGGCGCTGTTGAAGATGGCGGTGATTTCTTCCGGACTCAGCGATCGATCATAGACTGCCACTTCGTCGAGTTGACCGAGGTAATTTCGGTCGGCGCGGCCCGGCTGATTCCCGCCAAATCCGGGCGGTGAGGTGACGATCATGGGCGCGTGGTTGACGGTATTGGCCGCCGACAGAAGGGTGGAGCCTTCCGACATGTAGATGGTGGCCTGGTCGGGTTCGACCACGAAGGCGACGAAGGTCCAGACGTCGGGCGGCACGTACAGGCCGGAACTCCAGCCCCATTCACCGCCATTCCAGTGGTAGCGCAGTTCGGCATCCGGATTACTGGCGCTGCCATTGTTGAGGTGCAGTCCTCCGCCCCCCAACCAGGCCGGCCAACTGAGGTCACCGGTGGTCGAGATTTCCTGCCGGTTGATCCAGACGATGGCCGTCACCTGATTGCCGAGCACCAACGGCGGTGAAGTGACCCAACCATTGGTCATGGCCGCCGCGACGTTGGCCGGTTCCAGGCCCACATACGGTTCCGGCCGGGGACCGACGGTTCCTTTGGCGATCAATGGATTACCGAGAGCGGATCCGGCCCCGGAATAGAAACCGGTCCAGGCTGCCCCCAGGGTGCCATTGTTCGTCGCGGCATTGGCGGACGGCAACAACCCGGCGTCGTCCAACCGCAGGTATTCCACGGCGCCATCACTAATCACCAAGGCGGGGTAATTCGCGGAAGTGGCGGCGTTGGTGCCGGCTTCGTAGTGAGCCAACAGTTGGGTGGGCGTCAGGCGGGTGGAATAGAGGGCCACTTCATCCAAAGTGCCCTGGAAGGTCCAACCGCCATAGCCGCGATCGCCCACCAGAAGCGGGGCGGCGAAATTGGGCAAGAGCGCCTCGGCGGCAATCACATTCGTTACCTCAACTCCATTGACCAACAGACTCACGGACAGGGTCTCGCTGTCGTACACCGCGGCATAATGATTCCAGGCCTCGGCGGTGAACTGACCCGGGACTGTCACGATGGTCGTGTAAAAGGGCGCCCCAAATTCGCCGCCGATCACAAATTCCAGGTCCTCGCCATTCTGGCGGAAGACCCAGCCGGACCGGTCGTCGGCATTGTCCGTGTTCTCCCCGTTGATCATCGACTGGACCATCACCCGGGTGCCGGCGGCGACATTGCTTGGCTTGGCCCAACACTCGACCGTGAACGAGCCGGCCGGATTGAGGGCCGCGTCATAGCCCACCGCCACCCGTCCTCCGCTCAGGGTCACGGCCGTGTCGCTGCTGCCGACCAACGCCCCTTCGGCCAGCAGGCTATAGGCGCCAACATAGAGCCCGGTGCCGGGAATTCCCAGGCTGCCACGATTGGTGGCGGTGGCCTGCGCCACCGGACCCGTTTCATTCAACCGGAAATAGACCAGCGGCTTCGAGGCGGCGATCGCGGTGGCATAAGGCGCCCCCGGATCCAGGACCGTAAGGTCAGCCGAAGCGTCTGCTGAACCACTCGAATTGCTCACCGTGACGGTGTACGTGCCCTGGTCGCTGCCAGAGATCGCCGGCAGAACCAGGGAGGCGTTGGTGGCATCGAGAAGGTTCACGGTTCCTTGGCGCCATTGGTAGGCGAGTTGTCCCCCGGTCGCCTCCACGGTAAAGGTGGCAGGGTAACCCGCGTAGAGCGCCTGCGAGGCGGGGGCCGAAGTGATCTGTGGGGTCACAATCGCCGAAATCGTCACGTTCGCGACCAGACTGGTGGTGGCACCGAAGGAATTGGTGACGACGAGGTCATACGCGCCGCTGTCAGCCAGCGTGGCGCTGGGAACGGAGTAGGTGGGATCCGTGGCGCCCGCGATCGGGGTGCCGTCCAGGCGCCACTGATAGGCGAGCGGTGCTGAGCCAGAGGCCAGCGCACTGAGGCTGAGAGGCGAACCGACATAGACCGTGCTGGTGGGCAGCTCCGGCTCCGTTTCCAGCAAGGGCGGATTGCTTCCGCCCAGGGTGTAGTCGATCAAGATGGCGGCCAAGGTGGAGCGCAGGGTTCCTTGCCGGGGACTTCCGGTGATCACCACGCTGTTGTTGGTCGCGAGGGTGGAAATCTCGCTGCTGGCGCTGCTCACACTGCAAATCCCGCCAGCATAACTTGGATACAAAATCTCCACATACTGTACTAAGTTGGTGTCACTACCGTAGGCGAAGG
>CAYYSX010000142.1:0-14759 GCA_964474315.1 uncultured Verrucomicrobiota bacterium | reverse complement strand
CCTCCGTGGTCCAAAGCAGCCGGCAGACGACCTAGGCCGACAGGTGACCTGGTACTTTATTCGTTCGGCAACGGTGTGGAAAATTGGTAGGTGACGCGCCGCAACAGGACGCCGTTGCTGCTGCCGACCAGTTCATCGCGCCGCACACCCTGATTGAGAGGATCGGCCGGATCGAAGCGGTTCTCCCCCATAGGGGTCAGGTCCATGTTCTCTTTTTCCAGGCTGATGAAATAGACGTCGGCCGAGGCCTTGAGGTTGAACCAGAAGCGGAAATCAATGCCGGCCTTGTCCCAGACGTAGATCACCTTGCGGCCCTTGGGAACGCCTTGGCGCAAGGTGGAGGCGCTGAGGCGCTTGAGGGCGTGCCTGTCATGCTCCTTCTTGCCCTGGGCGGTGGCCAGCCGGCGCAGGGTGCGCCGACGCAGGTCCAGGCAGTAGAAATGGCCGACGGCATAGCGGGTCCCGTCGTCTGCTGGCGCATCGTGAGCGGCGGCGCTGTGCCAGTGACCATCGCCGGCATCGACGTCGAAGTCCTGGCGCTGGGGAAACGCAGCCAGTTCGTCGGGCAGGCTCTGGGCCAGTTGGGGGGTGAGCCGTTGCTTGAGTTCTTCGAGCAGACGCAGACGGCGGGGGGCTGCGCAGGCTGTGGAAGTAGTGGGAGCATTCTGGAGCGGCCTCGAATCGGGCGCCGTGGGTTTGGAGGAAGGCGCGGCCGGTGGCGGCTTCCTGGACAACCCGTTCGATACCCAAGCGCAGCCAGTGCGCATCGGAAAGGACCGGACACTGGCGCTGGGAGGGGCAGAGGGGGAGGAGGTCCAGGGCCTGGGAGACGAATTGGGTGTAAACCGTTGAAGGAGAGGCAGTCAGCATGATTTTTATTTTTCATAACTGCCTGAATGTAAAGGATTTATATCCTTTTTGTTGTGGGTTGGGAAGTGGGCCCAGATGCCCGAAGCGCAGAGCCCGAGCGCGATGGAAACTGACGGAAGCCGGAAAGTGCCCCTCGCGTTTGGGGACTTCTCTATGGGCCGTACAGGCCCGCCGCAGACCCTTAAAACGCATTCTTCTCCACGAACTTTCCACACCGTTGGCGTTCGGTCATTCACGAGGTAGTGGTGGCGTAGAAAATTGGGGCGGGAATCAGAGTTTCACCGGTTTCAGTCCGCAGGCGACGGCCAGTTTCTGCTGCCGCTCGTCGAAGGTCAGGAAATGCCGGAGCTTGAGCTCCAGCGCACAACCCACGTGAAGCACGTCCAGCGCACGGGTGCCGAGACGGGGAGTATGCACGCGACTCAATTCAGCGGCCCGGTTCAAGGCCGCACGCCACAGGATGTCAACCTGCAGCAAATGGCCATCTTCGAAGTCCGCCTCGATGTTCGACCAAGCCTGAAGAAACGGTGGGCTATTTCCGGTCCTCCCTCCGGGACTGCAATAAACTGAGACGCGCCCGTCGTGGCGCGTCGCCCCTGGTTTCTGCTGCATCCTCCGCTCGGGAAGACTACAAAACGCTTCGCCACACCATGCCTGCCGAGAATGCCATGTTGAAGGAAGACCAAGCCCTGCGGCTGGTCGTCGAAGGCACTGTGGCGGAAACCGGCGACGAATTCTTCCGCGCCTTGGTCAAGAACCTCGCCGCCGCCCTGGGAACCACCGGCGCCTGGGTCACCGAGTATCTTCCCGCTCATCGACAATTGCGCCCGCATGCCTTTTGGCTCCACGGGCAGTTCATCGAGACCTACGCCCAACCGATCGACGGCACGCCCTGCGAAGTCGTCGTTACCGCACAAAAGCTGGTCCATTACCCGGACCGTGTGCTGGAGATTTTCCCCGACGAGCCGGACCTCCGATCCATCCAAGCCGTCAGCTATCTCGGAGTACCGCTCCTGGATACCGACGGCACCCTCATGGGCCACCTGGCGGTGCTCGACACCAAACCCCTGCCTCCGGAACCACGGTTGCTGTCGTTGTTCGAGATCTTTGCGGCCCGCGCCGCCGCGGAACAACGCCGGTTGAAGAAGGAGGACGAAGTTCGCGCCCGGGAAGAACAATTGGCGGCGCTTCTGGGTGGGGCCATGGACGCCATCGTGGTGCTGGACGCCGACGGAGCCGTGGTTCGAGTCAACCCCGCCGCCGAGCGGCTCTTCGGCTGCACCGCCGAGGACCTGCTGGGCGAGCGCCTCCACGACTTTCTGCCCGCCGACAGCGCCCTGCACTTCAGCGCCTTCGTGAAGGAGCTCGAAGCGCGGTCCGACGGCCCCCGGCAGTTGTGGATTCCGCAGGGTTTTGCCGTCCAACGCTGGGACAAGACCACGTTCCCTGCCGAAGCCACCCTCTCCCGGTTCGAAAACCGCGGCCGGATTTTTCATACGTTCATCCTGCGCAATGTGGACGAGCGGCTCGCGGCGGAGCGCCGTCTCGAACAGATGGCCGCCGAGACGGAGTATCTGCGGGAAAGCGTGCGGGACCTTAGCGGCATGGGGGAAATGCTCGGCCGCAGCCCGGTGATGCGGGAACTGTTCGAATCGCTCCGGCGCGTCGCGGCGACCGACACCACGGTCTTGATCACCGGCGAGACCGGTACGGGCAAGGAACTCATCGCCTGCTCGGTTCATGAAGCCAGCCACCGCCGGGGCCGGCCCCTGGTGCGGGTGAACTGCGCGGCGATCCCGGGAACGCTCATGGAGAGCGAGTTCTTTGGACATGAGCGCGGCGCCTTCACCGGCGCCACCGCCCGACGAGAGGGACGGTTCGCTCTGGCCGACGGTGGGACCCTCTTCCTCGATGAAATCGGCGAGCTTCCCCTGGACCTGCAAGCGAAGCTGCTGCGGGTGCTGCAGGAAGGTGAGTTCGAGCCGTTGGGCAGCACCCACACCCGCCAGGTGGACGTGCGGGTGGTCGCCGCCACCAACCGCGACCTCGCCGCGTTGGTGCGCGAAGGCCGGTTCCGCGAAGATCTCTTCTACCGGCTCAATGTCTTTCCGTTGCGCGTTCCTCCGCTACGCGAGCGTGACACCGACATCGCGCTGCTCGCCCGTGCTTTCGTCGAACGCTTCGCCCGCCGGATGGGCCGCCGGCTGGATCCGCTCCATGCCGACGATGCCCGTCGGCTGCAGGAATACGCCTGGCCGGGCAACGTGCGGGAACTCCAGAATGTGATCGAGCGGGCCATCATTCTCGCGCCGGGCAGCCGCCTGGAACTGCGTCGCGCCATGCCGGAAACCGCCGCACCGATGCCGACCGCTCCCGCCGAGGCGGCGGTCGATGCACCCATTCTGAGCGCCCGGGAGTGGGAGGCGCTGGAACGCGCGAACATCGCCCGCGCCCTGGCGGCCTGCGGGGGCAAGATTTCCGGCGAGCACGGGGCTGCCCAACGTCTTGGTCTCGCACCTTCGACTCTCAGTTCGCGGATGAAGGTCCTGGGGATTTCGCGAAAAGGTTCCTGATGGTTCGAGGGAACAGGAGGACGGTGGAAGGAACGGGAGTCGAGAGGGCCAGGACCCGACTGCAGGTCACCGACCCGCCCTCGTGCCATCCAGGCTGCGGTCGTGCCAAGACAGACCGCTTGTTTGCCGGGCCGATTCTCCGTTACGCTACCGTCACGGTGCGACGTTGGGTTCTGGTGAAGCATCCAAATCCCGACCGCGCCGCGAAGCATCGCCATGTCATCCGTACTTGCCACCGCTCCGCCTTCCGCCCCTCCGGAAGACCTTCGCCACCGGCATCACACCCTGCGCCAGGACCGCACGGGGATCCAAAAACTCGGGCTGAAACTGCAACAATGGCTGGAGAGCCGCGTGGCCGCTGCGTCTCCCTTGGGCGATCCTCACATCTACGACACCCGTGATTTCCCCTGGGCGACCCTGCTCGAAAGCGAATGGGAGTTGGTTCGTCGCGAGTTGGATGCCGTCATGGTTTTCCGCGACCGCATGCCCAGCTTCCAGGACATCCTCAAGGAAGTCGGCATGATCCAATCGGACAACAACTGGAAGACCTATTTCCTGGCCGGTATTGGGATGGATTGCTCGGAGAATGCCCGGCGCTGCCCCGAGACGATGCGGTTGTTGAGCCAGATTCCGGGCATGACCACGGCGTTCTTCAGCATCCTTTCTCCCGGGAAACACATCCCGGCCCATCGGGGCGCCTGGAATGGTATTCTCCGACTGCACCTCGGCCTGATGGTCCCGGAGCCGCGTCGCCAGGTAAAAATCCGGGTCGGCAACGACTATTACTCCTGGCGCGAGGGGGAGGCGTTCATCTTTGACGACACCTTCAATCACGAGGTCTGGAACGACACCGACGGTTACCGAGTGGTGCTGTTTGTGGACTTCGCCCGCCCGCTCCGCCAGCCGTGGCGTTTCATCAACGAACGGATGCTCAAGTGGGGAGCACTGGCGCCCTTCCTGCGCGAAGCGGGTGAGAAGCAAAAAAAATGGCAGGCCTTGCTCTGGAAAACCTCATGAGCCGGCCTTCAATCGTCCGTCTCGCCGCCGGCCGGTTGCCGTCCCGCGGGCCGTGACTAGCTTCGCATCATCATGAGACATCGCTCTGCCATCGCCGCGCACTTTGCCGGGGAATGGGACGAGACCCGGGTGCAACGCTGGGCCGAAGCCACCCGGGTGCGGTTGGAAGCTCCGGCCGTCTCCTTGGGAGTGGTGTTCATGACGCCCCAGTTCTTCGACGTGGCGGAAGAGGTGCTCGAGGTGCTCCGTCTGCATGCCCGGATTCCGCTCCTGATCGGTTGTTCCAGCCAGAGCCTCATTGCCAATGGCGAGGAACTGGAGGATCAGGCGGGAATTGTTCTACAGTTGCTGCATCTGCCCGACGCCCAATTGCGGGGTATCCATTTCAGCCCGGAAGAAATCGAAAGCCTGGCCGGCCCCACCTCCTGGCACGCCCAAACCGGCGTTCGTCCGGCGGAGACCCGCGGGTGGCTGGTATTTGCCGACCCATTCTCCAACGGTGAAGCCTGGCTCAAAGAATGGAATGCGGCCTATCCCGGTATCCCCAGCATTGGCGGCCTGGCCAGCGGCGTGTTTGAGGAGCGCCGAACCCAGCTCTATTTGGATGGCCAGGTCTTCGAAGAGGGCGTGGTGGCGCTCAGCGTCGGCGGTGGGGTTCGTCTCGATTGTGTCATCTCACAAGGCTGCACGCCCATTGGCGCTCCGTGGACCGTGACCAAAGCGGACCGGAACTTCATCGTCAGCATCGCCAATCGGCCGGCCTATCATGTCCTGGTGGACACCTTCAACGGGCTGCCCAAGGAGGAACAATCGCGGGCACAGGGAAACTTGTTTGTGGGCTTCGCCAGCAGTGAATACCGCGAGGAGTTTCACCGAGGCGACTTTCTGGTTCGCAACCTGCTTGGGGCCGATCCGGAGAATGGCGTGCTGGCCGTCGGCGCCCAGCCTCGAGCCGGCCAGACCATCCAGTTCCATCGGAGAGACGCCGATTCGGCCACCGAAGATCTGACCGTCTGCCTCACCCGAGCTCGGCGGCGCCTGCGGGGCGAAACGATTTTCGGCGGAATCCTCGGAGTCTGCAACGGACGCGGACTCCGGCTATTCGGCCAGCCCAACCATGATGCCGGCCTGATCCAGGAGCAATTGGGTCCTCTGCCGGTGGCCGGGTTCTTCTGCAACGGAGAGTTGGGTCCGGTGGGGGGACGAAACTTTCTGCACGGCTACACCGCGTCGCTGGGCCTGTTCGTAAAGGCGTGAACACCATCGCACCAGAAATTCCGCAGACGGACGATGAACCGCTCCGATTGCGGCCTGACGTCATGTGCCGGCTGGATTTCCCTTCGATCTTTGGCCACAGCCAGCCAGTGGAGCTGGAGCTGGGCTCGGGAGACGGATCGTTTCTGGCCCAGTATGCCGCCCTCCATCCCGAACGTCATTTCCTGGGTGTCGAGCGGCTGCTGGGCCGCTTGCGTAAGATCGGCCGAAAGGGTCGGCGGGCCGGCCTGACCAACCTGCGCACATTGCGTTTGGAGGCCGCGTATGTGCTCGAGTGGATGATCCCGCCCGGATCCCTGGCGGTGCTGCACGTCTATTTTCCCGATCCGTGGCCTAAGCGACGCCACTGGAAGCGGCGGTTGGTCGAGGCGCGCTTCACCCGGTTGGCCCACGCCGCCTTGGGTCCCGGAGGTCAGGTGTACCTGCGCACCGACAACGCTGATTATTTCGCACAAATGACCGAGGTCTTTGCTGCGCATCCTGGATTTCAACGGAGCGAAACACCGGACGAACTCCGGGCCGTCACCACGGATTTCGAGCGGGACTTTCAAGCGAAGGGAATACCGACGCTCCACGTTGGATACCGCCGGCTCGAACCGGAGGCGCCCTTGCCAACTACCGGGCTGATTCCCCATCTTGAACAGCGATGAGGAAGTGTCTGCCCAAACTGCTGAGGGTCGTAGCCGGGTGGATGGTCGCCTTCTGGATGATGCCGGCGGGTGCTATCGCCCAGACCGAGACCAATTTACCCGGCCTGACGGAAAGACAAGAGCGGGTCTTGGGCGGAGTGGCCCGGGACCGGTTTGGGGGACGATGGGTTGATCTCACGTCGCCTCAATCGGCGGATTTGCGGCGGAGAGGGGAGGCTTATTTCGAATCTCAGGATCAGTGGCACCTACCTGGGGGCTTGGTGGCGAGCGTACGCTTTGCCGATACCAACCGTTCGAAGATTCAATCGTACGAAGCGCTCGACCTGAGCGCCGCCCAGACGGGTTACTTGCTCGCCGCCCACGCCTTTTGCGTTAACGTCATGCGGGATCCGCGCTCGCTCACGTCGATCAGTAACATTTTGACCGGGGTGGAACGTCTGTTGCGCGGTGGACCAAATCCAGGCTTCGTGCCGTGTTTCGTCGGGCGGGCGGATGACCCGGCCTATCAAGCCTTTTATTCCCAATTTGGCGGTCCGGATCCGAACCGGCCTGGTTTTGGGAAACTCGCCTTTGCCTCCATGGACACCAACGGTACTCCGCTGGTCTGGCTGGGCGGCACGACGCGGGACCAATATGCCGGGCTCAATTTCGGGTTGGGGATGCTCAACAAGCTGGTGCGTGACCCGGCCATCAGCAATCGCTGCGCCCGGGCCATTGGACTGATGCTGAACCGGTTGGTGACCGATGATTGGCGGATCAACGAGGGCGACGGACGGGTCACTTTTGTCTCACCGCTCCTCAAAACGGCGTTGCTCTGCACCGGGGCGAGCGTGGATTCCCGGCGTTATCTCGCCCTGTATCGGACCAATGCGGCGCTGCTCTGGGAACTTCCGGCGCCATCGATCGTTCGGTTTGCCAACTACCGCCCGAATGTGGCTGCTTTTGCCAATTTTTACATCCTGGCTCGGCTGGATTCAGACCCCGGGCGTGAGTTGCAGTTCCAACAACGACTCACCCAGATGTGGCGCGAAGGGGAACCCGACCTGAACCCTTTCTTCGCGGCCCTGTACGTCAGCGCCTTTGATACAACCCCCAACAGCTCCGGGGCGCTCAGCATTCTTCAAGGTGTACTCTATTCTTTCCCCCCGCCTCCGCGGCGGGCGTTAGCTCCAGAACTGGATCGGTCTGCTCTTCCTCTGCTCAACGCCAACGGCCGCGAGTGGTCTCGTTATGCCTTGCTGCTGCCGCACCGGCCGGTCGCTCCGTTTCAATGGATGCAGTCCCCTTATCTCTTGGATGGAACCTCCGATCCGTTGCTGGAGCATCCGGGAGTGGAATTTGTATTAGCCCTGTGGATGGCCCGTGAAGCGGGAATGATGCCCAGTGAGGATCCGGTTCCGGCTCCGGTCCCGCGGAACCGGCGGCGGGGTTAAACCGAATCCCCTTCGCCCGTGGCCCCCAGGCGTCCGTCACCTTAGACGCACACCCCAAATGCTTTTTCCGGGTCAACGCGCAGATCCTTGATCGCCTTGGCGACGGTGGTCAGGGGGATCTCCCCTTTGCGCGCCAACGCATAGAGCACGCCGACCGCCGTGCATTCGGCATCGATCTCGAAATACCTTCGTAGGGCCGGCCGTGAATCACTCCGGCCAAATCCGTCCGTACCGAGACTGAGCAGCCCCCCCGGAATCCACGGAGCGATCTGGTCTGCCACCAGCTTGAGGTTGTCGCTGACCGCGATCCACGGACCGGTCTCCCGCGCCACCGTCTCCTCCAGGAAACTGGAACGGGGCGTCTCCGTCGGATGAAACAGGTTCCAGCGTTGGGCGGCCAAGGCCTCGGTCCGCAACCGCTTGAAACTGGTCACGCTCCAGACCTCGGCGCTGACGCCGAACTTCTCCAGCAGTTGCTGCGCCCGCAGTGCCTGCTGCAAGATCGCCCCCGAACCCAGGATCTGGGCTCTATGCCGCAGACCGGCCGGCCCGGCCTGAACCTTGTACATCCCCCGGAGAATTCCCTCCCGCACCGCCGGGTCGTCCGGCAAGCCCGGATGGGAATAATCTTCGTTGTGCAAGCTAATATAATAGAAGACATCTTCGCCTTCCTGAAACATTCGCTTCAATCCATCCGCTACGATGACCGCCAGTTCGTAAGCATAGGCCGGTTCGTACGCCAGCAGGTTGGGAATGGAAACGGCGGCCAGGTGGCTATGGGCATCCTGATGTTGCAGCCCCTCACCGTTCAGCGTGGTCCGGCCGGACGTCGCTCCCAGCAGGAACCCGCGGCAACGCGAATCGCCCGCCAGCCAGATCTGATCGCCGACCCGCTGGAACCCGAACATCGAGTAATAAATATAGAACGGAATGGTGGGGACGCCGTAGGTGCTGTAGGCGGTGCCGGCCGCGACAAAGCTGGCCATCGAGCCCGCCTCGTTGATCCCTTCCTCCAGCAACTGTCCCGTACGCGACTCGCGGTAGTAGGTGGCATTACTGCGGTCCACCGGATCATAGAGCTGGCCCTTGGAGCTATAGATCCCGATCTCGCTGAACAGCCCGTCCATCCCAAACGTGCGCGCTTCGTCGGGCACAATGGGTACCACCCATTTGCCCACCTCCTTGTGCCGGAGCAAGGAACTCAGCAGCAGAACGAACGCCTTGGTCGTCGAAGCCCCGCGCAGTCCTTTCAGCAGGGGGCCGAAGTCGTCCGCCGTGGGCACGGTCAACGCGGGAGCCTGGACCTTGCGCTGGGGTAGAAATCCGCCGAGCGCCCTCCGTCGTTCGAGCAGGTAACGGGTTTCGGCCGAATCCCGGGCCGGCCGATAAAACGGCATGTCCGCAATCACCTCGTCATCGATCGGCACCCGGAACCGTCCCCGAAACTCGCGCAGCTCCCGTTCATTGAGCTTCTTCTGCTGGTGGGAGGGATTGCGCCCTTCGCCGGCCTCACCCAGTCCATATCCCTTCACCGTTTTGGCCAGAATGACCGTCGGCCGGTCCTTCGCCTGGGTGGTCGCGAAATGATAGGCCGCATAAACCTTCCGCGGATCGTGTCCACCCCGCATCAACCGCTTCAATTGGTCATCCGTCAGGTGATTCACCAGGGGCAGTAACTCCTGGTACTTACCGAAGAAGTTCCGTCGGATGTAGCTCCCGGGCTCGACGATGTACTTCTGGTACTCGCCATCCACCACTTCCTCCATGCGTTTGACCAGCAGCCCGGTGCGATCCTTCGCCAGCAGGTCATCCCAATCACTGCCCCAAATGACCTTGATCACATTCCAACCCGCCCCGCGGAAGAGGCTCTCCAGTTCCTGGATGATCTTCCCGTTACCCCGGACCGGACCGTCCAACCGCTGCAGGTTGCAGTTGACGATCCAGGTGAGGTTGTCGAGCCCTTCCCGACCGGCGAGGCTGATTTGTCCCAGCGTCTCCGGTTCATCGCTTTCGCCATCGCCAATGAAACACCAGACCCGGGGCTCCTTTTCCGACGAGATCAATCCCCGGTGCTGCAGGTAACGGCTGAAACGGGCTTGGTAAATCGAACCGATCGGTCCCAGTCCCATCGACACCGTCGGGAACTGCCAGTAATCCGGCATTAGGTACGGATGCGGGTAGGAGCTGAGTCCGGCGTGGGACTGAAGCTCCTGTCGGAAGTTGAGCAGGTGCTGATCATCCAGCCGATACTCCAGATAAGACCGGGCGTAATTGCCGGGTGAAGCATGGCCCTGAAAGAAGACCAGGTCGGCCAAACCTTCATCCCCGCCCCGGAAGAAATGGTTGAACCCCACCTCGTACAGGGTGGCGAGGGAGGCATAGGTGGAAATATGTCCGCCCACCCCGAGATTTCCCGAGTTGGCCTTCACCACCATGGCCATCGCGTTCCAGCGAACGTAGGACTTGATGAGCCGCTCAATTTCGAGGTCACCCGGATAGGGTGGTTCTTGATCGGGCGGGATGGTATTGACGTAGGACGTGGAAGTAACGGTGGGAATGCTGTGCCCGCGTGACCGGAGCCCTTCGATGAAGTCGGCCACCAGCAGCTTCTGCTGCTCCGGCTCCTTGCCGGAAAGCACGACATCCGCCACCTCCTCCAGCGAGTCGCTCATGCGAATCAGGCCGGCGCCCGGGCGGTTTCTCTTGGGTGGTTCGGGGGATGTAGGAGCGATGCGCATGCGGGGAAGGAGGTGGTCTGGGAGGGACCGCCCCAAGACCAACGATAATAACCCAAACGTTCAGGGTGCCAAGGGAACTCATCAATCCAACTGATTTAGAAACGTTCCGAATCCTGATCCGCAGGGAAGGGTGATGGACGGATCCAAGAAAACAGGACCCCCTTTGCATTCTCCAACCGGCTCTCAGGCTCGCGTCGCCATGCTCCGTGCTTCAGGGTGTCGCCATGCGGTTGGCCGAGATTCCCATTGGAACTCCTCCCGAGCTGCTCGCTTGGGATGAGGCGTTCCTGCAGGACGTGGAGAACGGTGCCGGTGAGGTGTTGTGGTTCTGGGAGTCGCCGATCCATTTCGTGGTGGTGGGCTACGGGCAATGCCTCACCCGCGAAGTCAATACCGAGGCCTGCCAGCAGGAAGGCGTGCCGGTTCTCCGTCGCTCATCCGGGGGCGGAACGGTCCTCCAAGGTCCCGGCTGCCTCAGCTACGGTGTCGTGCTCCGTTTGGATCATCACCCGGTCCTGCAAACAGTTACGGGAGCCAACCGCTGGATCATGGAACGCCAGGCCGCAGCGTTGAACCGACTGCTCAACGGGACGGTCGTCGTGCGCGGTCACACCGATCTCGCCTGGGTCAACCCGGGGGGCGAAGAACGAAAATTCTCCGGAAATGCTCAGCGCCGCACCCGCCAGGCCGTGCTCTTTCATGGTACCGTTCTGCATGGCCTGGACCTGGGGAAGATCACCCAGTTTCTCCGTCATCCGGCCGCCCAACCCGACTACCGATCCAACCGACTCCATGCGGAATTCCTCGTGAACCTTCCCTTGGCTCCGGATGCTCTCCGCCAGGCCCTGATGGACCAATGGCAAGTTCGCGATACCGCGGCTCCTTTGCCCAAGGAACGGCATGAGCACGCTTTGTCGGCCCGCTATCGAATCCGCTCCTGGCACGAACGCCGCGTTACACCTCCGGCCGCAGCCGAAGCAACCTCCCTTCCTGTAACTCCCATCGGCGCAGAAGCTTGAGCGGATCATACTCGTCCTTCCGCCCGGTCCACTCACCGGCTGGTTCGGTTGACACTTCTGCAAGCCGGCCAGTACCTTTCAAATGACAAGATCGCTGGGCATTCCGCTCGGCACTGGAGGATTTTATGGCGGAAGGATACTGCGTGCGGTGCAAAGCGAAGCGACCCATCTCTGATGCCGTCGAGGAGGTCATGAAAAACGGGCGCAAGGCCGTCAAAGGCAAATGCCCGGTCTGTGGCGCCGTCATGTTCAAGATTCTCGGTGGCAAAGTGCCGCCGCCCACCCCAGCCCCAGCCCCATCGCCGGTGGTCGATCCGCCGCCGCCGGTCTCGATTCCGCCCGTGTGATCCGCGTCACTCTTGCCGGCGGCCTTCCACCACCCACGCCCGCTCAACGCTTCCGACGCACGCCGTCGTTGACCGACCTCCCCACCCGCCCATTCTTCAGCGCGGATGAATACCATGCCGCGCCGCCAGTTTCTCGGTCATTCCACTGTCGCCCTGGTCGGAAGCACCTTGGTCCATCGAAGCCTCGGCGCGCCGGTGCCTTCTCGCGACGAATTGTCCGCCTCACCCCCGGTCATCATCTCCACCTGGCCGTTCGGCAAACCCGCCAACGAAACCGCCCTCGCCACCCTGAAACAGGGCGGATCCGGCCTGGATGCCGTGGAAAAGGGAATCCGGCTCACCGAAGCCGATCCCAGCAACGCCAGTGTCGGTCTCTCAGGAATCCCCAACGCCGTCGGCGTGGTTCAACTCGACGCCTGCATTATGTCCGGCCCGGGACATCGAGCCGGCAGTGTGGCGGCGGTCGAAGGATTCGTGCATCCGATCAGCATCGCCCGGCGGGTGATGGAAACCACCCCGCACGTCATGCTGGTGGGTGAGGGTGCGATGGCCTTCGCCGGCCGGCACGGATTCGAGCGCGGACCCAAAGTTTCCCCCGCCCAGGAAGCAGCCTGGCGCCAGTGGAAGGAACGACAGGCCGCGTCGAACCCTTCCAGCGACAACCACGACACCATCGCCCTTCTGGCCGTGCTTCCCGATGGCAACCTGTTCGGGGGTTGCTCCACCAGTGGGCTCGCTTACAAGCTCCCGGGCCGGGTGGGCGATTCGCCCCTCATTGGCAGCGGTCTCTATGTGGACAACGAGGTCGGCGCCGCCGGCGCCACCGGCGTCGGCGAAAACGTCCTGCGCTACTGCGGTTCCTTCCTGGTCGTCGAATTGATCCGTCAGGGACTTCATCCTCAGGACGCCTGCCTGGAAACCATCCGGCGTATCGCTCGAATCGATCCCAAGGGGTTCGACCTCTCCATCAACTTCATCGCGCTGGACAAGCGGGGACGGTTCGGGGCGGCGGGGACGGGAACGGGTTTCGAATATGCCGTGACCTGCGACACCTTCAGCAAGGTCTTCCAAAGCCCCGGTCTGACCCAAAAAGACACGGGCCCGGTGGGTGGCAACCAGCCGAAGTAGCCCCATCCGGGTTCCTTCCGTGGCGCCGCTCCCGCGGTTCGGTCGATCCCTTACTCCACCGGCGTGATCGAGTCTCACGGTCGGCTGAGGACAGCCGACGCTACCGGCCTTCCGCTTCACTCCTCCGTCGTCCGTTCTCTGTCCTCTGTCCTCCCCTCTCCTCGGCTCCTCCAGCTCGCTAAAACTTTGGAACTTGGGATTTGGGATTTGACCTCAAGCTGCCACCGCCGCGCGGGCCGATTCCCCACCCATGGCCCGGTGCATTTCTTCGCTCCAGTTGTCGGTGAGATAACGGAACAGCCAGCCGCGCGAGGCGCGGAGCCGCAGGTAACACTGGCGCAAATCCAGCATCATGGTGATGCGACGGTTGGCACAGTTCAGCTCCCCCACGTCATGGGTCGCAACTACCTGGAAACCCAATACCCGGGTGTGAAAATCAAAGGGACTGTGCTCCTCCCCCTCGAAGACATCCGTGATGTAATGGGAGAATCCACGCTGCACCGTCTCGGACACGGCCTCCCGCATCAACGCCGCGGACACCAACACATTGCCTCGTTGTGGGGGCACCACGGCGAAGCGGCCGATCTCGGCGATCCGGTGATTCCGGATGAACGACTCCAGATCGATATCCCGCGCGACGAGCTTGAAACCATAGGCGGCATACAGGTCGAGCGGTGGCTCATAAAGTACCCGCAACACCCCCACGGGCTGGCTTTTCTGTTCCGCCACAAACCACGACACCGCCCGATCCTGCAGTTCGCCGAGGCTGACCAGCTTCTCATCCGCCGAGATCCAGTTCTTTTCGTCCCGGTAGGTGGAACGCATTACTGCCAGGGCCTTTTGGCGCCCGGCCTCGTCCGTGATCCGATTGACCCGGAGATTATACTTGGTCAAAGGCATGCTTCGTCCGTCGAGCGTCAGGCTGCCACTGTTTGCCAGAAAGTGTCGAGATGGCGCGCATGATTTGTTCGTGGAACCCAACCGCGGCCGATTCCGCCTCCGCGCCCCCTCCCGGTGGCGGTAAGGGCGGCCCAAACTCCACCGCGAATCGCTCGCGGTCCCCAATCGGTCCCGCCCCGTGGTGAAACGGAAAGCGGATTCCGCCCGGCACCACTGGCACGCCGGCCTCCATGGCCAATCGCGCCACCCCCGCCTGGCCGCGGAGCAGTTTCGTTGGATGCCGGTTCGCGGTGGCTTCGGGAAAAATTCCCACCGAGCGGCCGGCCTCCAGCCGCAGACGAGCCTCTTCGAACGGAGCGCGCCCCGTCACAAACCGGGGTTTGAAGCGGTTGAGAAACCGCGGCCGGGCGTCCTTGCGGACGACGACAATCGGATCGTGCCGGCGGATCACCGCCGCGAGTCCCGGGATCAGGAGGAAGTTCCAATCCGCCAGGAAATGCACCATGCGTCCCGCCCGGTGAAAGCACAGCCAGGCGGGGACCACCACCGCCTCCGGGCGCTGACTGTGATTGAGCGCGAGGATGAAGGGGTCGCTTTCCGGCGCGATGTGCTGCAGTCCGCGGATTTCCCGGACCTGCCAACGGAACGCCGTGGTGACGAGGCGGCAGATCAGCCGAGTGGCGGGTTGATCCGCCAGGGCAGGCAAGGGCCGCCGCCAGATCTGGGAGACCGAAGGCACGCCGTCTCGCCCGGATGACGTCGAGGGGGATTCCACGTTGAACCAGCGCCTTGTGACGGGTCGGTCCGGA
>CAYYSX010000141.1:10335-15039 GCA_964474315.1 uncultured Verrucomicrobiota bacterium | reverse complement strand
CTGGCAGGCTGAAAGGCCTGCGGAACGGCAGACAGGAAAGGTCTGCGGTACAGTGTAGCGCAGACCTTCTGGTCTGCTGTATCGCAGGTTTTTAACCGGCCCGTGACTTCGTGGTCCTGGACGGCTACCCCTGCGGAATGCGCGCCGTCGTTCAGCGAGTCTCCGAAGCCGTGGTCGAAGTGGGGTCGGTCGCGAGCGGGCAGATCGGCCCCGGGCTGCTGGTGCTTCTGGGCATCGAGTCTGCCGATACCGAGGAAGATGTGGATTGGCTGACCGGCAAACTGGTCCAATTGCGCATTTTCGCTGATGACCAAGGCCTGATGAACCGGTCAGTCCTCGACGCCGAAGGTGGGATTCTCCTGGTGAGCCAGTTCACTCTTCTGGCCAGTACTCGGAAGGGCAAGCGTCCCTCGTGGCACCGTGCGGCCCGGCCCGACGTGGCACTGCCGCTCTTCCAGACCTTCCATCAGCGCCTGGAGAGCCTGCTCGGACGTCCCATCCCCACCGGCGTCTTCGGAGCGGAGATGACGCTTCGGTCGGCCAATCAGGGTCCGGTCACGCTGGTCCTGGACTCCCGTCTGCGCGAGTGACAGGACGATTCCCGACAGGACCGAATTCGGCACGAGAGAAGGGGAGACGGAAGTTCAGAGGAAAGCTCCAAAGGCCAAAACCCAAGCTCCAAAGAAGTTCCAAGCCCGAAGTTCCAAGTTCCGTGGTGCCGCTGGAACTGCTCCTCCAATGCGGGCGGTGCCTTTGAACCTTGGGAGCTTGGAGTTTCTTTGGAGCTTGGGTTTTGGTTTTTGGAGCTTCGGCCCGGTTTGAGGACAAAATCAAGCTGCGCCCCCCGCCACCGGACTTGCTCCCCGGTCTCACCCGGATTTTTCTCCCGGGATGCGGGAGGAAATCTTCGACGTCGTCAATGAACGGGATGAGGTCACCGGCCAGGCGACCCGGTCGGACGTCCACCGTCTTCAGCTTCGGCATCGGGCCGTTCACGTGTTGATCTTCAACCCACGCGGCGAGTTGTTCCTGCAACAGCGCGCCCTCACCAAGGACAACTGGCCGGGCGTGTGGGACTCTTCCGCGTCCGGCCATC
The DNA here is from genome assembly GCA_964474315.1 of uncultured Verrucomicrobiota bacterium. Taxonomy (GTDB): domain Bacteria; phylum Verrucomicrobiota; class Verrucomicrobiia; order Limisphaerales; family UBA9464; genus UBA9464. The sequence continues at coordinate 13,943 of CAYYSX010000141.1, read as the reverse complement.
TCGATGCCGGGGAATCTTACGATGCGTGCTGCCTGCGCGAGGTGACCGAGGAGCTCGGGATCACCCTGCCGGCGGTGCCCCAGCGGCTGTTCAAGCTCGAGGCCACGGCCGAAACGGGTTGGGAATTCTGCTGGGTCTATCGCGCCGCGCATGAGGGACCGTTCGTCTTGCAGCCGTCCGAAGTGCGCGGGGGTGCTTGGTTCGAACCCCACACCATCGCCGACTGGCTCACTCGCCGTCCGGCCGATTTTGCCGGCGGGTTTCGAGAAATCTGGCCGGTGTTGAAGCGCATCACGAACGACTGAGAGCCGGTCGGAAATGTTCCAACAGGCTCTGAACCAACAGGAAGAAAACCATGAAAGATACCTCCTATCTGGGCGGCCGAGTCATTCATCAAACCCTGCCGCTTTTTACCGACGGACTCGCGCCCAACGCTCCGGCGCGGAAACGGCTCCACCTGCCCCAAGGCGACTTGATCCAAATCCACGACGGTCCGGAACCGATCCAGTATATCGCCTGGATCGAGCTCAAGGCCGGTGGCGTCCGCGGGAACCATGTCCACCGCGTGAAAAAGGAGTTTCTCTACCTGCTCGCCGGCGCCGCGATGGTGAAGGTCGAAGATCCTTCGACTCGCGAACCGGCTACGGTTCCGCTCGCTGCCGGCGACCTCGTGATCATCGAGCCGGGCATCGCCCACGCCATTCACAGCGCCACGGCGGGTGCGGCGATCGAGTTTTCTCCGGCGCCCTTCGATGCCACCGATACCCTGCGTTATCCGATGACGTCGTGATTCACGACGGCCGGCTTTCAATTCTCCAACCGGCGCTCAATGCGAATGCGGCACGCCGCAGGCGTGGGCCTGGGCGTGGAGCACATGTCCGACGATTTCGTCCAGGCCCACCCCATTCTTGACCTGGGCGAAGACGAACGGGCCGTGACCGCGCATCGTTCGCGCATCGCGGGCCATGACTTCCAGGTTGGCGCCCACCACCGCCGCCAGGTCGGTCTTGTTGATGACCAACAGATCCGACTGCGTTAGACCCGGACCGCCTTTCCGCGGAATCTTGTCTCCTCCAGCCACGTCGATGACTTGGATGGTATAGTCGGCCAGTTCGCGGCTGAAGCAGGCGGCCAGGTTGTCTCCCCCCGATTCCAGCAAGAGCAGCTCGGGGGAAACGGCTTGGTGTAAATCTTCGAGCGCGAGCAGGTTGGCTGAGATGTCCTCCCGGATCGCCGCGTGTGGACACCCACCGGTCTCGACGGCGCGGATGCGTTCGGCCGGCAGGGCTTGGTGATGCAGCAGGAACTCTCCGTCCTCGCGAGTGAAGATGTCGTTGGTCACGGCGGCGAGGCTCATGCGGTCGCGCAGGCGCAAGCAGAGCTGGAGCATCAGCGCGGTCTTGCCGCTGCCCACCGGTCCGCCGATGCCCACGGTAAACGCGCGTCGGGAGAAGTCGCGGTCGAGAGGTTGTTCGCGGTCGTGGAAGTGTCCGGGGTGATCGAGATGCTCATGGGTGTGTCCCGGCGGTCCATGTCCGGGTCCGTGGGAAGGCTCGTGGAAGTGCGGAGTGCCCATCGGCGTGAGAATGGGCTGGAACGAGGCGAAGTTGGAAGGCGGAACCAGGAAACCCGCGGGCGCATCTTGATCCATGAAGACCCATGCGCCATCGAGCGCTCCCTGGATGGCCTGGCCGGTGCCTTGGAGCTTCGATCTTGGAACTTATTTGGAACTTGGAACTTGGCTTTTGGAGCTTTCGCTCCCGATCCGGACCGCGGGCGCGATTTTTCCGGATGAAGCTGGCAGCTCGATGGTTTTGTTGGCCATCCTAGGAACGTTTCCCGGCGGCCGCCGCTGGTAGTTTGGTGGGGTGAGGGAAAGGCTCAGTCCCATCGAATGCCCGACCGCCGGAATACCTCCACGCCAAATTGCCAACTTCGCCTAGCATGAGCGTTCCCGCCCCCACCAAACCTCTGACCCGACGCCCCTCCTGGAAGGCGCTCGCCACCCATTTCCAGAAAGTCCGGACCACCCACCTGCGGGACCTGTTTGCCCAGGACCCCAAGCGCGGGCAGCGGATGACGGCCGAGGGAGCCGGGCTGTTTCTCGACTACTCCAAGAATCGGATCACCGACGAGACGCTCCAATTACTGTTCCGCCTGGCGGAGGAATCCGGCCTGGCCGGGCGCATCGAGGCCATGTTCTCCGGCGAGAAGATCAATGTCACCGAGGGCCGGGCCGTGCTTCATGTGGCCCTCCGGGCGCCGCGAGATTCCTCGATCAAGGTCGATGGTCACAACGTCGTTCCGGCCGTTCATGAAGTCCTCGACCGGATGACGGAGTTTGCCGACCGGGTGCGTACGGGCGCGTGGAAAGGGCACACCGGGAAGCGCATCCGCAACGTCATCAATATCGGCATCGGCGGCTCGGATCTGGGTCCCGTCATGGCGTATGAGGCGCTGCGCCATTACAGCGAGCGCGGGATGACGTTCCGCTTCGTGTCCAATGTGGATGGCATCGATTTCGTGGAAGCGGTCCGTGACCTCCATCCGGCCGAAACGCTGTTCATCGTCTCCTCCAAAACCTTCACCACGCTGGAAACGATGACCAATGCCACCAGCGCCCGGGAGTGGCTCTTGCAGGGGCTCGGAGGCCATTCCAAGGCCGTGGCCAAGCACTTCGTGGCTGTTTCGACCAATGCGGAAAAGGTGTCCGAATTCGGCATCGATACCGCCAACATGTTCGGCTTTTGGGACTGGGTGGGCGGACGTTACTCCATGGACTCGGCCATCGGGCTTTCGACCCTGCTGGCGGTGGGTCCGGAGTCGTTTCGGGAACTGCTCGCGGGCTTTCACGAGATGGATGTCCATTTCCGCACCGCCCCCTGGACGAAGAATCTTCCGGTCCTGCTGGGGTTGATCGCGATCTGGAACAACGAGTTCCTCGGGGCCGAAACCGTGGCAGTGTTGCCGTACGAACAATACCTCAAACGCTTCCCGGCCTATCTCCAGCAGTTGACCATGGAGAGCAACGGTAAGCACGTGACGCTGGACGGCTCGGTGGTGAACTACCAGACCGGCCCGATTTTCTGGGGCGAACCCGGCACGAACGGGCAGCACTCGTTCTATCAGTTGATTCATCAGGGCACGCGGATCATTCCCTGCGACTTCATTGCCTTCGCCCACGCGCTCACCCCGCTGGGCCGGCACCACGACATGCTGATCGCCAACGTGCTGGCTCAGGCCGAGGCGCTGGCCTTTGGCAAGACCCAGGAGCAGGTCAAGGCCGAGGGGACGCCGGACTGGCTGGTGCCACACCGGGTCTTTGCCGGCAACCGGCCCTCCAATGTGCTGCTGGCGGACGCGCTGACGCCCCGGGTATTGGGACAACTGGTGGCGTTGTACGAACACAGCGTGTTCGTGCAGGGCACGATCTGGAGCATCAACTCCTTCGACCAATGGGGGGTCGAGCTCGGCAAAGCCCTCGCGCAGCGGATCATTCCCGAGTTGGAGAGCGAAGCGCCGCCCCGCCTCAAGCACGACAGCTCGACCAACCACCTCATCCGCCGTTATCGGAAGATGAAAGCCCGGTCGAAGTGAGAACCTTCACC
>CAYYSX010000141.1:0-10235 GCA_964474315.1 uncultured Verrucomicrobiota bacterium | reverse complement strand
TCCTCTCCGATGCAACTCGGCATGCTGGGTCTCGGCCGGATGGGCGCCAACATGGTTCGTCGCCTGATCCGTGCGGGGCATCGCTGCACCGTCTTCGATTTGTCGCCCCAGGCCGTTCAGTCGCTGGCCACCGAAGGAGCCGAAGGAGCGACCTCCCTCGCGGACCTGGTGGCCAAGCTGGAAAAACCGCGGGCCCTCTGGCTCATGGTCCCGGCCGGCGCTGTGGACGCCTCCCTCGCGTCGGTGCTGCCGTTGCTGGAGGCGGGCGACATCCTGATCGACGGGGGCAATTCCTACTATGTGGACGACCTCCGGCGGGCCAAGGAACTCGCGACCAAGGGCATCCACTATGTCGATGTCGGCACCAGCGGGGGCGTCTGGGGGTTGGAACGCGGTTACTGCATGATGATCGGTGGAGAAACCGAAGTGGTGCGGCGCCTCGATCCCATCTTTGCCACGCTGGCGCCCGGCGTCGGCGACCTTTCCCGAACTCCCGGACGGGAACAGTTGGGAGGCACTTCCGAACAAGGATACTTGCATTGCGGTACCAATGGCGCCGGACACTTCGTCAAGATGGTTCACAACGGCATCGAGTACGGCATCATGGCGGCCTATGCTGAAGGACTCGCGGTTTTGCGGGCGGCGAATGCCGGGAAGAAAACGGGCGAAGTCGATGCGGAAACCACGCCTTTGCGCGATCCGGAGCAGTATCAGTACGACCTCAACTTAGCCGACGTCTCCGAAGTCTGGCGGCGCGGCAGCGTGATTTCTTCGTGGTTGCTCGATCTGACCGCTGAAGCCCTGGCCCAGGACCCTGACCTGGCCGCGTTCGCCGGTCGGGTGTCGGATTCCGGCGAAGGTCGCTGGACGATCAAGGCGGCGATTGACGAAGGGGTGCCGGTGCCCGTGCTGAGTTCGGCGTTGTACGAGCGGTTCGCCTCCCGTGGTGAATCCGACTACCAGGACAAGCTGCTCTCGGCGATGCGCTTTGGCTTCGGCGGGCATCTGGAGAAGAAGGCGGCGGGGTAGGGGGGCGATCGAGTCGGGAAGGGGACGCCGTTGCTTGAGTGAATCCACGGGAGCGCGGGCGGCTCGCCCGCTCGATAACCCCGAGGAGCGCAGGTTTAAGTCTGCTTTACGGTCTGGAGTCCACCGATCTTATGAGTATGATGTGGTCTTCGTTCCACCAAGGCGCTGCAAACGAGCTGCCGCTCCGTGGGCGTCTCTTGAATAGGGCCTATCCGTGACCGCGATGGAGACCGAGGGGTGAAAGCTCCAAAAGCCAAGCTCCAAGCTCCAAGCTCCAAGCTCCCCGGCTTCCGACCGAACCGCCCGGTAAGTGGGGCGTCGGCCGCATCGGTCGCGCTTCGTCCACTCGGGGCTGGGCGCCGCATCAGGGAACTTGGGGCTTGGAGCTTCTTTGGGATTTGGGATTTGGCCTTTGGAGCTTCGGCGCAATCCCGCCGTTTCAGGACAAAATCAAGAGCCGCCCCCGCTCCGGTCCGTACCGAGTTAGGGATTTCCGTCCCCAGCCGTTTCTGACTACCATTCCCGCATGACGGCTTCCGCCGCTCCTGCGGCTCCAGGGCAGTTCGCTTCACCCATGATTCCCGATCCGCACGGACGCTTCGGTCCCTACGGCGGTCGATACGTGCCGGAGACGCTTTGGTATCCGCTTCAGCAACTGGAGGAGGAATATTTCCGCGCGCAACAGGATCCCGGGTTTCAGGATGAACTCAGCTATTACCTGCGGGAGTTCGTTGGACGCCCCACCCCGCTGTACCTGGCCGAGCGGCTGACCGGGGAACTAGGCGGCGCCCGGATTTATCTCAAGCGGGAGGACTTGCTCCACACCGGCGCCCACAAGATCAACAACGCCTTGGGCCAGGCGCTCATCGCCCGGCGTATGGGTAAAACTCGGGTGATTGCCGAGACCGGGGCCGGCCAGCACGGCGTCGCCACGGCCACCGTGGCCGCCCTGTTCGGTCTCCAATGCGTCATTTATATGGGCGCCGTGGACTGCGAACGCCAGGCCCTGAATGTCTATCGCATGAAGATGCTCGGCGCCGAAGTGGTGCCGGTTCACGCCGGGCAAAAGACCCTCAAGGAAGCCGTCAACGAAGCTATGCGGGACTGGGTCACCCACGTTCGCACCACCCATTACATCCTCGGCACGGCTTACGGCGCTCATCCCTATCCGGTGATGGTGCGCAACTTTCACCGGGTCATCGGGGACGAGGCGCGCCGACAAATCCTGGAGAAGGAAAAGCGGCTTCCCGACCTGCTCCTTGCCTGTGTCGGGGGTGGTTCCAACGCCATCGGCCTCTTTTACCCGTTCCTAAACGACGCCTCGGTGAAGATGTGCGGCGTCGAGGCGGGCGGGCGGGGTATCCTGCCGGAACAGCATGCGGCCCGCTTCCACGGCGGTTCGCTCGGGGTCCTCCAAGGAACACGCAGTTACATCCTGCAAGACGAGTTCGGTCAAATCCAACTGACCCACAGTGTGAGCGCCGGTCTCGATTATGCCGCGGTTGGACCCGAGCACGCCTGGCTGCATGACCAGGGGCGGGTGGAGTACCGCTTCGCCACCGACAAAGCGGCACTGGATGCGTTCATGAAGCTGGCTCGGTGGGAGGGAATCATTCCGGCACTGGAATCGGCACACGCCCTTGCCGAGTGCCTTCAGCGGGCGCCGCAGATGCCCAAGGACAGTCTGATCATCGTGAACCTGTCCGGCCGTGGAGACAAAGATGTGGCGCAAGTGGCGCCCAAGGTGGGGCTGGAAATGCCGGTGTGACCTCGGGCCTTCGGCCATTCGTAGGATCAATCGTTCTGGGGCAGCTCACCCTTGCGATAGCTCTCCAACACCTTCTCCAATCCCGCCTTGGCGTCCGGATCGGCGAGGCTGATGGCTTTCTCCTGGAGCGTGATGGCTTCGGCCCGCTTGTCTTGCAGGAAGCGAACCCGGGCCAGGGTGTCCAGAATCGACGGTTCGTTTCCGCCCGTACCCTCGTTGGCCCGCACCGCCAGCTTCTCGGCCAGCTCAAGATCCCGGGTTTCGATCGACGGGTCGGCGGCAATTTTCCACGCCAGATCGTTCTGGATCAGCGGGTTGTCCTTTTCCGCGTCGGCCAGTTTCGCCACTAACTTGTAAGCCGCCGGGTAATCCTTCCGGCCAAACAGAATGTCCACGCGGAAGCGGTCCAATCCATCGCGCCGTTCCTCGGGGAGAAGCTGGGCAAAGCTGTCCAATTGCGTGGTCGCTTCCTCCCAATCTTTGGCCCGTAGCGCGGCCTGCACCTTACTCCATACCTCTTGCAGTTCCTGGTTCTTCCGCGTTTGGTCTTGATACAGGGCGGCCGCCTTCTTGACGTCAAACGTGCCGGCGAGCACGTCGTTGATGAGCCTCTCCGAGAGCTGGGCCGGATGCCCGATCCAAGCGATCAGGCCCTGGGTATCGACGAGGAAGGCGGCGGGAATCCCGTTTTGACCGGCGGCCGCCATCCAGTTCTCGGCCATCTTGCCCTTCTCCGAACCCTCCTTGTCATCGAGGGCCACGCGGTACGTCATCTTATCGCCCATCTTTTTCACGAACGGTTCGACCTCGCCTTCATCCTGCTCCCAAACATTCTGACCGATCACGACCAATCCCTTGTCTTTGAACTGGTTGGCGATTTCGTTGAGGTGGGGAATCGTGGTCCGGCAAGGGCCGCACCACGTGGCCCAGAACTCCACGATATAGGCTTTGCCGGATTCGAATTCCGTGACGGGATTCCCCTGGATCCATTTGCCGGTTTGGAGTTGGGGGGCGGGGTCGCCGACCGTCAGGGCAGGCGTGGCCGCCTGGGCCGATAGCAGCACCGTACACAGCGCCAGGAGGAGTCGAGGAAGAGGTGAGTTCATGTGGGAAATCGTTTGCGATGCAGTTCAGATGGCGAAAGAGAAACCCAGTTCAAATCAGGTCCTCTAACGAGACGTTTGAGACGCTAAGTCGCGGCGTTCACCTGGCAACCACCGAAACGCCGCCCCGGCCACACCTCTGGGTCTGTTGTAGCGCAGGCCTCATGGCCTGCTGTACCGCAGGTTTTTAACCTGCCCCCCGGCCCGCGGGCAGGCTGAAAGACCTGTGGAACAGCCGACCGGAAGGCCTGCGGTATCCGCGGTCCGCATCAAGAACGAGGCTCCACCACCTGGACCGTGGCGCCGTCAGATAAGGAATCGCGCGGATTGAGAATCACCTTCTCGTCGGTCGAGACGCCATCGAGGATCTCCACCTGACGCCCAAAATCCCGACCCAAGGTGACCGCGCGAAGTTCGACGGTCTGATCCGATCGCACGATGCCGACTTTCGGCCCCTCGGCCTGGAACAAAAGCGCATTGGCCGGCAAGGAAAGCGAACGGTTGGTGACCAAGCCTTGGAAACGAACCTGGCCGTAGCTCCCGGCCAGGATCTGGCCTTCGGCGTTGTCCACCGCCAGCTCGACCAGCAGCGTGCGGGAACCCGGGCTCAAGGTCCCGGCCGTGCGGACCACGGTGGCTGGGAACGGCGGGCCAGGCCGGTGGTCCAGCGTGAGCTCGGCGGGCGTCCCGGGAGTCGCCAGAGCCGTCAAGGTTTGTGGAACACGAACGAACACCCGGAGCTTCCGGGTATCCGCCAAGCGAAACAACGCGTGCGGGGTTTCCTGACTGACCAGGTCGCCGACATCGGTCGTGCGTTCGACAATGGTGCCGTCGAACGGCGCGACGACCCGGCTGAATTCCTTCAACTCCTCCAGACGCTTGAGGCGCGCCCGGGCGGCATCCGCAGTGGCCGACCGGAGGGCGAAGTCAGCCTGCTTTTCCACGTTCTCCTGGGTGCTGACGCTCCGATTCTCCACCAAGCCGTTCCAGCGACGGGCGGTTTGTTCCGCCAAGTCCAGAGCCGCAGCGGACTCGGCCAATTGCGCCCGGGCTTGGATCAACTCGGCATCCAGCTCCGGGGTATCGATCTCGGCCAGGATGTCGCCCGCTCGCACCGGGCTCCCCAGATCGACATGCAACCGGCGGAGGTAGCCGCTGGCCCGCCCGTAGAGGGGGGCCTCCGTCTGGGCTCGGATCTCTGCGGAAAGAGGCAGCGCCGGGGAAGGCTCGGCCCGTTGCGGCGACGTGACGGTTACAGTGGAAACCGCCAGGTCACGGGTGCGGGTGCGGGTGGCTTCGCGCTGACGCCAACGGGGCCAGAATCCGGCTGCCAGGGCGGTCAGAATGAAGACCAGCGCCCAGGCCACCACCCGGCCGGGCCGGGGTGGGCGCAAGACCTGATCCGGACCGGTAGGGGAATGCGGATCCGGGGCGTCGAGTCCCAGCGAAGAAGAACGTTCTACAGAGTTCATGAAAGTGAGGCGAAAGTGATTCAGGCGAGGGCTGGTTCGGGTGGAAAAGCCGGAGTGGCGGGAGCCGAGTGGCGGATGACCCGGCGATGCAGGAGGGCAAACACCGACGGCACGAAGAACAGAGTGGCACCGGTAGCCAGCACCAGCCCGCCAATCACCGCCCGGCCGAGCGGAGCATTTTGTTCACCGCCTTCGCCCAGGCCAAAACTCATGGGCAGCATGCCAATGATCATGGCCAGCGCCGTCATCAAGACCGCTCGCAATCGGGTCGTGGCCGCGGACAAGGCGGCCGCGGCCGGCGCCAGGCCCTCCGCCAGACGGGTTCGCGCAAACGAAACGACCAGCACCGAATTGGCGGTGGCGACGCCGAGGCACATGATCGCCCCCATCAGAGCCGGAACGCTCAGGGTGGTCTGCGTCAGCCACAGCGACCAGACCACGCCCGCCAGCGCCGCGGGCAAGGCCGAAATAATAATGAACGGCTCCAGCCAGCTTTGAAAATTCACGACTAACAACAGATAAACCAGCATCACCGCCACGCCCAAGCCGACCAGCAGCCCGGCATAACTGGACCGCATCGTCTCAGCCACCCCGCGTACTTTGATGAAACTCCCTCGCGGCAGCTCCTTTGCCGCCTCATCGATCAGTGGACGCAGGTCTTTCATCACACTGCCCAGGTCCCGGCCGCTCACCCCGCCAAACAAGTCGATGACCGGAACGGCGTTGTAATGAGAGATCACGGCCGGACCGGAATTGCGCCGGATGTGGGCCACGTTCGCCAGCAATTGATCGTCGGCCGTGCCGCGACCGGAAATGACCGGAATTCCCTGCAAGGCCTCCACCGAATCCATCACATGTTCGGGTGCCCGGACGTTGACCAGATATTGGATACCGACCTTCGGGTTCAGCCAATACCCCGGCTGGACCTGTCCGCTTCCGCTCAGGCTCAACAGCACCGAGTTGGCGATGTCCCGGCCCGTGAAGCCCAATTCGCCCGCCTTTTCCCGATCCATCTCCACCTCCAGTTTCGGTTGGTCGGCCGGCTGCTGCACGCGTACGTCCACCACACCGGGAACCTGCCGGATGCGGTCCGCCAGGCGGGCCGCCGCCGCCCGGTTGGCCGTCTGGTTGCGTCCCACGAACTGGATGTCAAAGGGCGCGGGAAGACCGAAATTCAAAGTCTGGCTGACGATGTCGGCCGGCAGGAAGTAAAAGAGAATTCCAGGGAATTCCCGGTGGAGACGACCGCGCAGTTCTTCCACATACCCGGCGGTAGGACGGTGCTCGGGCTGCAGGGAGACCAGAATGTCGGCGTCCCCGACCCCGGTCAGTCCGCTGGTGCTGTAGCTGAGGCTGATGCCCGAGGTGGGAATGCCGATGTTGTCCAGCATCCCGGCCAGTTCCTCCGGCGGCACCACCTCCCGGATGACGCGCTCGACTTCATCCGTAAGCCGGGCGGTTTCTTCGATGCGGGTTCCGCTCGGCGCCCGCAAATGCAGACGGAACTGGCCGGCATCCACCGCGGGAAAGAAGTCCTGGCCCAGGAACGGAATGAGCAGGGCTGTCGAAGCACAGAACAAAAGGACCAGACTCACCAGTGTGCCCGGTCGGGTCAGCCAGCCGGAAAGACTGGCCCTGTAGCCTTCGCGAAACCGGGCAAAGCCGCGCTCGAACGACTCCTGGATGGCCACGAAGGGACGAGTCCAGCGAGCCCGCGGACGGGTGGAGGCTCCGGTTCCGTGACCGGACCCGTGTTCCACCTTCCGGTAGAACCATAACACCAAGGTCGGAATCAGAGTCCGACTGAGCAAATAGCTCGCGAGCATGGCGAACACCACGGCCTGCGCCAGCGGCACAAACAGGTGCCGGGCCACTCCGGTCAGGAAGAACATCGGCACAAATACGATGCAGATGCACAAGGCGCTCACGAAGGCGGGCAGCGCGATTTCCTGGGCGCCGTCCAGGATGGCTTGCTCCAACGGCTTCCCCAGCGCCATTTGCCGATGGACATTCTCGATCTCTACCGTGGCATCATCGACCAGGATACCGACCGCCAAGGCCAGTCCGCCCAGGGTCATCAGGTTGATAGTCTGTCCCAACGCGCTCAGCGTCGCCAGCGACGCCAACACACTCAGCGGAATCGACAACGCGATAATCACCGTGCTGCGCCAGGAACCGATGAAGAGCAAGATCATCAGCGCCGTGAGAGCCGCAGCGATCACCCCTTCCTTGGCCACGCCCTCGATCGCGGCGCGGACGAATAACGACTGGTCGGCAAATTCCCGCACTTCGAGCTCCGGAGGCAGTCCCGCCAGGACTCCCGGCATGGCTTCCTTGATGCGGCGGACGACATCCAGGGTCGAGGCCTGTCCATTCTTAAGAATCGTAAGCAACGCGCCGCGCTGGCCGTCTTGCCGCACGATGTTCACCTGCGGCTGGGCGCCGTCCTTCACTTGCGCTACGTCGCGCAGGTAGATCGTCGCCCCGTTCACCACCTTCAGCGGCAGTTGATTCAATTCTTCCAGGACCCGCGGTGATCCGTTGACCTCCACGTCGTATTCGGTGTTGCCAATCTTAGCCGTTCCGCTGGGGAGGACGAGATTCTGGGCGCTGAAGGCGTTGACCACGTCCTGCGCGGACAACCCCCGCGATTTCAGGGCTTCCAGGTCGAGGTCCACCGACACCAGGCGGGTCTTGCCGCCGTAAGGCCAGGGGATTTGGGCGCCTTCCACGGTCGCGAGCCCGACGCGCACCTGGTTTTGGGCCAGATCGTAAAGTTCCTGTTCCGAAAGCGTGTCGGAACTCAGGCCATATTGCAGAATGGGAACGGTCGAGGCGTTGTAACGAATGATCAGCGGCGGGGTTTGCCCCGGGGGCATCTGCCGGAGAATGGTCTGCGCAATGGCGGTAATCTGCGCCACCCCCGCATCGACCGAGGCGCCTTCGCGCAGGAACACTTTGATGACGCCCACTCCGTTGTAGGAAGTGGACTCGACATGCTCGAGGTCATTGACCGTGGCCGAGAGGGATCGTTCGTGGTTGTAGAGAATCCGTTGCTCGATTTCCTGGGCGTTCAGGCCGGCGTATTGCCAGATCACCGAAATGACCGGGATGTTGATGGGCGGAAAGATGTCGGTCGGCGTTCGCAACAGGACATACGGCGTCATCAGCACCAGCACGAGAGCGGCGACGACGAAGGTATAGGGCCGACGAAGGGCGAGGCGAACGATCCACATGGCCTGAGCCCCGGGTCATTCCGAGGCGGCCAGAGCATGGCGGGAAGCCGCGAAACGGCTTGAATGCCCTTGCGGTGGACAGAGGAGGAAGTTGCTGTCCGTTGGGCGCCGCTTCAGCTCACAAACTCACGCGGGGTGATGCCCACCACGCGTTTGAAATGCCGCGCCAAGTGACTTTGGTCGCTGAACCCGACTTCCCGCGCCACGGCGGCCATGTTCCACGACCGCCCGTGTTGCCGGAGCAATTCCTGAGCGCGATCCACCCGGAGACGCACCAGATACTCATGGGGCGGATGTCCCGTCGCGGCTTTGAACTGGCGGGAGAAATGGAAGGGACTCAATCCGGCTGCAGCGGCGATCTCGTCCAGCGACAGCGGGTCGGCCAGACGACGGCGCATCAGCGTCACCGCCCGCAACACGGCGGCCGGTGGGGCGGCCGGCTCAGACTTGACCGGAGGCAGCGACTGGAACTGGCGCAACAGGAGCACGGCGATCGCGCGCCCCAACCCATCGGCTACCAACGACGAACCGGGTCCGGCCGATAGTTCCTGGGCGAGTTGGCGGACGAGCGCGGCCGCCGGGTGAGCGGCGGGAAGCGTGGCGGTATTGACATCCGTCGGCAGCGCGACGGAACACCCGAGTTCGGCTGCCACCCGTTCCAGGAACCAGCTCTCGAATCCGAGCATCAACACATGCACTTCGCCGTGCCAGCGGAAGGCCAGGGGCGGACCCGCCGGGGTAAAACGCGCCTCTCCCGCCGAGTACTGCATCGAGTGCCGGCCTCGTTCGGTCACCAGTTCGCCCTCCAACGGGCGCAGCCAGTGATAGAGCAGGTGCTGCCGAAGGCCGGCCGGGTAATTGACGGCTCCCGACTCTCCCCGCCGTTCCTGGAGGAACAAGCCCGGCCAGCCACGAGAACGCCGGACTACGGTGATGGCTGCGGGTACATACGTCTCCATATCCACAGGGGGTAACTTGGCGGCAGGCTCGCTCACCCCGCGATTCAAGCAGACGCGCGAGCTTTCGCGAGCGGGAGAGATCCGGTAGGGCGGCCCCGCGTTCCACGCGTAGCGCCGGAACGCGGCCGTTTGCAGTGCAGCGTCGATCGCCCTGCGGTACGACTGGGGGGCGGGCGAAGCGAGAGTTCTTCGACGCCGCCCTGTCCAACACCGCCTGGTGGGCGGAGATGGCGTCCCGCCTGGAAACAGCGATGCGCCCGACGTTCCACGCCTCACGCCTCACGCTTCACGCTTCACTTTTCCGTCGCCGGGGCGGCGGGTTGAAGGATCTCGTTGTCCGTCATCCAGTCCGCCAGCCGCTGCGGCCAGCCTCGGAGGGTGACCATGGAGGTGGAAGGAACGCGGTGATGGAGGGATGGTGAATGTTGCGGATCCAGTAATCCTGCGCCTGCTCCGGTTCGTCCTTGCGCGACTCGAAACCGGGCGCGCCGTTAGGCCAGAGCGGGATGACGGTGGGTTCGGCGGCGCGGATGGCCGCCGGCAAAAGACACCCGACGAGCAAGGACCGGAGCCAAGGGCGTGTGAACCGTTTCATATGATATGGTGTAATGCAAGTGAGATGAGGGTGGAATAGCACATCGATGCCGCCGGGGACAGATCCGACTGAT
>CAYYSX010000140.1:0-15089 GCA_964474315.1 uncultured Verrucomicrobiota bacterium | reverse complement strand
TATCCACGGTCGGGACCCCAGCGGTCGATCGCTCTGACACGAACGAGCGCAGAGCGCAGGCCAGCCCAGCCCCGGAACACGAAGATCCCCAGGATCAGCGTCAGCACGCCCAGGGCGAGCATGGGTGTGAAGCCGTGCCAGAGCGACAGGGTGTAGTCGATCGGACGCCCCGTGATCGTCTGTGCGGCGGGTATCACGAGACGGTCGGCGACGATCCCGGGCGCCATGCCGAAGGCGAGACCGGCCAGCGCGAGCAGGACCGGCCCCGCCAGCATGGCGAAGTCCGGGTCGTGTGGCGTTTTTGGCGTCCCTACGGGATCACCCATGAAGCAGCGCACCGTCAGGATGCCCGCCACCACGACCAGGACGGCATTGGCCAACAAGACCCCGCCGGCTACGAACCAGGACGAGGCCGTAAGGCTCGTCTCATAGACCAATTCCTTGGCGACAAAGCCGAGGAACGGGGGAAGGCCTGCCAGGGAAAGCCCCCCGAGCCATGCCGCGGTCGCTGTGATGGGCATAAAGCGGCGCAATCCGCCCAGAGCGGAGCTGTCGCGCGTGCCGGTCTCATGGTCGATGATACCGGCGACCAGGAACAGACATGCCTTATAAAGCGCATGGGCGAAAAGGAAGGTGATGACCGCAACCGAAGCGACGCCGCCGGGCGCACCGATCAGCATCATCAGTGTGCCGAGCGAAACGATGGTCGAATAGGCGAGTACACGTTTGAGGTCGGTTTCCCGTAATGCCAGCACCGCCCCGACCAGCATGGTCGTCATTCCTACCGTCAGCAGCAGGCGGATCCAGAGATCATGTCCGTCAAAGATCGGATTGAAACGGGCCAATAGATAGACGCCGAGTTTCACCATGGTTGCCGAGTGCAGAAATGCGGACACCGGGGTTGGTGCGACCATGGCATTGGCCAGCCACGAGTGGAGCGGTACCTGGGCGGACTTGGCGAAGGCTCCGATCGCCAGAAGCACGATGATGACCGGTGCCAATGGATGCGTCGCGATGGCGTCTCCCCGCGCCAACATCTGCGTGAAGGAGTAGGTACCAGCGACCGCGCCGAGTAGGATCACACCGGCCAGCAAGGCCAGACCGCCTGCGACCGTGATCAGGATGCCCTGCTGTGCCGCCCGGCGTGCTTCCGCTTGTTCCGGCGAAAAGCCAATCAGCAGGAATGAAGTAAGGCTGGTCAGTTCCCAGAAGACGACCAGAAGCACGAGATCGTCAGCTAGCACAGCACCGATCATCGACCCCATGAACAGCGTGAGCACGACGTAGAAACGTGAGGTTTGTTCCTGGCCGCGGAGGTGCGAAGAGGCGTAGAGAAACACCACGCTGCCGATACCGGTAATGAGCAGCGCGAAAAGAAGCGACAGACCATCGATCCGGAACGACGCGGCAACGTTAAGACTGGGAATCCACCGATGTGTTTCGAGAACGTGACCGCCTTCGCCAAGGCCCGGCAGGAAGGTGCAGAGGGCAGCGAACAACAGGGCGGGAATCGCGGCCAGAAGAGGCGACGATTTTCTTCCCAGCCAACCCGCCAAGGGTGCGAGCGCGAACGAAGAGACGACTAGTGTAAGAATGACCATCGACCGAGGTATCCGTTATCCGAAAATCGATGAGAAGGTTCCGTGCCAGTCCGTCCGAGTCGGGATGGAGTCGAGAATATCGGCCGAAAACCGGGTTCCGTCCCGCGAGCGTTCCGGGCCGGTCTGTTCGTTATGTTAAGAACAATGAACAGGGTAAACGTCGGCGTTGCGGAAAGTGAACCTGGATCACAGCCATCCCCCAGGGTGAGGAAAAGAAAGCGTTGGCACTGAATTGAACTTGTCCAGGTCGCGGTCGAAGGACGCGACGGGAAGGCATCGGCGAAGCCGACGTTGAACGTCTCAAGGCGTTCCAGGGCGTCGAACACCTGGTCAGTGCCTCTGACCTTCACGCCTCGGCGCCGAAGGAGCGCCGCCGCGTCGCGCCGGTCCACCTCGTAGAAGGAAACCAGGGTGTACATCACCTCCGCCACGATCACCGGCAAGACGTCGAGAACGACGGATCCGGCTCCTGACCACTGACCACTGACCACTGATTACTGACCACTGATTACTGATTACTGATTACTTACCTATTCCCCCCCGCCCGCTTCGCTGGCAGTCCAACGCACGGCCAGGAGGTTCAATTCGGTACTGCTGCGGACTCGAAGCTTGCGCTTCATGTGTTCGCGGTGTGCTTCAATGGTCTTCAGGCTGAGATGCAGTTCGTCCGCGATCTGCCGACTCGAACGACCGCCGCCAATCAACCGGAACACTTCAAACTCACGATCGGTCAGCGTGGCAATGGGGGTTGGCGGATTTCGGGAGGCGGCCTTGCCGGAACGGGTCGAGGCCCGGAGCCGCTCGCCCAGATAGATCTCGCCCCGTAACACCTGGCGCAGAGCCTGAATAATGCGGGCGCCTGTCTCCTGCTTCATGAGATATCCGCGGGCACCGGCCCGGAGGCTCCGCTCGGCAAAGATCATTTCGTCGTGCATGGAATGAACCAGCACCGGAAGCCGCCGGTGCCGGGCCCGCAGGTCTTTGAGCAGGTCCAGACCGCTGCGCCCTTCGAGGGAGATGTCGAGGAGGACCACGTCCGGTCGCGTATCCTCGACCGCTCGCATGGCCTCGGCGGCGGTGGCCGCCTCGCCGCAGACCATCAAGTCACCGGCCTCGGCGAGGAAACGAGTGAGGCCCAGACGCATCATCGGGTGATCATCTACGATCAGAACGCGTCGGCGCGGGGAGGCGTGGGGGGAGCGGCCGCTCATGATTCAAGGTTCCGCTTGGGGAAAGGGGACGACGCACACCACGCGCGCTCCCCGGGGCCGAAGGGGCAGCAACGCGACCGTGCCGCCGAGCAACCCGGCCCGGTAGGCCATGATCCGTTGGCCCAAGCCGGACGAACCCGTGTCCGCCGCGGCGGGAACGCGGCCGTCGTTGCGGATTTCGAGGCGCAACGAGGCGTGGATGCGGGTCAGGCTGATCTCGATGCGCCGTGGCCGCCCATGCCGGGTGGCGTTGCCGATGGCTTCCTGGGCGATCCGGAAGAGGTTTACCGCGGCGGTATGATTGGGGATGAGCACCGGTTCCTCGCACAACAGGCGGCAGCGGATACGGGATACCTTTTGCGTGGTTGAGGCAAGTTCGGCGAGCGCCAGCATGAGCCCGTTGGAATCGTCGAGGACCGGGGTCAATCCGCGGGCCAACGCCCGGACCTGCTCCACCGTGGCCTGGATTTGGCGCACGAGCAGGCGCGCGGCCCGGACTTCCGGAACCCGTCGATGGCTGAGCGAACGAACGAGGGATCGGCAGAGCAGTTCCATTCCGCCGAGCTGCTGTCCCAGCCCGTCGTGGAGATCCCGTCCCAATCGGCGCCGTTCCTGTTCCGCCGCCTCCAGCACGGCGGCGTCGAGTTCCTTTTCGGCGGTGATGTCCCGGGCAATGGTCGAGGCTCCCACCACGCGCCCGCCGCGCCCTCGCAATGGCGATACGCTCAGGGAAACCTGGAGGAGACGGCCGTCCTTCCGCAGCCGGACCGTTTCGAACTCCTCGATCCGGGCGCCCCGCCGGATTTGTCCCATGAGATCCTGCAGCTCGTCCTTGCGGTCAGGGGGCACCAGCAGCGCGTTGGGGCGGCCGACGATTTCGTCGGCGCGATAACCGAAGATCCGCTCGGCGGCCTCATTCCACGTGGTCACCGTTCCGTTGAGGGACCGGCTGAAAATCGCCTCCTGGGACGAGGTAACCAGGTTCGCCAACAGCGTGCGGACGGCGCTGGCGCGCGGTGTCCGCGGGCGCCGGGGCGGGCGTCGAAGCAATTTGGACGATCGGGTGGCTCGGGTGGCCATGGGCGACTCCGAATATGACGCGTCTGGGGCGAAGACAAATTAGGGGTTTTCCCGAATTACCGAGCCGTGATCGCCGAGCCAAGTTGACACCATGAGGACTGTCCCCACGACGTTCGTTCCACTCGCCAGTACCACTCCGGCGGTTCCGCCTCCAGTAGCCCGCCGGGCTGGAAGGCGTTGGTTGAAGGCGGGTTCGCTGGTCTTCGGAACAGCGGTGTTGCTGCTGTTTCCCCTGGTCCACGCGGTCATCGTGGCGGCCAATTTTGTGGTGCATGCCGCGGTCATGCTGTTGCAACTGGTGTCGGCCCGCCTGCCGCGTCCAGGCCGCACGGCTGGGCGTCGTCCCCGGATCGAGCCATTCGTCTCGATTCACGTTCCGGCGCACAACGAGCCGCCCGCGCTGCTGCGTCAGACGCTGCGCAGCCTCAGCCGGCTGCAGTGGCAGAATTTCGAAGTGCTGGTGATCGACAACAATACCGCGGATGAGTCGTTGTGGCGGCCCATCGAGGAATACTGCCGGGAACTGGGGCCGCGTTTCCGCTTCTTTCATGTGGAGAATCTTCCCGGCTTCAAGGCCGGCGCGATGAACCACGTCCGCCAGTTCATGGACCCCCGGGCGGAGTTCATCTTCGTGGTGGATGCCGACTACGTGGTCGAGCCGGACGCTCTGCAAATCGCCTTGAGCCACGTGGAGGACCCGCAAACCGGCTTGGTCCAGTTTCCCCAGGATTATCGGAACATCGGACCCGGCAACCTGGGAATCGCGCTCGACTTCAAACACTTCTTCGCCGGTTACATGACCATGGCCGATGCGTTGCAGTGCGTGCCTTCCACCGGGACGCTCTGCCTGATCCGGGTGTCGGCCCTGCGGGAGGTGGGCGGTTTCAACACCCAGGTGGTCACCGAGGATGCCGACCTGGGATTTCGCATGGGCCTGCGCGGATTCCGGTCGCTGTATGTCAACGAGACCATTGGACGCGGGGTGATGCCGCATGACCTGGAGGCGCTGAAAAAACAGCGGTGGCGCTGGGCCTTCGGCAACGCACAAATCCTGAAGCTAAATTGGCGGCGGATTTTGTTCGGCGCCGAGCTGAACTGGCGGCAGAAGCTGGGGTATCTCACCCACCTGACGGCGTGGTTCAATTTCAACCTGGTGCCGGGCGTGTCATTGATCCTTCTCGCGCCGTTGGCCTTGTTGGGGGTGTTGTCGCCAGAACAGGAGGGCATCATCGCGCTGTCCGGCCTGACGGTGACCACCTACCTGGTGATGCGATTCGGCACGTTGTTCTACAGTCTTCGGCGCGCGGGCCACACGGTGCGGGAAGTCTGGCTGGCGTATCTGACCCACATCGGGCTGGGCTGGGTGTTCAGCGCGAGCTGGTTGAGGTGTCTCTGGGATCACCGGATCCCGTTTGTGCGGACCAACAAATTTGTCGGGAAGCTCGTCCCCGGACCGCTTCGAATGACCTTGGTGGAACTCGGACAGGGGATCTGCTTGGTGGCGGCCTGCCTGGTGTTGGCGGCGACGGGCTTCGTGCTGGGTCCGCTGGCGGCGTTGCTGCTGGCCGCGGCCCGGTTCCTGGTGTTCTGGGTGTGGCGTCAGACGCAACACACTTGGGAGTTGTCACGGTCTTTGGAGGAATCACTTTCCCGCGTTGTCCGGCTGCCGCGGGCGGACGGAGTTTTGATCACCTCGAAGGATTGGACGGAGCCGGAGTTGACGCAGACGGAAGTGGCCGTTTAACGGGCCGCCTGACGGCTTCGGTGGGATCGAGAAAGATCAGTCTGACGGCGATGGGGATACGCTTGTTCCCCGACGACCAGCGGGTAGCGCGATCGTCTCCTTCGTTGGAATGTCAAAACAGGCTCTCAGGGCGCGGGCGGCTGATCGGTGGCCGGCAGCGTCAGCAGAAAACTCACCAGGTCCCAGCGCTCCTCCACCGACAGGGCTTCGGCAAACGCGGGCATGGGCGTGCCGTCCAAACCGGTGGTGAGCGTTCGGAACAGATCGACCGGGTGTGGGCCGCTTTTCCACAGGCCGTCCATGAAGCTGGCGGGCGGAGCGGGGTGGCCGGCGGCGTCTTCCAAGGTGGCGGCAACGGGACCATCGCCCCGACCGTCGGGGCCATGACACGTGGCACAGTTGGCGGCGTACAGTTCCCGACCTTGGCCGACATGGGTTTGGTGTGGAGCAGCATCTTCCCACCACGGCGGCATCGGCGGCAGAGGGACAGGCTCGGCGCGCTCGAGCGGATCGTCCCAGCGACGCGAGAAGGTCTTCAGGTACACGATGACCGCGTTCATATCGCGGTCGGACAAGTGGCTAAACGTGGGCATCGAACTGCCGGCGATGCCCTGGGTGATGACCCGTCGAAGGTCATCGTCGGTCGGCAGGAAACCGGAAGGAGTGGACCGGAATTTGAACTGACCACGGGTGAAGTTGCTGGGACGTGGCACCATGCCCTCGGCCATTTCACCCCGGCCGTTGCCCCAACGCCCGTGGCAAACGAGACAGTTGCGTTCGTAAACGAAGCGTCCTTGGGCCTCGAGCTCCGGCTGGCGATCCGTTTGCGTCGCGGGGGCTGGCGGCGGCTCGGGGGGCGAGTCCGCTGGCAGAGTCGGTTCGCGACTGCAGCCAGCCCACACCAGGGTGGCGACCACGAGCCGGCGAAGGAAGATCGGGCCGGTTGGTTTCGGACCAAGACGCTGATGGCGGTGGAACTTCATCGGTACCCCGAAAATAAGAAACCACTCTGGGCAAACCAGCAACCTGCCCCGGATTCATGCGAGAACCACTTCCCGTCATCGATCCATTCGCCGTGGACTTCGTGCGGTATCGATCGTTACGAACGTACCTGCGTGTAGCGTGCGGTGTCCCCACCGTACCACCGGCGTGCCAGCGTCAAGTTAGTGTGAAGGTGCTTTCGCAACGATTGATAGCCGGTCGTCCTCAGGCGGGATGCCCAACCTTCCTGGTTCGCGCCTCCTTCCGTCTTCGGGCAACCGCCCGGCGCCGCGGTTATCGGATCGCTTCCAACGCGCTGAAGAAGGCCGTTACATGCTGGAGCACGTTGGTCCGGCCGGCGTCATCGACTTCCGCGCTGTTGACCTGCCACTCGATCTCCGGACGGCCTGACACAAACCGGTCCCGGGCGGACGCAAAGGTCTCCGGCGTCACCTGCTTCTGGAGTTGCTCCAATTCAAAGCGCCCGCGGCGATCCAATTCGGGCAACTCCGGATAATAATCATGCGGGGCGGTGGGGACAACGTATCCGGTCACCCAGGATGCTAAGTCGAAGTCGGCGGCGCAGGGCAGATAGGTCTCGTCCGCCAGTTGGATCACGTCGGTGTTCCATAGTTCCCGGCCGTCCACTGAGAGCGCATAGTCCCAGTTGCCGAACAGGATGTGCAGGAAATGCAGATCCGTGATCAACTGTTCGCTGAAGCCGGCCTCCTCCAGGTGGGCGACTTCTTCGTCACTCAGAACGCGTCCACCGAGCCGCTCGGCGACCACCTCCGGATCCTCCAGGATCAGGGCGTGGCGCGTCACCTGCCAGCCGGTCGGACTAGGAGTGGTTGCGGCACTGGTGTCGCGGAACTCGATTCGAGCTCGCCGCACCCGCGGACCGGTGAATCCCAGCCGCTCCATGACTTCATAAGCGAGGGCCTCCCGGAATGTCGCACGCTCATCCCGCAGACGCCCAATGGTGCCTTCTCCCCCTTCGGCACAATGGGTGCCGATTTTGATTTCGCGCGCCTCGGCAAAGGGAGTGCCCTTCCGCTCTTCCTTCGCGACTTTGAACTTCAGCTTGGGAAACGGGCATTCCTGCAAGCTGGAGTTGCCGCGCACACGTAAGCTGATGGCCACCTCGGTGCCCGCCATACTCAGAGTCCCGGCGAAGTACGGTTTCTCGCGTACCGGAGGAAAAATACCGTCCGGCATTCCCGCGAACGCCAAGTCGAAATGAGTCTGCAACGGACCGGTCACGACCCACGAGACGATGGAACGTAACGAGAAAAGGTTCCCACTCTCCGGCGTACGGACACGATAGAACTTCTGTAGGGCTGTCAGATCGGTCTCGAACGGACTGACGGCATTGGTGACGATCGTCCAGGAGCCGTTGATGGCCTCGGTGGATTCCAGCGTTCCGGTGAAGATGAGGATGACTTGGTTGCGGTCTCGGACCAGTTGGATGGCGGGCGAACTGGAATCGGCCAAAGCTGGATCGGGCTCATCGAGGAGAGAGGAGGCCGCAGTAGGAAAGCCAGCTTCGCCACCGAACAGGGTTCCTTGGCTTAGCAAGGCTGCCACCACGAGACCTTTGATATGGAGATGCATCTTGGTGCCGAATGAGTGGTGATGGGATCAGCCCTCATGCGTCACGGTAGTTTGGTGTCCGGTCTTGCCCGGACAATGCCACCAAAGGAGTAGGATCTCGGTGAAAGGAAGCTCAGGCCGGGCGACTCCACGCGCGCCGCGAAGTCAGCGCGCCCAGGCTTCGATGCGGGTGGATTCACCGACCGGGAGAGTGATCGAGACCGAGACCTCGGGCGGGTTGGCGGAGCCGTTGAGCGACAGATCGTAGGTGGAAGAGGCCGAATGCTCGGGATTGACCACCAGGGTGACGGGAACGGTGCCGGAAAATCCTTCGCCGCGAAGACGGATGGTCTGGCTGAGTGGCGAGCCGGCTGGCAATTCCACCGTCACCGCAGCGCCCGTACCCACCGGGATGTCTTGTCCGGCGGCATGAATGATATGGAGCGCGGGGGAGGTGGGCGGGAACACGAACATCCGCGTGCCTCGGGTGACGGGGCCGTCGAAGTAGAGATTGCGAAAGGCTTCGACGGCGGTGCAATCGACGCGGATGCGTCCCTGGCTGGCGCCGCCGCCGCCGTTGACATTGAGGCGGCCATTGCCACCGCCGGTGGGGGCAACCAGACGGATGGCTCCGCCACTGCCCGATCCGGCGTGGGAATAACCTCCGGCGGCATTGATGGTGCCGTTCACCGTGATGCCGGTGTTGGAGGCGATGAGGATGGCGCCGCCACCGCCGCCACCGCCGTAGCCGGGATTCCCGGTGGATCCCGCGCCGCCGGAGCCGCCAATCAGGGGAACGATGAGAACGTTGCCATAGACGTTGGTATTGGCATTGGCCGCGGTGGAGTAGGCCGCCGCCGCGTGGCCGCTGGTGTTCACGCCGCGTCCGGGACCGTTGCCATCGCCGCCCCGGTTCAGCGGCGGATTGGACCCCATTCCCCCGAACCCACCGCCAAACCCGCCGGGGCCACCCGGACCAGGGATGGCGCCGGAAAAATCCGCCCCGACCAGGCTGATATTCCCCGCGATGAGGACGTCGCCGGTGGCGAGGAGATAGATGGGGGTATTGAGCGGGTTGGGATTGAATTGAAGCGTCACGTGGCTGGCGACGGTGATGGTGGTGCAATGGAAGACGCCATCCACCGGGACATCGAGAGTGGTGTTGGCTGTGATGTCGATCGCGCCGTAGGACCCATTGCTTCCGGCGTTGAAATCGGCGGCGTGAGAAACGGTTCCCAGCGCAAGCACCAGGGCGGCCGAGAACAGGAGATCAGAGGCGGGAGGGAGGGCGCTCAGGTTCATATTCATGTTGGGGGATTCCTCTTTCGATAAAAATGGTTCAGGGATTGGTAAGGCGAAGGATGAGAGGCGGACGAGCCGGTAGGGGGCCCGGCGTGATCTGCTCAGCCTCGGGCAGACGCAGAAGGCCGACGAAAGGACGGGCCACCCAGGGACCTGGGGGGAGCTCTTCGTCGTCCGATCCGCGTCGGATCTCGACGCCAGGGCGCACCACCCAGGGACCGGCCGGGGCGAGTTCGGCTTCCCATTCGACAGAGATCGCCGCGGACGGACGAGCGATGACGGGCGTGGGTATGGCGGGAAGGATTTCTTGCGGATCGCCGAGATGGAGATTCAAGGCTGGGCGGGCCACCATGGCAACCGACGGGCGTGACGCAGGATCGCGGGGGTCGCTGCCGTCGCGGACTTCGACTTCGTCCGCCCAACCGTCGCCGTCAGTATCCTCGGAGAAGGGATTGGTCTGGGCGTCGCTTTCTTCGAAGTTGGTCAATCCGTCCCCATCGGGATCGCCCCCGGGTCCTCCGGGAGCGATCCAGAAATCCGACGTGACAGGCGTCGCCAGGGTATTTCCCGCCCGATCACGAACGCCCATGAGTTGGAAGCGGTAACGGCCGACCGGCAAAGGAGAGGAGAACTCGAGTCCGGCAGTCAGTGCGGTCGAGCTATAGCGCACGGCGCCGGGCATAGCCTCGTCGTCGTCGGTTCCGAAAAGGAGGTCCGCTCCGGCCGTCGTCAGACGAACCCGGGCCGGAACGATGGAGGCCGGATCAAGGGGCTCATTGAACCGGGCCAGCACGGTGGTGACCGATTCGGGGATCGTGTTGGGGGCGGGCAGGACGGCGACGGCTCGCGGCGGTGTGACGTCGGGGAGGAGTTCAACCTCGCGCTCTTCGGACCAGGTGGCATTCCCGGCGGTGTCGATGGCACGCGCGCGCAAGCGGACGGTGGGGCGGGCGGGAAGGAGTTCGGGGGCGATGAAGCGAAATTCGAACGGCCATCCGCGGTCCACATGGACCCGGGTGTCGTCCACGTAGAACTCGACTTCGCGAACGAAGACATCGTCATTGGCGAGGGCGATGAGGCGCCCCGGTTGACCGCCCTCGAGGCGCGGCGGATCGAGGGGAAAGTCAGCAGTGAGATCGAGTGTGGGGGCCAGCCCGGCGGTATCGGCCTCGATGAAGTTCACGACCTGAAGGCCGGCGGCCCCGTCGGCGACGAAGATCAAGCCGCGGTCGAGAACTCCGGCCAGACTGGTGCCGGGCGTGCGGTAATTGGCCAGGAAATCAAGCTGGGTGCCGTCGGAACCCAGGTCGAAGAGCGAGACATCCTGGGGTTCCTCATCGACGAGATTGAGGCCATCGATGGCAACGGCGAGGTCGGACAAGACGGGGATGAGCTGTTTCCAGCCGTTTTGCGTCGTGTTTCGCGTGGCGAGCACGGTGGGCGCGCGGGGGTCGGAGAGGTCGAAGACCACGACCCCGGCGGGGTACACGGCATAGGCGCGGCCCACGGAGAGATTGAGGCGCATGCGGAGGTTGAGACTGCCGCCCGGGACGCCGGCGTCGAGGTCCGTCAGGTGGGTCAGGCGCCCCTCGGCGGTATCCACGACATGGAGGCGGCCGGCGGCCCAGACGTAGAGGAGATCACCCTGGACGGCGAGGTCCTCGATGCGCGGAGCGCCGGGCAGGGTGATCCCGGCCTGCTCGACTCCGACGTTCAGGTCCACGGCTCGGATCTGGCCATTGGCAAAGCCCACGTAGGCAGTGCCGGGCGCGATGGCGATGGCCCGCGCCTCACTTTCGAGCGACAGGCGGACTACGAGAGTCGGGCTGGCCGGGTTGGCGAGGTCGAGGAGGGTAACGCCGCCGTTTCCGTCCGCCACGGCGCCACGCGTGCGGTCCAGGCCGACCGCCAGAGCCTCGCCCGCGATCCGAACCTGCGTCGCCAGGGAAGGGCGAAGCGGATCGGTGACGTCCACCACAGCCACGCCCGCGTTGCGGGTGGCGACCAAGGCCAGGTTGCCGTCGATGGCGAGGTCCACCGCGACACCGGGGAGATCGAGGACGGCGACCACGCCATTGACGGGCGGAAGACCATCCAGGGGATCGGTACGGTTCTTCAACTCCTCGAGATCGGAGATGCCGTCGCCATCGGAATCCGCCCGATCGTCGCGGGTGCCCAGGACGAACTCGGCGGCGGCGGGAAGACCATCGCCATCCGCGTCAACGGCGGGAAAGGGGAGCGATCCGCCGTAGGGGATCGACGTGACGCGGCCGGCCGCGGCGCTGGCGAACTCGGACTCGTGATAGAGCAGTTCCGGTCCCAGGAGGAGACGGATGCGGTACGGGGCATTGGGGCGGAAGATGATTCCGTTGAGGTATCCGCGCGGTTCAGTGCGGCCACGGCGTACCAAGCCAGTCTCGAGGTCCTCGATCACGTAGTAGCCGCTGGTGGGAGGATAGATGGCGTCGGCCACGGGGGATTGGAGAACCTGCTGAGTGAAGCGGCGGCGGCGCTCGGCAAAGTATTCGTCCGGCGAGAGTCCGCCCAAAAGGGCGTTGATTTGGGCGGCCACATTTCCGGCCCGGGCCTGGTCTGCTGGGGTGAGTTGTTCGAAGGACGGCGCGAGGTCGAGGATGGCGATCAACTGCTCCCAGAGCGCGCCGTGGAGGATGATTTCGTCGAGGATGCGCTCGGCTTCGGCGCTCAGCGGATCATCAGAGAAAACGGCCGCGGGAGAAACCCGGCCGGAGCGGAGGGACAATCCGCCGCTGGTGAGGCAGCGGTCCCAACGGTCGCGACACCGTTTGGCTTCTTCGCTCGCTATCTTGGCGCACCCAGCGGCCTCGGCGCAGCGGTAGGTGGTGTTAAAGACGTTGTACCAGCCGGTGATCGGACCAGTAGAGCCACATTTTTCGTAGCACTTCATGGCCTTTTCGGCACCCCGGCTGAGGCACAGGCGACGTTGTTGATCGGATTCGTCGGGATCGGGGCAATCGTCGTCGTCGCAGGAAGAGGTGCCTTCGGCGAGGACCCCACCTTTGGAGCAAGGAGGCGGACCCTCCGGACCTCCGTTGCCATTGGATCCCGGTGACGTGCCGTGCCAGCCCGGTTGCCGGATGCCGACGCCTTCGTCGGTCTCGACGTAGTTGCCGTCCAGCGTGACGGTCATGGGTCCCTGCATCTCCCACCGGCCGGTGTCGTGGTTGAAACTCCACAAGGCGGTCTTGGCTCCGGGAGGAAGCTTCACGCCGGTGATCGGGTCGGGAAGGTTGGGGAATCGGGCCGGGACCGGTTGGCTGAAGTTCTGGGGGCCGCTGGTCTGAATCGAGATGTCGAGGGCATGGTTGAGGCCGGCGGGGAGGGGTTCGGGGAGGCGATCGGAAGCGACCGGAGCCAGTCCGACGAGGCCCCCGCGCAGGCCGTCATCCCGGAACAGACCGTTGGGAGGGACGACGATCTCGACGCCGAGCAATTCGGGATTCTGGGCGACTACGGCGGGAGGGAAGGTGACGCGGGTTTCCTCGGTCGCGCTGATCGGTTGCAGGGTGTCGGCGGCGACGAGGGGTAGGTAGATAAGGCCGGTGCCCCCGGCGAGATTGTTCGTGCGGCCGGCGATGGCTTCCCACGCCTTGCCGAGCAAAGGATAATAAGCGCCGCTGGGCCAGGCACTGGCGGTCGCGGTACGGCCATCGACGTTCACGAAGAACCGGCCGGAAGGAGCGGGTTCGAGTCGAAACGAACCGTCCGCGGCGGTGACGGTCCGCAGAGATTCTTCGCGGCCGTCCACGGTGATGGTGACGCCGACGAGGGGGACGTCGAGGCCGCCGGGACCGGGTTCAGACGCCAGGACGCGACCGACGACGGCGGTGTGGGAGAGGACGCTGGTGTTGACGGTTTCAAACGTAAGGATGGCCCGTCCGCCGGCCTCACCGTCTCCATCGAGATCGGGAGGAAGTCCGGCCTCATCCACGAGGCCGATGGCATCGAACACCACCTGGACGCGGGCACCTGGGGGCAACGGTTCCAGGTAAAAGAGGGATACGTGGGTGCGATCGTCGGAAAGTTCGGGACGGGCCAGGATCCGGCGGCCGGCGGCTTCGGCGGAGATCTGGTTGGTTGTCACCACGGCCGCGGCGAGGCGCCGGCTCAAGTGAAAAACCGTCTCGCGGGTGACGGCGACGGCGGTCTCCCCCGCGGCCGGGGACGTGTCGAGCACGGTCGTCAGCGATACGACCTCCCGGGAGGCGAGACGGAAGAAGCGGGTCTGGGTCTCGACGGCCAGGATCAGGATCTGATGGGAGCCCTGAATCGACGGGGCTTCGGTGACGACCGTCCACGCGGCTGGGAGATCGAGGCTCGGGGAATGTTGGAGGGAGAAGTTGGCCTGGGGATCTTCCCACGAGAGGCGCACGGTATGGTCGGGAAGCAGGGAAACGTTCAGAACCGGCTGCGCCCAAGCGAAGCCGGAAAGGATCGAACTCAGGAAAAAAAGGGCCCATTGCCAACGCCCGGGTCCAAACGGCATGAATGTTAATGAAACAACGGGACTGATTCGACAACTCGAAATAGGGCGCAGGTGGCTGTGATTTGAATTGAATTGATCCTTATCGGGACCGGGGCGAGGACGGGGGGTGAAAACTCAAAACTCAAAGTTCAAAGTTCAAAAGAGATTGCCAGCGTGAAGTTCCAGATAGAGGCGCCCAGGCGAGAGCGGGTGGCTCGTTCGCGTTCCAAGGGAGGCTCCAGCCCAAGCTCCAAAGAGTTTCACCTGCGAGTGGACATGGAAATGCTCTGGACCAGTTCGTCCCGGGGGAAGCGTTTTCCGGTCACCCCACTCCCACCTCTCCCGGCTTCGCCCTTCAATGTCCTGACTTCAAGACCACTTCTCCGTGGAGGACCTGGTTGCAGCAGGTGAGCCGGAATTTCTCGGGATCCTTGTTCCACTGGTCCAAGACATCGAGTTCCTCGGGAGTGGGCTCGGTGAGGTTCTCCATGCCGCTGACCACTTCGGCGACACAGGTGCCGCAGGAACAGTTGAAACAGCCGGCTTCCATCTCCACCCCGGCCGCTTCGCCGGCTTCGATCAGATTCTCTCCGTCCGGGACTTCGGCGGAGACATTCGCGGGGAGGATGGTGATTTTGGCCATGATGTGCTGCTTAAGGGACGGGTCAGGGTCGGCCCGGAGGAAGAATGATCCTTTCGGCGTGACGTGTCCAACGAGGTCGAGGCCGGCGATCGGAGGAACCGGTTCGGGATCAACGTCCGGAGCCGGTCCGGTCCGGTGGATCCTCAAAGCGCGCGGGAAGATCGAAGCTCAACTGATGGAGCTGAGTTACCTCGATCCATAGCTCCACCGGGCTTACCACTTCTGTCGTCTCCCCCGAGGGGTCCAGAGAGGCCGACACCTGCCATCTCCCGTGGCCTTCGGGGAAGAAGTGTACGTTGAGACGGCCGGGCTCTGGCTCCCAGGTCTTGCCCACCGCATCCCGAACCCGAAGCACGCGAATCTGGACGGATTCCCGTTGGTTGATGAAGAAGAAAACGTTCAGAGGTTTACCCTCCTGATTGAGCCAAAT
>CAYYSX010000139.1:374-15127 GCA_964474315.1 uncultured Verrucomicrobiota bacterium | reverse complement strand
CTCGGAGATCGAGATCGAATGGACTATGAAGCATCGAGCAGCCTCGCAATGCGCCACTGTGCCTATTCCATTGGTGGTTCCGGCATCTGTCCGCAGCACCGCCAGTTCGCTGGAAGCGGCGCGGCGCCATGCAAAAGCGGCGCTTGGACTTTCGCCTGATACAATTGTTCTTCTTACGGTGGGAAGCGGGTTCAAGTACACGCCGTGCGGCGAGTTGGATTTCGTGCAGGTCTGCGAAACCTTGCTTGCACAGGCCCCAAACGCGGTGGTGTTGGCAGCCGGCCTCGAAGCGGACGGGCGCTGGCGAAAAGCCTCAGCGAACGTCGGCTCAAGGATTCTGGCGCTAGGGGCTCTGCCTCGATGTGAGTTGCAGAAGATACAGGAGGCGGCCGATGTTTACCTGGAGGGATTTCCATTCGGAACGACCACGACTCTGCTCGAAGCCGGATTACACGGAACCCCCGTGGTTCTGTCTCCGGCCCAGGCCCCTCCGCCTTATGGCACCGATGGAGTCGCTGTCGATGAGTTGGGAGCGCGTCCCTCGAGCATCGCGGAATATGAGACCCAAATCTTGCGGTTGATTGCGGATTCGGATATTAGGCTGACACATGGAGAAAAGATTCGCGAAGCCATTGAGCGCCACCACACCGGCCCTGGCTGGAACCGCTATCTTCAGGAGGCAATGCGGCAACTTCCTCCCGAGCACCGGACTGTCGCCGTGAGGAATCCTGCACAAACTTCACTAGCGATACAGGAATACTGGGCCAACTACTTGCCAACGTTTTCGTCCCCTTACGAAGAAACGCTGGAACGCGCCCTGATGCATTCTTTCAGCATCGGACTCCGGCCACATCTGGATGGATGCACGCGTCAAGCTCTATCCCGATTCAACTCTATCCGGCGTGGAAGCGGACTCTCAATCCCCGTTTTGGGTGTGCTTCTCGCGTGTTCCCGTTTCATTCCGAGTGCTTGGTCGATTACGACGATCCGCGCTGCAACCTTTCTGTCCAAGTCCGGCTTTTGGGCTCGAGTCTGGCGAAAGATCCGCCGCACGGATCGCGGTAGGAGTGCGTACGGCGAGTATCGACGTATCAACGAAAGCAAAACAAAGGAAGAGGATGGTTATGCCGTGCTGAGGAAACGCCTGCAAATGGCCGGGTATGGGAAAAGCCTATGATCGACGGACACGGGTTCACCTTTTGGAATACAGCAATGCTAAATAACGAAACAGCATGACTAATGGCGTGGCTTGGACTTCACAGGTTTGGCTTGGACGGCATCGGAATGGCTTTCTGGCGTTGTACGCCTCCCATGTGCTCCTGATCGCCGTGGTCGTGACGCACTGCTCCCAGTTCCGCTGGACCTCGGCGAACTGGCGTCTGCTGGCCTTGGGGGCGGTTGCCGTCGGTGGCGCGCTTTGTGCTTTCTGAGCCTTGAGCGACCGGGATGGGCGTCGTGATCGCGCTTGCCTCCGGCATCTATTCCCTTTTGGCTTTGGTTCGTATCGTAGGAATCCAAACAGTAAACTGCTGGCTAGTAGGTTCCGCCTGCCTTTTCGGTGGCCTGAGCCTTGGAACTTATCATGACAAGACCCATCATAAACCAGATTGTGCGCTCGGTTCACGGAAGCGCCGAAGTCCGACCGGATCCTTCGTTCGAAGCGGACCTCTCGCACCATCTGCGCGAGACCAATCAGGGAAGCTTTCTCCTGGATCAATATCACCGATTCTCCCTGGGTGATGGCCCCCTTGACTTCCTCATGCGCCGCGCCATTTGGCGCGCCATCGCGCGCCGCTTCGGCCACGGAGTTTGCATTGGCAGCGGCGTCGGGTTCAAGCACCTCGAAACGTTTGAAATCGGGGACGGGGTATTTATTGGCGCCCAAGCTTACATTCAAGGCAGGTTCGATGGAACGACAAAGATTGGCAATCATGTCTGGATTGGACCGCAAGCCTATTTTGATGCCCGCAATCTAGTACTTGAAGATCATGTTGGTTGGGGGCCCGGCGCCAAAGTTCTGGGTTCAGCTCATTCCGGAGTTCCCATTGATGTGCCGATCATCCAAACTGATCTGGAGATCAAACTTGTCCGCGTTGAAGCGTGGGCAGACATTGGCACTGGAGCCATTCTTTTGCCCGGAGTGACGGTGGGCAAGGGAGCCATTGTCGGTGCCGGTGCCGTCGTCACCAAAGACGTTCCTCCGTTCTCCATCGTCGCCGGTGTCCCCGCCAAGTTTCTCCGTTGGCGCGAGGGTTACGAACCCTCGAAGGGGCAGGCCAAGTTAAAAAATAAAATGATTGAATGAGTTTTAAGAAGAGTGAGGAACCGCCTTCCTTTTCGAGTGGTGTTTTCCCTTCTTCGTTTCCTTCGTTTCCTTTTGTAAATTATTGCACGGTTCCGGCTAGATTGCCGTAGGGGCGTAAGCCGCCACCTGGTTGCCTATGGCGTTTGACCGGACGCGGTCCTTGCATAGAGATTGAGAAAGCTGCTTAGCATCAAAGATTTAAGTTCTACATGATACACTCATTTTTTTATTAATGTGAATCCCTTCCTGCCCCCATCAAAATCTCCAAAAATATCACAAATATGAATGCTCGTTATCCCACCACACGTGCTCTTTTTGTGTTCGCATTGCTGAGCCTTGCTTTGGCAGCTCCCGCACTGCGCATACGCGCGGCCAATCCCATCGTTGCTGAGAATACGTTGCCGGGCAACCCATCCAGCGAATGGGATGTCTTAGGTGCCGGCGATCCCAGCATCCAGGGATTTGCCACCGAGATCAGTGTCAATAAAGGCGAGACGATCCACTTCAAGGTGGATACCGATGCCACCAACTATCGAATTGACCTCTACCGGCTGGGTTATTACCAAGGAAATGGAGCCCGTTTCATCGCAACGGTGAACCCATCTGTTTCCCTCCCCCAAATCCAGCCGCAGCCATTGGTCGATCCAGCCACCGGGCTGGTCGATTGTGGTAACTGGGCCGAATCGGCGTCGTGGGCGGTTCCAGCGAATGCCGTTTCCGGTATCTATATCGCGAAGTTGGTGCGGAACGACACGGGGGGAGCGAGCCATATGGCTTTTGTGGTCCGCGACGACGCGAGCACCTCGGATATGTTGTTTCAGACCTCTGACACAACGTGGCACGCCTACAATGAGTATGGTGGAAACAGTTTGTATGTCGGCTCCCCGGCCGGGCGAGCCTACAAAGTTAGTTACAACCGACCGTTTACCACCCGGCAGTATGCTCCAGAAGACTGGGTCTTCAATGCCGAGTACCCAATGATCCGCTGGCTGGAGGCCAACGGTTACGACGTGACCTATACCAGCGGAGTCGATTCCGATCGGCGAGGCGCGCTGTTGCTCCAGCACAAGGTTTTTCTTTCGGTGGGACATGACGAATACTGGTCGGGAGCACAGCGCACGAACGTCGAGGCGGCTCGCGACGCCGGGGTGCATCTTGCTTTCTTCAGCGGCAACGAAGTGTTTTGGAAAACCCGTTGGGAAGCATCCATTGACGGTTCGAGCACTCCTTATCGCACGCTCGTCTGTTACAAGGAAACCCATGCTAACGCCAAGATTGACCCAACCCCCGAATGGACCGGCACCTGGCGGGACCCGCGATTTAGCCCCCCTTCCGACGGAGGCCGGCCGGAAAATGAACTAACGGGTACCATATTCACCGTTAATGCCTATCGAGCCGACTCGATTGAAGTGCCAGCCGAGTATGGAACGCATCGCTTCTGGCGGAACACCACTGTCGCCGCCTTGGGAACCGGACAGAAGGCGGTATTCCCAGCGGGCACACTCGGCTACGAATGGGATGAAGCGTTGGATAATGGCTTCCGGCCGGCTGGTTTGATGTTGCTTTCCTCCGTGACGATTAATCTGCCTTCGTTGTTGCTGGACTATGGCTCAAGTTACGGGACGGGAGAGGCTACTCACCGACTGACACTCTATCGGGCCGCTAGCGGCGCACTGGTTTTCGGCGCCGGTACCGTTCAATGGCCTTGGGGATTAGACAGTCATCACGATTTTGACAATCCGGCGCCCGATGTCCGCATGCAGCAGGCAACCGTGAATCTGTTCGGAGACATGAATGTTCAGCCAGCGACACTACAAGCGGGGCTTGTTCCGGCATCGCCATCCACGGATGCCGTGGCTCCGGTAGCGGTGCTGGCTTCCCCTGCGGGAGGTGTGGAAGTTTCAGTCGGAACGCCGGTCCTCATTTCCGGCACCGCCACGGACGTGGGAGGGCGGGTCTGGGGCGTCGAAGTCTCCACCGATGGCGGATTGCGCTGGCACGCAGCTCAAGGTCGGGAGAATTGGTCCTATCTGTGGCATCCTGCCGTCGTCGGTCCCACCACGCTATTGTATCGCGCGGTGGATGACAGCGGCAACCTGCAGACCGCCGATGTGGGCGTTGAAGTGTCAGTGATCAATCCAAACGCCTTGGCTGGTCATACGATCTGGCCTGATACCGCTGTACCCTTCGTTCTCGTCGAATCGGATTTCAGCGCGGTGGAGTTGGGGTTGAAGTTCCGCAGCCAGGTGGATGGGTATGTAACGGGGATTCGTTTCTACAAGGGGCCGGCCAACACCGGGACGCACGTGGGCAACCTGTGGACGGCGGACGGGACGCTGCTGGGGACGGTGAGCTTTGCCCATGAAACGGCCAGTGGCTGGCAGTATGCGATCCTGCCCAGTCCGGTGGCGATCACCGCCAACACCACCTATGTGGTGTCCTATCACGCCCCCAACGGCGGGTATTCGGTGAATGAAGGCTACTTCGCCGCCGGCGGGATGGACAACGGACCGCTGCGCGCCTTGGGCAACGCCGAAGCAGGCGGCAACGGCGTGTTCCAATATGGAGCCAGCAGCGCATTTCCCACCCAGACTTTCAACTCGGCCAATTACTGGGTGGATGTCGTGTTCCAGGCGGGTTCGCTGCCTTCGGTGGAGTCGATCGCCGTGACCCCGGCCGGAGCCACGCTGTCCGTGGGCGGTGAGCAGCCATTCACGGCGACGGCGACGTATTCGGATGGCAGCCTGCAGAACGTCACCAGCCAGGTGAGCTGGAGTTCGTCCAACCCGGAGGTGGCGACCCTCAGCGCAGCGGGCCTGGCCAGTGGTCTGGCGACGGGGACCACCACGATTTCCGCCGCGCTGGCGGGAAAATTGGGCAGCACGGTGGTGACGGTGGACGCGGCGAGCGCTCCGCTCTTTATCACGGTGAGCCCGGTTAATCCGACCTTGATGCCCGGTGCGTCCCAGCCGTTCATCGCCACCGGACTGTTGGGCGACGGGAGCACGCAGGATCTGACCAGTCAGGCAAGCTGGACCTCGTCCAATCCGGGCGTGGCAACCATCGACGGCAACGGGCTGGCCACCGGCCTCGCAGGGGGGATGACCACCCTTTCCGCGACCGTGTTGGGCCGGACCGGCAACGCCGTGTTGACCGTGCCCGCGGCGGCCTCCCTGGTTTCCCTGGCGGTGGCGCCGACCAGTTCGAGCCTCCTCACGGGCGGGACGCGCCAGTTCACCGCGACCGGGCGGTACAGCGACGGGAGCACGCAGGATTTGAGCGGCCAGGTGACCTGGAGTTCATCCAGTGGATCGGTCGCCACGATCAATGCCAGCGGTCTGGCCACCGGAGGGGCGGCGGGCAATGCGAACATTACCGCTTCGCTTGGAGGTCAGAGTGCCAGTACGAGCCTGAGCGTCAGCACGGCTTTGAACGCTTACCGCACCGTGGGCAGTGGCACGTGGGCCAGCACTTCGACCTGGCAGAGGAACAATGGCACGACTTGGGTGGCGGCCACCCAGGCCCCCAACAATACCGCGGCCGGCCTGATCCTGGTCCGCAACGGCCACACCGTGACCGTGGGAGCCGGGGTCACCGTCGATCAGGTCGTGGTGGAGCCCGGTGGGCGGATTATGGTCAACAGCGGACAAACGCTGACGGTGGCCAATGGCACGGGAACCGATTTGGATGTGCTGGGCACGTTGCAGAACTCCGGCACCCTCACTTTGAGCAGCGGGGCGACACTGGCGTTTCAAGCCGGCGGCACCTATCAGCACAGCCAGAACGGCGGCACCATCCCCACCGCCTCGTGGAACGTGGCCTCGACCTGCTTGATCACGGGAACCACTTCCACCCTGCCCGGCGGACTGGGACAGACGTTCGGCCACTTCACCTGGAATTGCGCCAGCCAGAGCGCGGCGCTCAATCTGGAAACTTCGATGAACATCACCGGCCATTTCACGGTGATGGCCACGGGCAGCAGCGGTACGTTGCGACTCCTCAACTCGAGCACCGCCCGCACCCTAACCGTGGGCGGGAACTACCTGCAAAGTGGGGGCACCTTCAATCTCAAGAACAACAGCGGGACCGCGGTCTTGAACATTGCCGGTGACCTGGTCCAGAGCGGGGGCACCTTTTCCCTCCGATCCGGCAGCACCTCTGGCAGTGGAACGGTGACGGTCGCCAAGGATTTCCACCTCTCCGCCGGGACCTTGAACCTGTCCAGCGTGGGGGCGGTGGGGACACTCAACGTGGGAGGTAATTTCGTCCAGACCGGCGGTACGATCACCGAAACCTCCAGCGGCAGTGGCGCGATCAATTTCACTTCTGGCCTGCACACCCATACCGCCTCCGGGGGAACGGTAGCCAATGCGATCAATTACACGGTGAACAGC
Organism: uncultured Verrucomicrobiota bacterium; assembly: GCA_964474315.1. Lineage (GTDB taxonomy): Bacteria > Verrucomicrobiota > Verrucomicrobiia > Limisphaerales > UBA9464 > UBA9464. Next base: position 8,428 of record CAYYSX010000139.1, on the reverse strand, counting down.
GGGGCGACCCTGCTGTTGGGAACCAGCCTGTTGGGCAATGGCAGTTCGGGCACCTTCACCCTTTCCTCGGGAGCCACCCTGGGGATCGGCGATCCGGCGGGTATCACCACCTCGGGCACCACCGGTAATGTTCGGGTGAGCGGCACACGCACCTACGGCACGGGGGCCAGCTACCTCTATAACGGGGTGGTGCCGCAAGTGACGGGCAACGGTCTGCCGGCCACCGTCAATGGCTTGACGGTGGCCAATGCCGCCGGATTAACCGTCAATTCGACTCATACGGTCAGTGGCGCGTGTGGGGTTACTCCCGGGGCCGTGTTGCTGGGCACCGGCCGGATCAACAATGCGGCTCTCCTCGGGTTCAACGGTACGGTGGCGCCAGGGAGCGGAGTGGGCCGGTTCACGACCGCACGCACAATCTGGAATGGGGGGGCCGGTTATCTTTGGGAGCTCAACAATGCCACCGGGGTGGCCGGTACCGGCTGGGATCTGCTGAGTTTGACCAGCGGTCAGGGCCTGGATCTGCAGGCGACGCCGGCGACCCCGTTCATCTTGAAGTTGCTGACCCGCAACGGCAGCAATCCGGGACCCGCGGCCAACTTCAATGCGGCCAATGCTTATACTTGGACGGTGGCGATCGCGACCAATGCGACCGTCACCAATTTTGCCGCCCACAAATTCGTGGTGGATGCCTCCCAGTTCGGCAACGACTTGGGCGGTGGGAAGTTTGGAGTGGAACTCGCCGGCAGCGAGTTGCGCGTTCGTTTCACGCCGGCTCCGATACCGGTGCTGATCACCACGACCGGGTTGGCCCAGGGGGCCTGGAACGTGGACTACACCGCGGAGTTGCTGGCCAGTGGCGGGAATGCTCCCTATCAGTGGTCCCTCAGCAGTGGTTCGCTGCCGGTGGGGTTGACTCTCAACGAAGCCACCGGGGTCATTAGCGGCACACCGATCGTGGCCGGCACCTTTCCCTTCACCGTTCAGGTGACCGATGCCAGCCATCCGATGCTCAGCGCGACCAAAGCCTTTGGCATCAGCATTGTTCCGACGCTGACGTCTCTCAGTGTGGCCCCGGCCACCGCCGTGATCTTAAAGGGCCAGAGCCGGCCCTTCACAGCAATGGGGGTTTATTCCGATGGCACGACCCAGGATCTCACCGCTCAGGTGGCGTGGAGTTCATCCCACCCAGCAGTGGCGACGATTGGCGCTAATGGTTTGGCGGTCGGGGTTGCGGAAGGGACGACCACCGTTTCGGCGAGCTGGTCCAGCCAATCGGGTGCCGCGGCGTTGACCGTGGCCGGGGCGACGCTGTGGGCCGACACGGCCGTGCCCGAAGTGTTATCGGATCCGGAGGCCGCGGCGGTGGAAGTAGGGGTGAAGTTCCGCAGTCAGGTCGATGGGTATGTGAGCGGGATTCGTTTCTACAAGGGACCGGCCAACACCGGGACGCACGTGGGCAACCTGTGGACGGCGGGCGGGACCTTGCTGGGGACGGTGACCTTTACCAATGAGACGGCCGGCGGATGGCAGTATGCGGCCCTGCCGAGCGCGGTGCCCGTGGTCGCCAACACCACCTATGTGGTGTCGTATCATGCGCCCAACGGCGGGTATTCGGTGAATCAAGGCTACTTCGCTGCGGGCGGAGTGGACAACGGACCGCTGCGGGCCTTGGGCAACGGAGAAGACGGCGGCAACGGGGTCTTCCGTTATGGCGCCAGCGGCTTTCCCACCCAGACCTGGAACGCGGCCAACTACTGGGTAGACGTCCTGTTCAGCGAAGGGGCGGGCGAGGACACCACCCCGCCCACCATCAGTTCGGTGAGTCCGGCCCACGGCGCGTCGGAAGTGTATCCCAACACAACGGTTCGGGTGACCTTCAGCGAACCAATGGCAGTGACCACTATCCACGGGGGGACGATCATCTTGCAGGATGAACTCAATGAGGTACTGCCGGCGACGGTGAGCTACGGCAGCACCCCCTTCACCGCTGTCGTGACACCGACGCTCCCCCTGGCCTTGGGGACCATCCACACGGTAACGGTACTGGGCGGCGCGGCAGGGGTGACCGATGTGGCCGGCCATCCGCTGGCGGCTGATTACCAGTGGTCCTTTGTCACTGCCACCTCCCTACCGGGAACGCTGTGGGCCGACACAGCCGTGCCGGAAATGTTATCGGATCCGGAAGCGGCGGCGGTGGAAGTAGGGTTGAAGTTCCGCAGCCAGGTGGATGGGTATGTAACGGGGATTCGTTTCTACAAGGGGCCGGCCAACACCGGGACGCACGTGGGCAACCTGTGGACGGCGGACGGGACGCTGCTGGGGACGGTGAGCTTTGCCCATGAAACGGCCAGTGGCTGGCAGTATGCGATCCTGCCCAGTCCGGTGGCGATCACCGCCAACACCACCTATGTGGTGTCCTATCACGCCCCCAACGGCGGGTATTCGGTGAATGAAGGCTACTTCGCCGCCGGCGGGATGGACAACGGACCGCTGCGCGCCTTGGGCAACGCCGAAGCAGGCGGCAACGGCGTGTTCCAATATGGAGCCAGCAGCGCATTTCCCACCCAGACTTTCAACTCGGCCAATTACTGGGTGGATGTCGTGTTCCAGGCGGGTTCGCTGCCTTCGGTGGAGTCGATCGCCGTGACCCCGGCCGGAGCCACGCTGTCCGTGGGCGGTGAGCAGCCATTCACGGCGACGGCGACGTATTCGGATGGCAGCCTGCAGAACGTCACCAGCCAGGTGAGCTGGAGTTCGTCCAACCCGGAGGTGGCGACCCTCAGCGCAGCGGGCCTGGCCAGTGGTCTGGCGACGGGGACCACCACGATTTCCGCCGCGCTGGCGGGAAAATTGGGCAGCACGGTGGTGACGGTGGACGCGGCGAGCGCTCCGCTCTTTATCACGGTGAGCCCGGTTAATCCGACCTTGATGCCCGGTGCGTCCCAGCCGTTCATCGCCACCGGACTGTTGGGCGACGGGAGCACGCAGGATCTGACCAGTCAGGCAAGCTGGACCTCGTCCAATCCGGGCGTGGCAACCATCGACGGCAACGGGCTGGCCACCGGCCTCGCAGGGGGGATGACCACCCTTTCCGCGACCGTGTTGGGCCGGACCGGCAACGCCGTGTTGACCGTGCCCGCGGCGGCCTCCCTGGTTTCCCTGGCGGTGGCGCCGACCAGTTCGAGCCTCCTCACGGGCGGGACGCGCCAGTTCACCGCGACCGGGCGGTACAGCGACGGGAGCACGCAGGATTTGAGCGGCCAGGTGACCTGGAGTTCATCCAGTGGATCGGTCGCCACGATCAATGCCAGCGGTCTGGCCACCGGAGGGGCGGCGGGCAATGCGAACATTACCGCTTCGCTTGGAGGTCAGAGTGCCAGTACGAGCCTGAGCGTCAGCACGGCTTTGAACGCTTACCGCACCGTGGGCAGTGGCACGTGGGCCAGCACTTCGACCTGGCAGAGGAACAATGGCACGACTTGGGTGGCGGCCACCCAGGCCCCCAACAATACCGCGGCCGGCCTGATCCTGGTCCGCAACGGCCACACCGTGACCGTGGGAGCCGGGGTCACCGTCGATCAGGTCGTGGTGGAGCCCGGTGGGCGGATTATGGTCAACAGCGGACAAACGCTGACGGTGGCCAATGGCACGGGAACCGATTTGGATGTGCTGGGCACGTTGCAGAACTCCGGCACCCTCACTTTGAGCAGCGGGGCGACACTGGCGTTTCAAGCCGGCGGCACCTATCAGCACAGCCAGAACGGCGGCACCATCCCCACCGCCTCGTGGAACGTGGCCTCGACCTGCTTGATCACGGGAACCACTTCCACCCTGCCCGGCGGACTGGGACAGACGTTCGGCCACTTCACCTGGAATTGCGCCAGCCAGAGCGCGGCGCTCAATCTGGAAACTTCGATGAACATCACCGGCCATTTCACGGTGATGGCCACGGGCAGCAGCGGTACGTTGCGACTCCTCAACTCGAGCACCGCCCGCACCCTAACCGTGGGCGGGAACTACCTGCAAAGTGGGGGCACCTTCAATCTCAAGAACAACAGCGGGACCGCGGTCTTGAACATTGCCGGTGACCTGGTCCAGAGCGGGGGCACCTTTTCCCTCCGATCCGGCAGCACCTCTGGCAGTGGAACGGTGACGGTCGCCAAGGATTTCCACCTCTCCGCCGGGACCTTGAACCTGTCCAGCGTGGGGGCGGTGGGGACACTCAACGTGGGAGGTAATTTCGTCCAGACCGGCGGTACGATCACCGAAACCTCCAGCGGCAGTGGCGCGATCAATTTCACTTCTGGCCTGCACACCCATACCGCCTCCGGGGGAACGGTAGCCAATGCGATCAATTACACGGTGAACAGCGGGGCGACCCTGCTGTTGGGAACCAGCCTGTTGGGCAATGGCAGTTCGGGCACCTTCACCCTTTCCTCGGGAGCCACCCTGGGGATCGGCGATCCGGCGGGTATCACCACCTCGGGCACCACCGGTAATGTTCGGGTGAGCGGCACACGCACCTACGGCACGGGGGCCAGCTACCTCTATAACGGGGTGGTGCCGCAAGTGACGGGCAACGGTCTGCCGGCCACCGTCAATGGCTTGACGGTGGCCAATGCCGCCGGATTAACCGTCAATTCGACTCATACGGTCAGTGGCGCGTGTGGGGTTACTCCCGGGGCCGTGTTGCTGGGCACCGGCCGGATCAACAATGCGGCTCTCCTCGGGTTCAACGGTACGGTGGCGCCAGGGAGCGGAGTGGGCCGGTTCACGACCGCACGCACAATCTGGAATGGGGGGGCCGGTTATCTTTGGGAGCTCAACAATGCCACCGGGGTGGCCGGTACCGGCTGGGATCTGCTGAGTTTGACCAGCGGTCAGGGCCTGGATCTGCAGGCGACGCCGGCGACCCCGTTCATCTTGAAGTTGCTGACCCGCAACGGCAGCAATCCGGGACCCGCGGCCAACTTCAATGCGGCCAATGCTTATACTTGGACGGTGGCGATCGCGACCAATGCGACCGTCACCAATTTTGCCGCCCACAAATTCGTGGTGGATGCCTCCCAGTTCGGCAACGACTTGGGCGGTGGGAAGTTTGGAGTGGAACTCGCCGGCAGCGAGTTGCGCGTTCGTTTCACGCCGGCTCCGATACCGGTGCTGATCACCACGACCGGGTTGGCCCAGGGGGCCTGGAACGTGGACTACACCGCGGAGTTGCTGGCCAGTGGCGGGAATGCTCCCTATCAGTGGTCCCTCAGCAGTGGTTCGCTGCCGGTGGGGTTGACTCTCAACGAAGCCACCGGGGTCATTAGCGGCACACCGATCGTGGCCGGCACCTTTCCCTTCACCGTTCAGGTGACCGATGCCAGCCATCCGATGCTCAGCGCGACCAAAGCCTTTGGCATCAGCATTGTTCCGACGCTGACGTCTCTCAGTGTGGCCCCGGCCACCGCCGTGATCTTAAAGGGCCAGAGCCGGCCCTTCACAGCAATGGGGGTTTATTCCGATGGCACGACCCAGGATCTCACCGCTCAGGTGGCGTGGAGTTCATCCCACCCAGCAGTGGCGACGATTGGCGCTAATGGTTTGGCGGTCGGGGTTGCGGAAGGGACGACCACCGTTTCGGCGAGCTGGTCCAGCCAATCGGGTGCCGCGGCGTTGACCGTGGCCGGGGCGACGCTGTGGGCCGACACGGCCGTGCCCGAAGTGTTATCGGATCCGGAGGCCGCGGCGGTGGAAGTAGGGGTGAAGTTCCGCAGTCAGGTCGATGGGTATGTGAGCGGGATTCGTTTCTACAAGGGACCGGCCAACACCGGGACGCACGTGGGCAACCTGTGGACGGCGGGCGGGACCTTGCTGGGGACGGTGACCTTTACCAATGAGACGGCCGGCGGATGGCAGTATGCGGCCCTGCCGAGCGCGGTGCCCGTGGTCGCCAACACCACCTATGTGGTGTCGTATCATGCGCCCAACGGCGGGTATTCGGTGAATCAAGGCTACTTCGCTGCGGGCGGAGTGGACAACGGACCGCTGCGGGCCTTGGGCAACGGAGAAGACGGCGGCAACGGGGTCTTCCGTTATGGCGCCAGCGGCTTTCCCACCCAGACCTGGAACGCGGCCAACTACTGGGTAGACGTCCTGTTCAGCGAAGGGGCGGGCGAGGACACCACCCCGCCCACCATCAGTTCGGTGAGTCCGGCCCACGGCGCGTCGGAAGTGTATCCCAACACAACGGTTCGGGTGACCTTCAGCGAACCAATGGCAGTGACCACTATCCACGGGGGGACGATCATCTTGCAGGATGAACTCAATGAGGTACTGCCGGCGACGGTGAGCTACGGCAGCACCCCCTTCACCGCTGTCGTGACACCGACGCTCCCCCTGGCCTTGGGGACCATCCACACGGTAACGGTACTGGGCGGCGCGGCAGGGGTGACCGATGTTGCCGGCCATCCGCTGGCGGCTGATTACCAGTGGGCCTTTGTCACCGCCACCTCCATGCCGATGACGCTGTGGGCGGAAACAACGGTGCCGGCGGTGTTGTCGGATCCGGAGACAGCATCGGTGGAGTTGGGGTTGAAGTTCCGCAGCCAGGTGGCTGGGTATGTAACGGGGATCCGGTTTTACAAGGGGCCGGCCAACACCGGGACGCACGTGGGGAACCTGTGGACGGCCAGTGGGACGCTGCTGGGGACGGTGAGCTTTGCCAACGAGACGGCCAGTGGCTGGCAGTATGCGATCCTGCCGAGCCCGGTGCCTGTGGCCGCCAACACCACCTATGTGGTGTCCTATCACGCCCCCAACGGCGGGTATTCAGTGGACGATAACTATTTTGCCACAGGTGGGGTGGACAGCGGGCCACTGCGCGCCCTGGGCGATGCCGAAGCCAATGGCAACGGCGTGTTCCAATATGGAGCCAGCAGCAGCTTTCCTACCCAAACCTTCAACTCGGCCAACTACTGGGTCGATGTCGTGTTCAGCGAGCAGATTGGACCTGATACAACAGCGCCTGCAATCCTCGCCGTTATTCCCGGTGCTGGCGAAAGTGAAGTCAATCTCAACACGTCGATCACGATCCGGTTCAGTGAGACGATGGACTGGACTCGCATCAATTCGGAAACGGTGTTTCTGGTGGATGATCAAGCCAATCCAATTCCCACTAGCGTAACCTATGGAACGCCGCTTTATACGGCGGTCTTGCATCCGACGGGGTCGCTGTCATCGGTGACAACCTATACGGCTATCGTCAAGGGAGGGCTTTCAGGTGTTGCCGATCTCTCGGGAAATGTGTTGGCGAATGACTTTATCTGGTCATTTACCACGCGGGAGCCGGATTTGACGCCACCGGCTATCGTTCATTTGGATCCTGCGCCTGGTCAGACGGATGTCCATCTGGGCGCCGAATTTTTTGTACGCTTTTCAGAAGGGATGGACCCCTCGACCATAAATAGCAGCGCCATTGTTTTGCAGGATGCCAGCAATCTAATCATATCTGCAGACATCTCCTATGTCAGTACCACTCGTACCGTGCGAGTTACGCCCCATGGCATGCTCACCTCCAGCACCACCTACACCGCGATCGTGAGGGGAGGCCTGGGAGGGGTAACCGACCTCGCAGGAAATCCGCTCGCCGACGACGTCACCACGACATTCGATACCGTCAAATCCGACATTTATGAGGGCGGTCCTGGCGGCCCTATCCTGATTCTCACTTACGATGCCAATCCTTTTACCCGTTACTATGCGGAAATTCTGCTGACGGAGGGCTTGAATCAGTTCGCGATGGCGGACATTTCGACGGTCACCTACCTTTCCCACCTTGCGCCGTACGAAGTGGTAATCCTCGGCGAGATGCCCTTGATTGCCGAGCAAGTTTCCCTGCTGACGGATTGGGTGAATGCGGGTGGCAACTTGATCGCCATGCGTCCGGACAAACAGTTGGCGGCTCTCCTCGGCCTGGTCGATCAAGCTTCCACACTGTCAGAAGGCTATCTGCAGATCGATACCTCGGCTTCGCCCGGCACGGGAATTGTGGGTGAGACAATTCA
>CAYYSX010000139.1:0-364 GCA_964474315.1 uncultured Verrucomicrobiota bacterium | reverse complement strand
GACAATTCAGTTTCATGGTACTGCCGATCGCTATTCCCTCTCGGACGCCACCCCAGTGGCAACCCTCTATTCCAGCGCCGTCACCGCCACGGCCAATCCAGCCGTGACGCTCCGGAATGTCGGCAGCAACGGCGGACAGGCCGTCGCCTTCACTTACGACCTCGCGCGTTCTGTCGTTAATACTCGCCAGGGGAACCCGGCTTGGGCGGACCAGGAGCGTGACGGCGTTCCTACCTTACGCTCCAGCGACCTCTTTTTCGGCGCCGCTCTGGGTGATCCGCAGCCTGATTGGGTCAATTTGGACAAAGTAGCAATCCCCCAGGCCGATGAGCAGCAGCGGTTGCTGGCCAATCTCATCCTGTTG
>CAYYSX010000138.1:0-15135 GCA_964474315.1 uncultured Verrucomicrobiota bacterium | reverse complement strand
ACTGTTCAGCGGGGCAAAGCGTTGCTGCCCCCGGCCGCCGCCCCCCCGTCCGTCACCAATGCGGTACGTGCCGGCGCTGTGCCAGGCCATGCGGATGAACAGGCCGCCGTAATGACCGAAGTCGGCCGGCCACCAGGGCTGCGAATCGGTCATCAGGGCCGCGAGGTCCTTCTTGAGCGCCGCAAAATCAAGGCTCTGGAACTCCTTGGCGTAGTCGAAATCCCCACCCATCGGATCGGACTTCGAGGAATGCTGGTGGAGCAGTTCGACCTTCAGCCGCTTCGGCCACCAGTCCTGGTTGGTGGTGCCGCCGCCGGCGACCTGGTGGAAGGGACATTTTGCTTCAGTGGACATGTGTTTTTTCCTTGGTCGTTGAACTCAATATTTCGAAATGGTGGATCAGTGTTCGGTACGGTTGCGCCGGTGGTCAACTGCGGGTTGACCGCCAGGGATGGGATTCCGCCCGACATCGTTGCCGACCAGCGAACTCCGTCATCGCATCTCGTGGAAATACTCGTTTCCTTGGGTAACCATAGGGTTTTCCTATGGAGACGCACCAGCTCCGGTACGTCGTCGCGCGCTCGGGGAATTTTTCCCGTTGCGCCGCCTTCCCTGAGCCAGCCGATCCAGAAGCTGGAGGACGAACGGGGCGAGCCAGTCGTTGCTCACTTCATTTCAGGCCGTCAACGCCTCAACCTCTTCGCGTTCCGCTACGGGAGTCGTCTCGTGGTACCAGTCGGCGTGCGGTGACCAGAGGACGCAGGCCGGACACTGGGTATCTTCCCAGTTCTTACCGCACCGCGGGCAGACGCCACAGGTGTCGAAGGTGTGCCAGAGGCAGCCGCAGCCCGGCCCGCACAGCCAAAGGTCGGCGGCCTGCGGCACCCATTCGCACTTCGGGCAAAAGATCTTCACTTCCCTCATGGTTCTCCTTTCCAGGCCGGGTCGAAGCTAACCGAGATTTCTTTCGCGCCGGCGGGCACAGGATGGGTGGAAACGCGTCCGCCAGGCCAGCGGACTTGAATTTCGAGGGGCGGGGCAGGGAGGCCAAAGAGTGGCGTAGCGCTGGATTGCGACCAGTAACCGGAGCCGGCTTGCACCGTTTTGGCGGGGCTCCAGCCGTGCTCGAAACGCAGGCGGAGGGTGGCACCAAGGGCGTCACGGTTCTCGGCGGGACCGTGCAGGTGAACGCGCAGGCCTGGCGCGGCACGGAGGTTGCGAAAGAGGCCGAATGGACCGCGGTTTTGTCCCACGGCCAGGTCGAGGCGTCCGTCGTGGTCGAAATCGGCCAGGGCACAACCCCGTTGCTCGCCGTGGAGGAGGATGCCGCTTTCGCGCGAGTTCCAGGGAAGGAAGCCACCCCGGCCATTGCCGCGCAGCCAGAGTCCCTGACCGGCGTCGTGGCGCGGGGTTTCCGGCTCGAGGGCAAAGAAGTTTTGGCTGAGGAAAATATCCTCCTGTCCGTCGCCATCGGCGTCCCCCACCGCGAGGCCAAAGGCGACAGTGAATTGCGCTTCGATGGGAAGGGGATGAGCAACGAACCGTCCATCCCGCCAAAAAAAGACCGCCGTTTCGAACCAGTTGGCTTCGATCATCTGGGTGCGGTTCATGGCTTCGCCGAGGATCTGCTCGACGCTGGCGTCACTATACGCAGCGAAGCTGGGGTAGCGGATCACCAGTTCGGGAAGGACTTCCCGCATCACGTCCAGGGTGACGAAGGGAACGTAAGCACCGAGGGTCGATTCGTAATAGGCTTCCAGCAGATCGGTTCGTCCATCGTCGTTCCAATCGCCATAGTAGATCCGGATGGGCCGCGCACGATGGCGTTCGTAGCGCGTGTTTCGGCCCCAGTTGGAGGCGACAATCTCGACGCGTCCGTCGCCATCAAAGTCACCGGTGGCGACGCCATTCCAACGGCCGATGAAACGGTCCAGACCCAGCGCGCCCGTTTTTTCGACCAGTGCGCCCGTTTTCGTTTCGAAGACACGGATCGGCCCCCAGTCGCACGCCAGGATCAACTCCGACACCCCGTCGGCATCCAGGTCGGCCCAAACTGCGCCACTTACTAAGCCAACGTCGGCTAGAGTGCGGGTCGATTCTTCGTCTAACACCCAGGCTCCCGCCGGAACGCGTCGGAAAAGGCGGGAAGAGGCGGGCTCGGGGAATCGACCGGGGCGGCAGCGTCCACCGACAAAAAGCGCCAGTTCGTCGCGCAGGAGCCCCAGCGCGAGGGGGCCGGTGGAATCCAAGCGGTCGGGAAGCGGTTGGTCCTGGCCGGGTTTCTCCAAATGAAACTCGATGACGGAGGCCCCATTGGTCTTGGCGTCTTCGTAATTCGAGAATCCCGCGAGGATCCGAGCGCCCGCGTCGTCGCGCCAGCCCAGGAGAGCCGTTTGATCGCGCGTCAGGGCTTCGGAGCGGCGCATGGGTTTGAAGCCGGGGCGGGTGTTGAGAAAGAGGATCTGGTGGCTCCCGCGCCCGCCACCGACGAGGAGGTCTTCCCAGCCATCGCCATCGGCATCGAACCAACTGACTCCTGGACCACCAAAACCAAGGGCCTCCGGCAGAAGCGGCTGGAACGCCCAATCGTCGAAGTCGGTCTCTTGGTGAGCCGGGCGCAACCAGGAACTCACGTTCTCAAACAGGGGCTGGGAAGAGACCGCAGGAGAATCTCCCGAACGAGTTCCCACGGGGCTCCGTGGAACGGGTTCTTTCGATTCAGCCCTCTCCGCATCCAAGGGGAAACCAGGGGCATCCAAGGCTGATTCGGAGGAAGGGCTCCCAGGAAGGTTTGATCTTTCTGAGAGTGGAACGGGTTCCTGAGAAATTTCGTAGATCGAATTGGCAAGAACATTTTTGACGACGGATCTCTGTCCTCCGGGCCAAAGGACTTCCAGGGTCATGGCGTCCCGAACCGTTCCCGTGGCGAAGATGCGCAGGCCGTCGTCGCAGGAGAGATAGCGTCCGCCACTCAGTACCTCATGGCTTTGCGAAGGAACGGCCCCGCCCAGGAGCGTCACCCGGGCGCCGATCCCCTGCGTGTTGGGAGCCTGGCCCTTCAACCGCACCGCTACCCGTCCGGCGCCGGAGTCATTCCGGTAAACGGCGGCGGGCGTGCCCAGGTTGTTGATCACCACGTCCAGGTCGCCGTCGTTATCCAGGTCTCCCAACGCCATGCCATGGGAAATACCGACCAGATGGAAACCCCATGGCACGCCGACTTCACGAAAGGTGAGATCGCCTTGATTTCGAAAAAGGAGATTCGCGGTTTCTAATTTTCCATAGCGGAGATGGCCGGGGCCGGACGCATCCGCGTCATTGGCGTTGCGGACAGTGCCATTGGCGATCAGCAGATCTTCGTAACCGTCGAGATCGACGTCGAGGAAACTGGCGCTCCACGACCATTCCGAAGCTTCGACTCCAGCCAAAGCGGCGATCTCCGCATAAGTGCCATCGCCGCGATTCAGGAATAAGGTGTTGCGCGGATACTCAGGGCGGAAAAGCGGATCGGTGGTCGGCGAACGGGTTTTCACATGAGTCAGACTGCCGCGTTGGCGATGGCGCGTGCGGTGATCGCGGCTCATCATATCCAGAACGAAGAAATCGTCGAACCCATCGCGGTTGATGTCGGCGAAATCGACGGCCATGGAAGACATGCTGGTGTGGCGAAGCATCGGGAGCGGAGCCATCCGGAACCGGCCGGTTCCGTCGTTGAGCCAGAGAGAGTCAGGCGAATAAAAGAAGTCGTTGCAGACGTAGATGTCTGGCGCTCCATCGGCGTTCAGATCCCGGAACATGACGGCCAAGCCCCAGTCTTTGGGCGCTTCGGCCAGCGGCTTGCCTTCCGCGTCCAGAAATGTGCCGCCGGTCCAGTCGAGAAGCCGAAACCCACCTTTTCCATCGTTCAAATAAAGTTCGTCTGCTTCGCCGCGCTCGAAGAGGCTCACCTCGCCTCGTTTTCCATACATCGGCAAAAACAGGCCCCGCGGGGAGATTTCGAGCTGTCCGCCGACGTCCCGGACGGTGACCTTGACCCCGGGCGAATCTTTGACGGTGCGGGTGTGGTAATGAGTAACGTACAGGTCTAAGAAACCGTCGCCATTGATATCGGCCAGAGCCAGGGAGGTAGTGCCACCCTGGCGCGTCAGTGCTCCGGAAGCCTCCTGGAAGATTCCGCGGCCATCGTTGAAGAATACCCGCGTCCCGGCCCCGATGCCGGTTACGAGCAAGTCCAGGTCTCCGTCCCCGTCCAGGTCCGCGAAGGCGCATCCGGTGGAAGACTGGCCTTCGCAAGCGACCTGAGCGGCGACGGTCACTTCGGCGAAGCGCCAGTTGCCAAGGTTCCGGAACAGACGGTTGCTGCCCTCCGTCGCGCAGAAATAGACATCGACCAGGCCATCACCATCGACATCACCCAGCGCCACCCCCGCGCCGATCTCCAGGATCTGGTTGGCGGCCAGAGCTGTTTCCGAGAGACGGTTGGTGAACGTCAACCCGGTCAAGTCAGGCGCGAGCAAGGAAAGCTGGGGACCGGCACCGGTGGGGCGGATGGCGGCGCGGCGAAAGCCGGGACCGCTTTCCCAATCCATGCCTAAGACCGAACAGGCCAGGGCAATGAAAGAAAGGAAACCCAGCACTCGCCTAAATAATCTCCTGGGCCTCAGCCCGAGCATTCTCAGAACCTGCCTGCGGGATAAAGAAAGGCCAAGCGAATCGAAAGGCAGCCTGAGGTGCAGGACGCATCTTGAATATTTGTCCTTACCGAGATTGCGATAGGTACAGGGGGTGAAAGATCCAGGTTCCAAGCTCAAAACTCCAAGGAAGTTCCAAAATCCAAGCTCCCGGTTCCCGCCCGAGCCGCCCTGGAAGTGGGCGTTGGGGGAGCTTCTTTGGGTTTGGGCCTCTGGAGCTTGGGTGCGCCCCGCGTTTATGGATCAAATCAAGAGACATCCTGGCCTGACTGCGGAGCGTCAGGGCAAGCGGAAGAGGTAGAAGCCGAGGTTAAGAGACTCATTCTTCTCGCCACGCCCGCTGGTCTCAGCTCACCTCAGACGGCGCCGCCTGCGCCACATATACTGAGAGATCCGTGGGAGATGGGTGACAGTGAACGTTCGGAGTCCCGGCTTGAGCCGGCGGAGGCGTCTCTTGGCCCCACGCGTTGGAAAACGATCGCTCCCGTTGGAGAAGCCGACCGCTCCACCGCCTAAAGGCGGAACTCCATACCCCCCGCCTAACAAAAGCGGACAGGCACCCAGGCAGCGAAGGTCCGTTGGTACTCTGTGAAGCCGGAATCCGCAGAAGCTACGGCTGGGAAACGCGATAGAAGCCGGTCCCGCGTGCCAGGCGCGTGGCATCCGAATCGGTATGGGATGTCGATCCACCTGTCGCGGAGACCGTGGCAATATCCGTCCAGGGATCGTCCACTGTTTCGGTGTATTGAACCTGGTACGTCTGGCCCGCGACGCTCTCCCAGGTGATCGTCAGGCCGGTGTCGAACTGAACGTCGGTGATGCGCAGCGAGCCGGGCGGGGTGTCCTCGGCCAGGATCGCGTCCGCGCCTCCGTCGCGGATCGCGGTGATCTGATCGGCACTCAAACCGGTGCGATAGACGAAAACGTTGTCGATGGAACCAAACCAGAACTCGCCGCCCGTGGGAGAGAGGGCTCCGATGCCGAGGGCGGTCGCTCCACTGCCCATCGTCGTGGTCGTAACGGCGGTTTGCAGCACATCATTGGTCGTGGCGGCGTTGAGGTCGATGTAGGTCGTGACGGTGTTGGCGAGTTGATTGTAAACCGCCGCGATAAAGGTCCATTCCTCGGTGGAAACGGGGGTGGCGGGCGGATCGGTCAACGGGTAGGCACCGCGCCCGGCGAACGCCGTATAATGATGGCTGGTCAATCCGTCGGTTCCCCGCACATCAAGACCGATGGCGCGGTCCCATCCGCCGTCGTCGTGGCCCATGATTTTGCTATTGAACGGATCGAGCGTGCTGGGTCTCACCCACGCGCCCATGGTCAGCTTCGGATTCACCGCGGGGTTGATATTGACCGGAGCGCTGAGGCGTTGCGCGCCATCGAAGACATAAGCGCCGCCCGAAAACCCTCCGGCCGGATCAAAAAAGGGCTCGAAATCGACGACCAGGGAGGCGGTGGCTCCATTGCCACTGGCATCGGCGAGGGGCGCTTGGTCGTCGTCGAAGGGATAGAAACCGATCAACGCGGACCGGGCCGACGGAAAAGGGAGATACGCAGTCAAACTGATGGTGCTCAACCGGTTTCCAGCATTGTTCGAGTAGATTTCCAATTGCGCGCTGACGCCGCCAACGCGATCGCCCGGAGTAAGCGTCACGGGAATGGACGCCTCCGCGCCCGGAGCGATCTCAGTCGGGACGGTTCCGAGCGAGAATAACCCCGCGTCCGGTCCCGTGACCACGGCGCGGGAAATGCGCAAGGGTTGGGTCGAGCCGAGGTTGGCAATGCGGGCGTTGGCGGTGACGGGGTTCGTCGTGGGCAGGTCGCCGAAGACCGGTTCGGGCGGAGCGGAAAAGATCGGATCAGGGGTCAATCCGAGGAGATAATTTTTGCCGCTGTCGCGCAGGAGCTTCATCTGTTCGGCATCCAGCGCGCCGCTGATGAAAAAGGCATTGTCAATGGATCCGATCCACGGCTCACCGGTTCCGGTCGGCGCAATGCCGCCGATTCCTACGCTCGTGGCACCCTCGCCAATGGTGGTGGTGGTGATGCCCGTGAGGGGCGCGTCGTCCGTGGAAGAGACATCCATGTCGATATAGGTCGTCACGAGATTTTGCGGTCCTTCATACACGACCGCCACGAACGACCAGGCTTCGCTGTTGTCCGGCGTGGCGAGAGGATCGGTGAGCGGGTAGGCGTTGCGCCCGGCGAACGCGGTGTAGTGTGTGGACGCATCCTCGGTCCCCCGGTTATCCAACCCTAACGTCCGATCCCAGCCGCCATTGTCGTGGCCCATGATCTTGTACAGCCCGTCAAAGACCTCGGTCTTGACCCACGCGCCCATCGTGAGGTTGGGAACCGGGCCGGGGTTGATGTCGATCGGCGCGGCCAACCGTTGGGTGCCGTCAAAAACCACGGCCCCTCCTTCGATTCCACCGTCGGCGACGTGGTCGGGTTGCACGGCGCCGGTGAGAGTACGATTCGCTCCGGAATCATCCTTGAGAGGTTCGGTCGGGTCGTCGAAAGAATAGAATCCCAGCAACGCCGGCGAGACCACCCGCGGATTGAGATCGACTAGAAAATTCGCGGTGGATTGGTCATCACTGACGATCAGAAGTCGGGCCACGAACGGACCGACCTGGCCGCCATTGTTGAACTGGAGATTAATGGTGCCGGACGCTCCTGCCGCAATCGTGGCGGGGAAGTTCTCGACCGTAAAATGCCCGGCATCCGATCCGGTGACCGAGACGCTACTGATATTCAACGGCTTGCTGGAGCCGGAGTTGGTCAGCACAAAGGGAAGCGTTCTGATCTCCGGCAGGCGTTGCAGCCCGGACAAGTCGGGCGAACTGACCAACCCTAGGTTCGGATCATCTCCACCGGGAACCCCCAGAATGGCGTCCTTGCCGCGGTCGCGGATCTCGGTCAATTCAGCCTCGGTCAGCACGTCGTCGAAGAAGAAAACGTTGTCGATCGTCCCCAGCCACGCTTCGGCCGCCGAGTCCGGAGTGAGGCCGCCAACAGCCGCCTGAGGAAAACCCTGGTTGAAGGTGCCCGTCGTGGTGCGGGCGACGAGGGGTCCGCCGGTGGAAACATCCGGATCGACATACAGAGAGATCAACTGCGCATCCTGATCGTACGTCGCCGCCACGAACGCCCAATCATCCTCGCTGGCCGGCGCTCTCTCCGAATTCAACACCCCGCCGCCGGTGAACGTGGCATAGCCAAAGATGCCGTTCTGGCGGGTATCCAAACCGATCGCCCGGTCCCACCCGCCGTTGTCATGACCGATGAACTTGCGCAACCCTGGAGTAAGGGAAGAGGCTTTGACCCAGGCGCCCATGGTGAGCCGGGGAAACGCCGAGGGATCGATGTCGAACCCCGTCACCCAGCGCTGGGTTCCATCAAAGACGAACGCCCCACTCCCTCCCAGACCTCCCGTGGCTGAGTAAACCGGGTCGGCCGCCGGATCGGCCGACTGCAGCGGCACTCCCATGCCGGGCACCGGCGCGGAGACGCTTTCGTCCTTGGTCGGATTGTTCGGATCGTCGAAGGGATAAAATCCAAGCAACGCGGCTTGGGCCGAGGTCAGGCTCATTCCGACCAACAGCAGCCACAACACGGCGGTTTTGCTCATACCCGATTCGGTGGATTTCATATTGGAAATGGCTGACCCTGTTGTGACCCAAACGTTCGTGCTTGGGAAGGATTTTCATTCAGCGGGAGCGGCGAAGGATGCACCTCGGATTGGTCCTTACCGGGACGGCGAGGGGGAGCAGGGGCGAAAGCTCCAAACGCCAAAACCCCAATACCAACGGGGCACGACAGAGGTCCAACTTTCCTCTGTGGCCCGGACTACTTGGCCTTACGAAAGAAAGAGAAAATGGCCAGAATCAGGAAAATCACGAAACAGACTTTTGCGATCCAGGCCGCGGTTCCGGCAAGGCCGCCAAAGCCCAGAACCGCCGCGATGATCGCGACGACGAGGAAAACCAACGCATAGTGGAGCATAGGGCGGCATTTTAACACTCCAGTGGGGCAAAGAAACACGGAACTCCGCTCAGCGCGGCGCCTCTTCGTTTTGAGTGAGGTGGGGGAGCGAGGGGGGCGAGGCTGGAAGACGGAGGCGAAGTTCCAAATCCAAAAGCCCAAGCTCCAAGGAAGCTCCAAGCTGAGTCCGCGGCGCGGGCGGAGTCGCCGGAGATGAGCTGGCGAGGGTCTGTCCCTCTTTGGAACTTGCGACTATGGAATTCGTGGAGCGTGAGACGTGAACTTCACGTTCCACGCCTCACGCCCCGGTTTCACTACGGCGTCGCCAGCGGCACCTGCCACACCCCGAGCGTCCCCCGTGGCAACCAAAGCGCCGTGGAGGAGGCCGCCGCATGAGCCCAGTCAAACGACACGCCACAGGGACGTTCCCCGCTCCCGAGTGGCCCCAAATCATCGGTATCTGTGGTGCCGAAAACATGGAATCGACCCCCGGCTCCTACCACCACCAGGCCGGTCACGGTCGGGAGTTCTTCCACAGCAGCCGGCAACGGCCAGGATTCGTAACGCGCAAACGTCCCCTCCGTGCTGACCGCCCAGCTTTCGAGAGCGGGTGCCTGGTCGGGGGAAGCGGTCGGGTGACCTACCAATACTCGACCTTCGTCCCGGACCGACACCGGCGCGGCGCTGGGCAGGGGCAGCGAGGTCACCAGACTCGCTTGCAGGCCGTCGTAAGCGAGCGCATCCAGGCGGGATCCAGGCGGCTCCGCAGATTCCGCCCCGACGGCATAGACGAGCAGACCGCCGTGGGAGATTCCCTGGAGTCGGCCCGGCAATTCCACCGGCGTCCGCACCACGGGATTGAGAGGATCGGCAAAGTCCAGCACGTCCAAGAAATACTGATGCTCCCAGATGGCCGGCTCCCGGAGCCGTGTCTGGATGATGTTGGTCTCCTGGAAGTTTTCTTCCGCCGGGACATAACGAGACAACCGATGGCCGAGGAATACTTTCCCGTCCGCAGTGAACGCCGAAGTGAAATCGGTCCAGTCGTTAGTGCCTCCCAGTCGAGTCTGGGAGACGAACGCGGGAGCCGTGGGTTCCGATACCTCGAAGGCGAGGAAGCTGCGCGCTTCCGCGGTCCGCCAGAAGATTCCCCCGCTGACCGGCCACAGTCTGATCTGAACTAGCGGAGGAGCGACGGCGATTCCGGGTTCGGTCAGACTAGTCCAACCGATGGTCCAGTATGAGGCTGGGAAGAGCCGCATTTCGGTGCGAAGCGAGACACCGTAGGGATCGGTCGAGTTGGCTCGCTCGGTCCACACCACGGTGGTCTCGGTCGGCCAGAGGGCGGTCAGCGCGGCACCGGAAAGGTTTTCCGGATTCTCCTGCGTGATCTGCCCGACGATATCCAGCGTACCGCCGCCGACCTCGATGGTGCTGAAACGCAGTTCACCCGGAATCGATACGGACTGCCAGGTCGTTTCGGTGACCCAGTTCGTGACGAGCCGCGGCGGTTGGGGCACGTCCACCAAGGTCACCACCGGTTGGATTTCCTGGGTCGGCGGGGTCGGAGTGAATTCCGGGCGGATCCAGGTGAGCCGGTAGCTGCCCGGTAGCGGATCGAGCGGTGACGGCGGCCGGTCCTTCACCGTGGTGGTGGACACCAGGTTGGTGGCCAGCGGCAACGGAACTTCGCGCGTTTGTACGACGACATTGGTCGTGAACACGGGCGGATCGACCAGGTCTTCCCAGATAAAGATGTTCGTGACCTCCCGGCTGACCAGCGGCGGGGGCACTTCCTGCTCGACCCAGTTGGTGGTCCAGGTGCGGAGCGGCGGCTGCGGAACCGTTCGGATCACGGGGTTAGTCACGGTCAACGTTTCGGTGCGCCATTGGTCCGGCCGGTGCTGCAACACGTACAGCCGGCCGGCCCGCAAATCGGCACCCAGGATCGGAAGCAAATCCAGGGACAACCGGGCCAGGGAAACTTCCGGCTGCTGGACGGTGCTCAGCGAAACTTCTGCCGGAAGATCGCCTGAATATCGCAATTGAATGAGCTGGTCTCCGTGGAGAAAGACCCGGTCCGCCGGGGACGAAAGGGCCAGTGTGCCGACGGTGACGGGATGATCGCGGTCGGAGGCATCCACGGTCAGCAACTCCAGTCCGGAAACCGACACGACCCGGTCGCCGAGCAGCGTGGCGCGGCGGGCTTGCAGGGCATGGTCAATCACCCCGCGAGCTTTCAGGGTCCCGGCTGCCAGGTCGAAGTCGATGAGTTGCACGCCCCGGAAGTCGGGCTGGTTGGCCGCGAGCTGGCCCTGCCAGGGCACCAAGGCCAGGCCGGATTCGGGAAAGACTTGGAACGCTTTTTCGTCTTGATTGCCTTCGCTCCACGACCAGCCCTGCCCGAGGAGCACTTTGCTCAGCAAGGTGGGCTGCGCCGCGTCGGCGACGTCGAACAGTTGGACGATGGTCCGGCCGCCTTCCACGCCCAAGGCCAGCAGGCGAGTGTTGTCTGCCAACGGTTCGAGATAGGTGGAGTAGCCGGGAATCTCCAGTTCTCCCTTCACCACCGGCAGCGCGGGATCACTGAGGTCCACAATCCACAGCGGATCCACCTGGCGGAAGGTCACCACGTAGGCGCGATCGCCGGCGAAGCGAGTACCAAAGAGGGACTCGTTGGTGACCAGCGTCAGCCGGCTCAACGCCACAGGATCGGTGGGTTGAACGAGCGAGAAGGTCTCGATCACTGTCTGCGCCGGGCTCCATTCCCAAGTCGTCCCCACTTCGCCCGTCAAGGCATTGGTCTGCGGCACTTCCAGGCTGGCCGGCTCGATTTGGGAAATGACGGCGACCGCCTCCTGATCGGAACCCAACGAGCCGAGCTTGAACTTGTCGGTGACGCGGCCGGCGGTGAGAAAGTACCCGGCCTGCTGCACCGCGCCCTGCGGGTCGCTCAGGTCAAAGAGAATCACCGCGTGGTTTCCCGCCAGGGCCCAACCGGGCAACCGCTCCTCCGGTCGCGGCGTTCGGGTGCCGGTCGTCGCTACGAACAGGAACCGGTCCGTGGCGGTGACGGTGTCGGGATGGACGGACAATTCGATGGCGGATCGCGCCTCGGGAGCTGCCGGGTCCGCCAGGTCGAACGAGCTGATGGTGGTGCGATTTTCCCAAGCCGTGAATTCCACCAAAGCGCCCTCCGGATCGACTTCCCTGAGGGTGGTGGACTGGTGCCAGTCGTAGGCGGTCAGATAAAGAACATCGCCGACCAATCGGGACTCCTTCACTTGCCCGCGTACCGGGAGCCGGCTGGCGAGAACCGGCCGGCCAGCCAGAACGTTCACCACCAACACTTCGCTGCCAACACCAGTGCAGCCCTGCTGGGTCAGCAGCGCCAGCCAGATCGAACCGTCCGCGGTTACGGCGGGAAGGCGGTACATTTGTTCGCCCCACACCGCCAAGGGAAGCATCCCGGTCAGCACCGGGTGGTCGGGGTCGGTGAGATCGATGACTTGGAGCCCGCGTTGCTGATTGAAGAAATACAGGGTGCGTCCATCGATCTTCCAGATGTCGGACTCGACGACCGCGCGAGGGGTGAGGGACGCCGGATTCGCGAGGCGCAGGGTCGGAGCGAAAGTCGTCGTCATCTGGGCCGGGTTCAACAGACTGAAGCCACTCGCACTTCCGTTGTCCTGACCGTTCTGAACCGCCGTGCTTTCGACTTCTCTGACGGGAGGAAAACTTCGGAGACCGCGAAAGAATGCCGCTGGGAGACCCAGTTCCCAATCGAGTTCATCCCGGACGCGCAGCAATTCCACTTCGTCTCCGAGCGGAAGGGTGAAGGTGACCTGACTAGGCAGGGAAGTGTCGCTCCATTGCACGTCCCGCGGGGTCCAGGCGCCGTGGGCCAAGCGCGGCCGCGACTCCAACGTGATGCGTCGCGCGCCGGCCGGTACATCGACCTGGACGATGAGGTCGGAACCGACGGCGCGGATGGACGTGATGGCCGCGCCAGTGGGGGGCACGACGGCTTGCAAGGAAGTGAGCGAGAAGGAAAGAACGAGGATGAGACTGAACGCCCACCCGGGAGTGGGGCGCGGCCTTGACGATGGACGCGGTGGGGTTGGGTGGGGCGTGGGGGGCAGGCTGCGTTGCTGCGGGTCACAGACCCGCGCTCCTGCCGCTCCGGTCGGAGCGGTGAGCGGTGAGCGGTCACGCGGTAGTGGTGATGGACTTGTCGGTTGGGGCGAGCGAATGAGGTTCATAGAGTCAGGCGGTGAGAGATAGGGAGAGCGGATCACGGTTGTTGAGGTGGGGGACCGGCCACGACGGGACCAGTGGGAACGGCGGCAGGGTGGCCGGCATCCTCTGGTTCCAGGGTGACGAAGAACGAGGGGGTTTCACGGAAACTGATCGGCGCATGGAATGAGATCACGGCGGGCTGGCCACTGACGGGCGTCGTATCGCCGACATTGCGCACGATCCGCTCACCAGTCTGGATGGAGAAAATGGACCACGCGACCAACTGTACTTGGTTGAAATTCACCATGAGCCGGTCCGGGACGGTGAGGGCGATCGCGCCATGGCCGCTGTCGGGATCGTAGAATCCGAGCGGTTGGCCATCATTCAGAGCTTCACTGGCCGGAGCTGGGCTCGCCGCGATTTCCGCCGGGCTGGTCTCATCGGCCGACGCCAGCGAGTCGTCAGGGGAAGCCTTCCAGGCGCGAACGGCCACCGGGGTGTCGGGGTCAGCCAACACCGACAGGTCACCCAGGGTTGGAGGAAGACGAGTGTCCGCTGCTTCCGTCGCCGCATCGCTGGTCTTCGGAAGGGCGGGAGTGGTCGTTCCGGCGGTTTCCAGGGGTCCGGGGGTTGGGCGGTAGGGCACTCCGGCCGCCACCGACGACGAGCGGGCGGCCAGGGCGGCCAGCGCCTCGGGAAGGGAAAAGTTCTCCGGCTGAGTTGAGTCGTTGTCGGGCTGGAGCTGCGGTTCAGGAGGAGCCGGCAGAGTGGGATCGACCAGGCGGAACACATTGAGCCGGGTGAAGCCGTTGGGCAGCGATTCCTGCTGGGTGAGCACCTGATTCAAGGCGGCTACCTGCGAGGCCAGCACGCGAACCCGCTCACGCAAGGCCGCCGCTTCCCGCGCCGCCTCATCGTGGGCCGGCACCACGGGCGGCGGAATGGTGACCGGAACCGGCAGGGACGGACGAGGAGGAGACGGATCGGCCGGCGCCGGCGGCGGGAGCACGGCGATGGTTGGGGTGTGCGATATGTCCGGGGAGGGAAGCGGGGACGGGGTGAACCAGACCTGGAGACCCGCTCCCAGGGCCACGCATGCAGCGGCCGCGAGCACGCGCGGAGCCCAAACCCGCAGATGAGCCAGGAAAGGAACAGTTGGCGTCCGCTCGATGCGGGTGCGGGCTGCAATGCGACTCCAAACATGCAGCGGCGCGGGCCGAGACGGGCCGTCGAGGGCGAGCGCCTCGAGGTTTCCCTGAAGCTCCCGCACCAGTTCACGCAAGGCGGCTTCCTGGTCCAGACGCTGCTCAAAGGCGCGACGTTCCTCGGCCGGAAGTTGGTCCAGGACGTAGAAGCTGGCGGCCGCTTCGGTGGCGGTGTCAAAGGTCCGAGGCGTGCTATTCATGGCGTTCCTTGAGTCGTTGCCGCAACGCCAGCATCCCGCGGCGGATGCGGGCCTTGATGGTGCCGAGCGGGGTTCCGGTGGTTCGGGCAATCTCCTCCTGCGTGAAGCCGCGCCAAAAGGCCAGTTCGATGGCTTCCCGTTGCTCCGTGGGAAGGGTTCCCAAGGCGCACGAGAGGCGACCGGCGGTCTCGCGTTCCAACGCCTGGAGCAGCCCGTCGCTGCTCTCCCCCGTCTCAAAGTTCAGACGATAGCCCTCGAAGGCAGCGGACTGCCGCGACCGTCGTCGCAGTCGATCCAGCGCCAACCCACGGGCGATCATGATCATCCAGGTGAACGGTCCGGACCGAGCCGCATCGTAACTCGCGGCTCGCTGCCACAACTGCACGAACGTGTCCTGCAGGACCTCCTCCGCTTCGCGCTCGTCGTCCAGAATTCGGAGAAGCACCCCCAGCAATACGCCGCCGCGACGACGGTACAGTTCGGCCAGGGCGCCGTTCTGGCCGGCGGCGATTTCCGCGAGCAACCGGGCATCGGTCGCCGGATCGCCAACATGGGAAACCCCCGCAGCCATTCCGGGAAACGGAATGGGCGGGTCGGAAGGCGTCATTTGGCGGCGGGCCAGGGGCACAGGTTCGTAGGTTATCCGCCGCCGGGACCGGTTTGGATGCAAATTTCGGAATCGCAAAGCAGGCGGGACGCATCCTTGGCTTTGTCCTTACCGTACTTACCGCAACGGTGATGGCGCAGGGAGAGAAGAAAGCTCCAAAAGCCAAATCCCAAGCTCCAAAGAAGGGTGGACCTCCAAAATCC
>CAYYSX010000137.1:0-15144 GCA_964474315.1 uncultured Verrucomicrobiota bacterium | reverse complement strand
GCTGGCGGACCACGATTTTCACCGTGCTGGGGGTGGCCGCCGTGGTGTTGGTGGACCTGGGGTTGCGCGCGATGGCCCGGGGGATCGAGGCCACCAGCGCGAATACCGGCGACCCGCGCAACCTGCTCGTCGTTCGCAAAGGGTCGCAGGCCGAATCCGGCTCACTGGTGACCCGCGACCAGTTCCGCACCTTGCGCGACCTGCCGGGAATCGCCCGCAACGAACAGGGCGAACCCGTGGTCTCGGCGGAACTGGTGCTCATCGTGAGCGCGCCGCGCCGTGACGGAAGCGGGGAGGCCAATACGCTGATCCGCGGGGTCACTCCGCGCGGAATGGAATTGCGGCCCCAGGTACAACTGACCGAGGGGCGTTGGTTTCGTCCCGGCCAGCGGGAAGTGGTGGTGTCCACCCGGATGGCCCGGCGGTTTGCCGGCTTCGAGATCGGAGGGACCGTCAAGGCGGGTCCGGATCGTTTGACGGTGGTGGGGCATTTGGACGGACAGGGCAGCGCCTTCGATTCGGAGGCGTGGATGGATGCCGATGAAGCACGGGCGGTCTTCGATCGCGAACAGTATTCCAGCGTACTCCTGCGTCCGGCCGATGCCCAGTCCGCGACGAACCTGATCGCGCGGATCGAGCAGGACAAACGCCTCGCTCTCCGAGCGGAACCGGAGGTGGACTACTATGCCAAGCAGACGATGACGGCCATGCCGATCAAGATGCTGGCCGGAGTGCTGGGGGCGGCCATGTCCATTGGGGCCATCTTTGCCGCGATGAACACCATGTACGCCAGCGTGGGCGCACGAACCCGGGAGATCGGTACCTTGCGCGTGCTCGGTTATTCCCGGCGTTCCATCGTGTTGTGTTTTCTGATCGAGGGATCCCTCCTGGCCCTGTCCGGCGGGGTGATCGCTTGTCTGGTGGCCGGGCTGGTCCAGATCGGCCTGACCCGAGGCAATGTGACCTTCGGCACCTTGGACTTTCAGTCGTTCGCGGAGACGGTTTTCCAGTTCCGGGTGACGCCCGATCTGATGTTATTGGGCCTGCTTTTTTCCCTCGGCATCGGATTGGCGGGCAGTTTTCTCCCGGCGTTGCGGGCCGCCCGGTTGCCCGTTATTTCCGCCCTCAAATCGCTATGAACAACGACGCGCTCGAAAAGCTGCGCATCGCTTCCGAACAGAAACGCCGTCCCCGGAGCACCGTCTGGCTCATCCTCGGCGGAATCACCGTCGTTTTGTGCGTGATCGCGTACTTTGCCGTGCCGCGCGCCTCCGATTCCATCCGTACCGGGATGACGTCCAGCCGGGAAATGGTGATGGAGAAGTCGGACCGGGACATGGCGGCGCGGTCCGCCAGCTTGGCCGCCTCACGCGCCGCTGGAACCAATGCGGCTCCGACGGCTGGTTCTCCGGAGTTTGTCCTGCGTACCTCGGGGTACATCATCGCTCGGGAACGGATCGAGGTGAGCCCCCGGTTCATGGGGCTGGTCAAATGGATCGGCGTGAAGAAGGGCGACTCGGTGACCAACAACCAGGTGGTGGTGATTCTCGACGATGCCGAGTACCGCGCCCGGTTGGCGGAGGTGGATGGCCAGATTGCCGTGGCCAAGGTGGCGGTCGAGAAGGCACGGCTGGATCTGAGGCGGGCGGAGGAACTGGTGCGGCAGCGGGTGGAGATGGAGAAATCGCTCGATGATTCGCGACTGGCCCTGGCTTCGGCGGAAGCCCAGGTGCAACAACTGGAGGGGGCCCGGAAGCTGATCGAAACCTGGCTCGAGTGGTGTGTGATCCGTTCGCCCGTGGACGGTGTGGTGCTGGAGAAATTGGCGGAAGCCAATGAGTTGGTGACCCCACAGAACTTTGGGGGCACCCGTGGCCCGAGCACGTCGTTGCTGGCCGTGGCCGACCTGAACGACCTGCAAGTGGAAATCGACGTCAACGAGCAGGAACTGGCGAAAATCTCACTCGGCCAGAAATGTCGAGTCAATCCGGAGGCCTATCCTGACCGCTTTTACGAAGGGGTGGTGGCTGAGATTGCTCCGGAGGCCAGCCGACAAAAGGGCACGCTGCAAATCAAGGTGCAGATCAAGAATCCCGACCGCTATCTCACCCCTGAGCTCAGCGCCAAGGTCGATTTTCTGCCGCGAAACTGACCGAGACGGGAGGATTCCCGGCCTTCCCCGGCGCCCAACGGGGTGCAAGCGGACGTCACTCTTTCGCAATTTGCCAGTCGCCGACCGGGGACAGGGCGGTTAGCGTAGTGCCGCGTTGCTTTCTGCCGCCTGCGGTGACCGGACCTGCCGGCACGGCATGGCCAACCAAGGCAGAGGACAACCATGACACAATGACTTCTTCCCGCGTCCGTATTTCTCTGGCACTCGGATTGGTGGCCCTGCTGTCCGCCGGGTGCGTTTCCACTTCTCCTACTTCCCACGCTACCTCGACGTCGCTACCAGCGACGCCCCCGGCACCCGCGACGAACCTCGCCCCCATGCCCGAGCCGGTCACGAGCTTTGGCGCCGCCACGACCCGGGACGGCTGGCTGTATGTCGCCGGCGGTCATCGTGGTGAACGCCATGATTACAATGTGGAGCAGGTCAGCGGGTCCGCTTTCCGGCTGAACCTGGCCGAGGGAACGACTTGGGAACGGCTGCCGAGCACCCAGCCGGGTCAGGGATTTCCGCTGGCAGCGCACGGACCGGATGTCTATCGCGTGGGGGGCATGGCCGCCCTCAATCCGCCCGGGACCAAGCAGGACCTTCGGTCCCAGGTGGACGTGCTCCGCTTTAATGGCCGGAAAGAACACTGGGAGGCGCTTCCGCCGCTTCCCGAGCCACGGTCGAGTCATGACGCGGTCTTCGTGGGAGACCGCCTTTATGTGATCGGGGGCTGGCGCTTGGATGGAGGCACCAATGCCCCCATCTGGCCGGACCATGCGCTGGTGTTCGACTTGAATCAGCCGGAGGCCGGCTGGACCCGCATTCCGCAGCCCTTCCAACGGCGCGCACTGGCCGTGGCCTCCCGGGACAATCGGATTTATGTCATCGGCGGGATGGACTCGGATAACAAGCCGAGCGGGGCGGTGGCCGTGCTGGACACGACCCAGGGAACCTGGACGCCGGGACCGGACCTTCCGCCCGGCCGGTTCAAGGGGTTTGCCTGTTCAGCCATTGCGCAGGACGGAGAGATTTTCGCCAATGCCTTCCAAGGTGATCTGTTGCGACTGTCGGCCGACGGAACCATGTGGGAGGTCGTGGGCCGTCTGGAGCATCCGCGCATGGCTCACCGCTTGGTCAAGGCCGGAACCTCCCAATTGATCGCCCTGGGCGGTGAGGACGGCGACGACAAGCGACCCGAGCTGGAGCTGCTGACGCCTTCGTCGTCGTCGGCCCGGTTGGTGCAAACGACCCAGCGCTAGGCGGGCCACCTCCCTGAAACCAGGTTTGTCCAGGGTTCCATCGTCCTCCCCAGTCACCCCCTCATGAACTCCCATTCACTCCGTTTTCTGACCTTGATTCTGGCCGTCGTCCTGCCGGCGGCGGCGCACTCGGTTTGGATCGAACCGTCGCCGGAAGGTGTGCTGGTGATCCGGTTTGCCGAACCCGACGGCAAATTCGAGAAGTCCCCAGGTCACCTGGATTCCCTGACACCGCCGCTCGCCTGGAAAATAGGAGACACGAACACTCCGGTCCGACTCGATGTTCAGAAAGAGCGGGACCGGTTTGTGATCACGGGGTCGGTTCAGACCGACGCCGTTCAGACGGAGACGGCTTTCGCGGTGATGGGGGCGAGGGGACCGGCCTCGGGAGGAGCGGGTCGCAAGCCCAACTTCTACGCCCGCTGGCAGCCGGATTTGCAAACAGAGGCCGTCCCGGCATTGACGTTGGACTTGGTGCCGACCGGCAAGCCGGGTGAAGTCCGGCTTTTGTTCCGCGGACAACCGGTGGCAGGCAAGGCGGCCACCTTCCGGACACCCGACGAAAAGGAGGTGGAGCTGACCACCGATACCGACGGGCTGCTGCGATTCTCCTCCAGCCAGCCGGGCCTGCACCTGTTGACCGTGGCTCATCATCGGGAGACCCAGCCGGGGTTCCATGGCGGAAAGGCGTATGAGTTGAACAGCCACAATGCGTCGCTGACCTGGGTACAGAAGTAGGAGGCCGGGTCTTTGTACCGCAGACCTCCCGGTCGGCTGTTCCGCAGGTTTTTAATCTGCCTTTGGGTGTACCTGGCAGGCTGAAAGCCTGCGGAACAGCCGACCGGAATGTCTGCGCTACGGCAGACTGGAAGGCCTGCGGTACGATCGACAGAGAATGTCGGCGGTAGAGGCGCCTTTTTCATTGCCGACCTCGGCCTCTGCCGGCGTCACTACCGGCTCCAATGAAAGGCTTGTTCCAATTGTTCGTGCTGACGGTGGCGGTGGGCATCGCCACCGCCGGGTGCAGTTCCTCACCGAAGGGAGCCGGGGCGGGAAAATATGCGGCAGTCGAGGTCAGTGGTTTTTCCCGAATGGCGGTCGAGATGGCCACCGAACAGGTGTTTACCGAGGACGGCTTCAAGATGGCCTCGAAGTCCAACGAATCCCTCGTGTTCGAGCGTCCCTCCAACACCACGCAGAACATTGTCTGGGGAGGCTGGCAGACCGGCCTGTGGGAACGAGTGGTGGTCAAGATCACCCGGTTGGGAGAGGACGATCATTTCCTCGTCTCCGCCGATGCGTTCCGGGTCCAGAGCAAGGACGACCGGATTCTGGAGGAAGAGAAGAAGATGGGCTTTGCGGTGCAGGCCACCTACCAGAAGCTGCTGGAGCGAGTGAAGAGCTTGCTGGCGCCGATGCCGACCACCCCGGGCGCGGGTGATTCGACCAAGGCCAACCCCTCCGCGAAGAATGGGCAGCGGTCCGCGTAACTCGCGCCTTTTCATCAGCGGTGGTCACCGTATCGTCCCGTTCATTCCAGCCATGAAGTTCCTCCCTATTCTCGCCCTGGCGTTGTTAACGAGTTCGTCCCTGCTGCGGGCCGAGACGGTCCGGATCGCCCTGCAACCGGTGGCCGACGGTCTCACTCAACCACTGACGTATGTGCAATTGCCCGAAGGGCCGGCGCTGGTGGTGGACCAGCCGGGCTTCGTGTGGCTGATCGACAAGGACGGCACGCGCCGGGCCGAGCCCGTGCTCAACCTGACCAACCGCCTGTCCGCCATCAACCACGGAGCCTTCGATGAACGGGGCCTGCTCGACCTGGCCCTGCATCCCCAGTTTTCTTCCAACCGCCGGGTCGTGGTGACCTATACCGCTCCCCGGCGTGATTCGGCTCCGGAGGACTGGGACTGCACCTTGCGGATCTCAGAGTTGACTCTGCCCGCGGCGGCTCCGCTGCGGATCGATCCGGCCTCCGAGAAAATCATCCTGGAAATCGACCAACCCTACGCCAACCACAACAGCGGACGCCTCGCCTTTGGTCCCGACGGACTGTTGTACATCGGAGTGGGTGATGGCGGGAACGCCAACGATGAGGGCCGGCGTCCCGAAGGTGGGAATGGGCAGAATCTCCGCAGCCATCTCGGCAAAACGTTGCGCATCGATATCGAGCGGGCGGAAGGCGGACGCCCCTATGCGATTCCGGCGGACAATCCGTTCGCGGATGGGCGCGAGGCGCTGCCGGAGATCTACGCTTATGGGCTCCGCAATCTTTGGGGGCTGACCTTCGACCGCGGCGGCACGCACGAACTGTTCGGAGCCGACGTCGGCCAGAACCTGTTTGAGGAAGTCAACATCATCACCAAGGGGGGCAACTACGGGTGGGCTCTACGCGAAGGGTTCGCCGCCTTTGACCCCAAGTCGCCGAATAAACCGCCCGAGGTGGTACCGACGACCGGACCGCGCGGAGAACCGCTGGTAGAGCCGATCCTGCAATACCGGCACACCGGGCCTAGAAAGGATCCGGAGGCATTGGGAATCAGTATTACCGGAGGCTACGTGTACCGCGGACGGGCACTGGAGGAACTGGTGGGCCACTATGTCTTTGGTGACTGGAGCCGGAACTGGGGTCTGCCCCAAGGAGTCCTGCTCGTCGCCCGCCGGCCGCAGGGGGGCACGGGTCGCTGGACCATCGACCCGATGGAAGTGGTCAGCCCGGAGAAGTTTGCCGGGTACATCACCGGCTTCGGACAGGACAATGACGGGGAACTTTACGTCATGACCAACGGATCCAACGGCCTGACTCCAGGCAAAGGACGGGTCTGGAAACTGGTGCCCGCTCCCTGACCACCTCCCACCTCCTCGCCGGCCTGGTTCGGGTTCACCTTCCGGCTATTTCTTCTTCCATCCCAACTGGATGGTCTGCGTGAGGCGGGAGAAGAGGCTGGAACGTTTCGCCGGCTGGCTGGCCACCCCGGGAATCGGTTCGCACTTGGCATTGCAGTCGGGACAAAAAAACAATTGTCCGGAGCCCCCCGATAGCTTCATGGCCCGCAGGCTGGCGGCGTTGAAGACTCCTGGACAGCGCATCACCGCTTGACATCCTCCAATCGCGTGGTGGGTGGCCGGAAGGCTGGCATTGCGGGAACAGGCCACCGTGCCGTCGGGCAGAGCCTGCAAGGTTCCGGCCGCTTGAGCCACCGGCTGGGTCGGGCCGGTCGGAACGCGAATCTCGAATTCCTCAGCTTCCAGCCGCAGTTCAACACTTCCGAATTGCAGGGTCTGTCCGGAAAGCAACTGCGCTTCTTCCACCGGCTGACCCTCGATGAACGTTCCGTTGGTGGACTGGAGGTCCCGGACGACCACGGCTTTGCCGCCGTCCAGAACGGTCAGCTCGGCATGGAAGCTGGAGACGCTGGCTTCCGGGATGCGAAACTCGTTGGTGGGGTTGCGGCCGACGGTGTTGAGCCCGCTGTGGAGTTCGTACTCGAACGGTTGATTCAAGCCTCTGAGAAGGTAGCGGACCATGTGGTGTCCAGGGTGGAGAGTTCTGCCGCTGTAATGCTGACGGTGCTCATTAGCCTTGCCCGATTTCCGCTGTCCAGCTTTTAGGATTGGGAAAACCGAAAAGGGCGCCTCTCAGTATTGGACAGAGCTGCCACGCGGCGGCGGCCTACCGGTAAATGGCGCGCGGCACCGTCCCACTCGCCGGGCGGCCATTGGCAGGAGGGTGCCGAGGAACTCTCTTCCGCTCAGAACAGCGTGCCCACCGCGGTTCCGATCACGCTGAGCGGCCCGGTGTCCTCCAGCGATTCGGTGGCCTTGTCCACCTTTTGGAGCGTCAGTTTGATGTTCTTCAGGAAGGCATTGTCGTTGACCAGCTCGCCGATGGAGCCTTGCCCCTGATTGATCTTCTGCATGATCTGCCGGAAATGGGTCATCGCTTCCGCTGTTTCGAGGTACAATGCATTGTCGGTCATCAGCTTGCCCAAGGTGCCTTCCCCTTGTTCCAGGCGGCTGACCACGGCGCGCATATCGGCCATCATTCCCCGCGCGTCCTCCGCCAATGGCTTCACCTCGGCGACCGCCGCGTTGATATTAGTCACGGTGTTTACCGCCTCATTGTAAAGCGTTGGGTCCTGGATCAGTTTTCCAAACGTTCCCCGGCCTTCGGCCATCTCGGTGGTCATCACCTGCATGTTCTGGATGACGGAGGTGATGTTGGACTGGTTCTGCTTCATGAAGTCGGTCAGCGGTCCGAACAGCTTGCTGATTTCTTCCCCGCTGAAGCTTTTGGTAAGGCCCTCCACGCCGCTCGCCACACTGTCGAGCCGGGTCATTAGGTCCCCGAGGTCCGCTTGCTCCCGGGTCTGAAGCAATGCACCGGGTTCGGCCAGCGGGGCGTTGTCCGACCCAAAGGTCAGCGAGACAAAGTTCTGGCCCATCAGCCCGGTGAACTGGATCGCCGCCACACTGTCGGTGCGGACCGGAGCCTGCCGTTCGACTTGCAGAGTGACTTCCACCCGGTTGCCGGCCACCCCGACCGACCGCACCCGGCCCACCGGGACGCCGGCCAACCGGACTGGATCACCGACCTTCAGATCCTTGGCGGACGAGAACTGGGCGCGGTATTCGACCCCGCGCCGAAAGGCCGCGGTGCCCCCGATCAGTTCGAAAAGGATGAACCCGGCGACGATAACCACGGCGAAGAACATTCCGAGACGGGCTTCAAGAGAGGATTTCATGAGAGTGAGAGTAGAATAGGACAGCAGGAAGACGGGTCAGATGAACTTGGCGGCGAGAAATTGTTGCAGGAGTGGGACCGGGCTTGCCTCGATCTCCGCCGGAGTTCCCAAGGCGAGGATCTTTCCATCGCCGAGGAAGGCCATCCGGTCGGCGATGCCGAACGCCAAGTCGCGATGATGAGTCACGACCACCGTCGTAGCGCCGGTGCGCTGGTTCAGGTTGATGATCTCGCGTCCGATGGTGAGGGCGACCAGGGGATCCAGCTCGCTGGTAGGTTCATCGTACAGAATCAGTTGCGGCTCGACCACCAAGGCGCGGGCAATGGCTACCCGTTTGCGCATGCCGCCGGAGAGTTCCGAGGGATACTTCCGGGCATCGGCCGATCCGAGTTGCACCAGGCTCAGCTTCTCCGAGACGATCCGCTCGATCTCTGCCGCGGGTTTCAGGCGGTGTTCCCGCAGGTACAGGCCAACGTTCTCCTCGACGGTCAGCGAATTGAGCAATCCGCCACTTTGGAAGACCATGGCCAACCGGTGCTTCGACTGAACGGCTTCTGTCGCCACGGGTTCTCCGGCCACGAGAATCTCGCCGATATCCGGCTCCTCCAGCCCGATCAGGTGCCGCAGGAACACCGACTTACCGGAACCACTCGGGCCCATGACCACAAAGACCTCCCCCGCGGCAATGTCGAGCGTGAGGGAATCCAGCACCCGCCGGCCGTCGTAGGACTTTGACAGATTCCGGACGGACAGCGGAATTCCGTGGGAGAGGGGGGCGGTCATGGTCAGAAGCTGAACCCGTTGTCGAACGGCAACAGCAGACGCGTCATGACGTAGTCGAGGATCAAAATCAGCACCAGTGAGTTCACCACCGCCTTCGTGACGCTGCGACCGATTCCGCGCGGCCCGCCGATGGTGGTAAGCCCTTGATGACAACAGATCACGCCGATGCAGACGGCGAATACGAACGACTTCACGAGGCCATTGACGATATCGCCCGCCTCCACCCCTTCCCGCAAGCTGTTGAAGAACGTGCTCCAAGGAACGGCGATGCGGTCGTTGTGGGCGGCCACTGCGGCGCCGCCCAGCCAGCCGACGAGATTGGAAAAGATGACCAGGCAGGGAACGGCGATGCTGATGGCAGCGACCCGGGGCAGAACCAGGAAGTGAACGGGATTGATGGCGAGAGTCCGCAGCGCATCGATCTCCTGGTACACCCGCATGGAACCCAGTTCGGCCGCCATGGCCGAGCCGACCCGGCCGGCAATCAGGATGGACATCATGACCGGCGCCAGCTCTTTGCACATGGCAATGGCCACGAGGTTTCCCAGAGTGGATCCGATCCCGTTCTCCACCAGCACCGGGCCGCTCTGCAACGACAGCACTCCGCCGATGAACAGCGAAAGGATGCAGGCCATGAGGAGGCTGGAGTTGCCGATGTCGAACAGTTGTTCGCCGATCTTACGCAATTCACGGCCGGCCCGAGGTAACGCCCGCAGCGTGGCCACAAACAGCAGAACCATTTCACCAAGATTTCGGAACATGAGTCAGGAGGCGGTCAGCCAGCCGGGAAAGCAGAACACAAACGGGAAGCGATGCCGAACCATTCGCAGGCTCTCAGGCGGACTCCTTGGCGAACAGCTTGAGCCCGACCACCCCGGCGACAATCAGCGCCAGACAGACCAGCCGGGCGGCATGCCGCGGCTCGTTGAGGAACCAGATCCCGTACACCGCGGTCCCGGCCGCGCCGATCCCGGTCCAGATGGCGTAGGCGGTCCCCAAGGGCAGGGTCTTCAGCGCCAGGGCCAGCAGAGCGAAACTGCCGGCCATGCAGAGGACGGTCCAGACGCTGGGCCCCAATCGCGTGAAGCCTTCGGTGAACTTCAGGCCCACGGCCCAACCCACCTCCAGCACTCCGGCCAACAACAGGTAAATCCAGGCCATGGCGTCTTCGAAAATTTGCTGAACCTACTTTTCCGCCACCAACTGTCCGGAGGCAACTGTCCGCTTTCGTTCCGTCAGGACATCCCCGCGCTTCGGTGGCCGATCCGGCCGGATCATTGCCGAGGAGGGGCGAACGGCGTCGCGTCCCGGAAAATGGCGGTTGGGAAGCCAGAAGAAACGCCAATGCCGCGCGCCCCCCGTCCGCCGGGTCTGGACCAGGCCAAACAAGCAGGAGGTCCGGACCGAATCGGGGGCAACTTCACGCCGGAAAAAGTTCCACAACACGGATTGATTGGCCGTGCCGGTCTGGGGATTGCGCTCCGCGCGGTACAAGGCCCAGAGCGGCGAGTAATTGCGTTGGATGCCCTCGCGGTTGCGGAGGATGGTTTCCACCGGCGCAATGAGCTGCAGCCGTTCCCGGCCCTCCAGATCGCGTTTCCAGATGAAGAACGGCCACACGCCGCGCTCCCGCCGGAAATCGCCCGTTTCCTTGCTCATCAGCCGAACGTCGTCGTAGAGGAAAAACAGGCTCCGCCAGTGATCCCGGCGCAATGTTTCGTCTTCGATCTTTCGATGCGTGAACAACGGCCACATCACGAAATCGGACCGGGCGTTCTCTGTTTCCGAATGTCCATAGATAGGAAACACGCGTCGGGCGGTTTTCCCGGAACCATTCGCCCAGCCGATCACCGGCCACGGAGCGCCCCATTCCACGTAGTTCCTCGCCCGATTCTCGGTACGGCTGAAGAGAGGCCAGAGGTAGGTGTCCTGGTCGAACGACCGGCTGCGCTGGTTGGCGTAGAAAGGGAGGACGGCGAAGTTGGTGGCGGCGGCCGGTGTTCCCAGGTTCCGCTTCTCGCCAAACAAAATCGGCCACAGTACGAACCACTTTTCCCGTCCGGGAGAAATGACCCGGTCGTCCAGGTGGTTGGTTATCCAGCGGGTCTCCTTGTGGTCCGTTCCATAGAGCGGCCAAACCTGCCATCCACTCCAGCCCGGGCCGCTCCGGGTGTGGACAATGGGAAACAGATAATTCCGCGTGTTCAGATCTCCCTTTCGGGTACGGGAATACAGCGGGAACAGGTAGAACTCGATTTCGTCCCGGAACAGCCGGTTCGCCAGATGTCCATAGAACGGAACGATCGCCAGATAGTCGTTGGTCGCGCTGCGGGAGGTCTGCTGGAAGTAGAGGGGGAAAACCGAGCGCCGGACCACTCCATCCTCCGCCTGGTCGTCGGCCCCGGAAAAATTGAACAACTGGAGCAATTGCCAGCGATACTCCGTGCCGCTCCGCCGCCAGGTCAGGACCGGGTACAGGAAGTCGAACCGTTCACGGTCGAGGATGGGGGTGAATTCGTAGGAAAGGAGGGGAGAAATCGACCAGCGGGTGGAGTCGCCCATCTGTTCCCACATGGTCAGGGTTCCCAACCCTTCGGCCCGCCATCCCGGCTCCCAAACGGTGGGAAACTCCGAGACAAAAGGGCCGGCGGTAAACCAATCCGGTTCCTCGGCGCGGCTGACCGCACTGCCCGCCAGAGCGAGCAGAAGCACGGAACTCCAGACCCGGCGTCGCATACGAATCCGTCGAGCTTCACGGAACCGCCCGCCGGGAAGCAAGCCATCGGCGTCAATGTTCTTTGGCCGGGGCCCGTCTTTGACCGCCGGGGCCGGGGGAGAGAGGACAGAGGGCGGAGAACTGTAGCGTCGGCTGTCCTCAGCCGATCGCGCAGGTGAAGTCGCTGGGGGCCACGGGAACGAACGGGCGTGGAGCAGAAGACGCCGGATGCCCTCGACGGCCAAGGGGGGACGACTGAGGACAGCCGACGCGACACGGTCCCTCCAGGCCGTCCCTCGCCACTTCCAAAAAACTGAGATGCGCCCTTGGCGATTTGCGAGTGGAGCTGACGCAACGACCGCGCACGGATCACCCGTCGGGGCGGAAGGATCGACCCCTACCGTCCTCTGCGGGAGCTTCCGCCCGCGTCACGGCGTGGAGCTTGGCCTTGGGTTTTGGAATTTCCCGCCCGCAGGAGCGCGGGTGGCTCGCCCGCCGCGGGCTTGGCCCGGGGGGAACTCGCAGCTCCCCCAGCCTAAGCATCGGTTCTCTGTCCCCGGCTGATAGCCCGCCGCTGCCACCTCAGGAAATACCCTCCCCCGGTCCCTTCTTCCCTTCTCTTCATGCACCACGATCTGGCCGCGGGCAAAATCCACGTCCTTGATGCGAAGCCGCAGGACCTCCATCAAGCGTAACCCCGTTCCATAGAGAAGGGAGGCGATGAGGCCGCTGGTCCCCTGAATCTGTGCGAGCACTCGTCGCGTTTCCTCATGGCTCAGGACTACTGGAACCCGAGTCGGGCGCTTCGACCGCTCGAATCCCTCGATCCAGTCCAAGGGCCAGCCCACTACGTCCTCGTAAAGGAAAATCAGAGCGCACTAGGCCTGATTCTGTAACATCCATCCACCCACGATATCCGGAGACCAGCGAGCTTTCGCGAGGCCAAATCCATCGTGAAATTTGGGGATTTCTCCGGATGCAGGAGGGCCATCCGCCGAGTTGGGCGTTACCGAGGTGTCCTACCTTGTGCCTACCTTGTTGAAGTTCAATGCGATTCACCACTGGTCAGGCAATACCTCGCCGAGTTAGGCGGAAGCGGATTAACCCGATCTGGCTTGCTTGCGGACCTGGCCCCAAGTTAGGCGTAAGCTCCCACTCCTGATTCCTCTCCAACTCCTTCTTTCGGATGGACATCGGGCCGGGTTAGGCTCCACTGTTCCGAGTTATGCGCCACCCACTTCTGTCCAATTATAGTTAGGCCACTTCGCGCCGCTCGGGTTTTTTGAGGCGTTTTTTGAGTGGCGACGGTTCAGATGTTCGATTTTTCGAGATGAGCGGTTCAGACAGTTTGAAGTCAGCACGGCTGCGCCGGTTCGGTTGCGAACTGACGGGGCGCAGCATCGAGTTGGCAGGGAGTTTTTGCGGAGCTTATTTTGTTATGACGAGATCGTGGCCTAACAATGCGCTGGAGCCAACAGCCACCACTGGGATCCGTTCCGTCTCTCAGGAGAAGTTCGGACACGCCTCGTGCGCTCCACCCTCCTTCCCGGTGGCTGTGGCTCAGCTTGGTCGTTAGCCCACTTTAGACGCCATGACAAAGTCGGCCAAGTTCATCACGGCGACAGCTTCTGTAGTTGTCGTCTTCATCGGGTTCGTCTGGTGGTATGAGTTCCTTTTCTCGCTCATCTGGCCGAGCCTCGCACTTTCACGACTCGGACTTCCCTATTCATGGATTCCGTCCACTGCTTTGATCGGCGGCGGGTTCCTGTACCTCGGACTGTGGGCGCGCAGCCGTTCCTGGACTCGTATTGTTGTCGTCAGCCTCGTGGCTGCGGCCACCTATTGTCTTTTCGCGTTCTTGTTCGCCGCTCACGCACCTGTCCCACTCCCCACCGTTACTCGCTACGACTCCGCTCCTTCACAGAAGATCAGTTATCTCCAAGGTTTCGAGTGGGGTTATCGTGATGGCACCCTTGGTCGGATGTCCACACACTGTTTCGCACCGGAAGCCGAGACTCGGGGGTATTACGACGGCTCCTATCAGGGCAGCATTGTTTGGCACCGGGCTCTCGGCATGACCATGTCGGAGCACACCAAATGGTTGTTTGAGAGGTCTGCTGCCCTAGATGGTGTCCATCGCGCTCCAGAATGAAGCAGGCTCAACCAAGCGCTCCAGCGAACGTGCGCCCCGCATTTCCGCTCGGAGCCTTGGGAGATTTCGAACGCGACCTGTGCGCTCCACCGTTTCGCTCGGCTCACGTCGCTGAGCTTGGGTCGTTGGCCACTATGCGCGGCGTTCAGATCCGAGATATGCATGAGCGCGGCTTTCTTGCCGTTGACCTCCAGCACATCCTCGATTTATTTGGTGAGCGGGCGATTCAGTCGCGCTGGCGCGCATCCGAAGTCTGGGCGACAGGACAAGAGACCGGTGAGGCGGCTCAGGAGTTGGAGAGGTTGGCAGATGGTCAGACGTTCATCGCTGGCGAGCATCTCAGCCGCATCGCACACAGTCTCGTTCAGGTCATTGACGGCGAGTTCTCGGCTTTCGACAGTAGTGATTCGCCGTGGGTTATTGTTCGAGCAGTGGACAGTTCGTTCTATGAAGTGTTCTCGACAGAGCCTGCGGTTTTGGATAGAATCCGTTCGTCTTTCCGAAAGGTTTCAGATTGTGCCTACGTGGCCTAACAAGGCGCTCCAGCGAACGTGCTCCCCGCTTTTCCGCTCCGAGTCTTGGGAGATTTCGGACGCGAACTGTGCGCTCCATCCTTTCACCCGGCGCACGTCGCTGAGCTTGGTCTAGGCGGCTTCGCGCATCATGACAGCCGAACGTAAATTTCCGTGGAGATTGGGAGTCCTCGCGACGGTATTCATCGCACTGGGCGTGTTTGCGATTTACTCGCAGATCGTGCTCATTCGGGCGGGCGAGCATCGCTTGCGTATCGATGCGCTATTCTTGGCTATCGGCGTCGGGTTGCTCTTGCGGTGGAGTTTCTCGCGGACGCTGGCGCAGCTTGCTCTTGTGCTTGCGTGCGGCGCCAGCCTTGTCGCGCTCATTGGCATTCCACTCGGGTTCACTCACGTTGAGTATGTTGCTGACATCGGCCCGGGTTGGTTGCAGTTGTTGGTGATTGTCGTTCTCTCGTTCCTTACGAGCGCACTTGTTTACTGGCTGTTCCGCATCACCATGCGCTCTGATGTTCGGAGTTGGTTTCATTCACGACATGACCACGCCGCCTAGCCGCTGCGAAGTACTCGTCGACAAGCGACAATCCAGCGGAACGCCCAACTCGGAGTAAACTCGTATGGGACTTTTAACCTTCAGCCTCAACGTCACCCTGGACGGCTGCGTCGACCACCAGGAGGGAATCGCCGACGACGAGACACACGCTTTCTTCACCCGCCTTATGGACGAGGGCGGGGCGATGCTTTGGGGCCGCGTCACCTACGAGATGATGGAGGGCTACTGGCCGGCGGTCGCTCGCG
>CAYYSX010000136.1:0-15302 GCA_964474315.1 uncultured Verrucomicrobiota bacterium | reverse complement strand
TCGGTCAGTTGGAGCTTCTTTGGAGCTTGGGATTTGGGATTTGGGATTTGGAATTTTTCTACCGTTCCCCTCCCACCACCCGCGCCAACTCCGCTTCCGTCAGCGCTCCCAGGTAGCGCGCCAGCACCTGCCCATCCCGACCAATCACCCAGGTGGAGGGAAGGCTGGTGACCACGAACGCCTGCTGTACCTCGGAACTCGCGAGGAGCACGGGATAATTGATTCGGTGGCGCTCCACGAAGGATTTCAGGTATGCGACGCCTTCGGTGTCCGTGGCGGCCCCGATCACGACCACTCCCTTGGTCTCGTGGGCGCGCTGAAACGACTTGAGTTCTGGAATCTCCCGCCGGCAAGGCGGGCACCAAGTGGCCCAGAAGTTCAAGATGACCACCTTGCCGAGATAATCGTCTGAACGGACCGTCCGGCCTTCCAGATCCGTCATGGTCCAGGTGGGTGCCGTCCGTCCGGCTCCGGGAAGCCGCGCGAACGAAGGACCCGACGGTCGGCTGACCAGCCAACCGAATAGCACCGCGAGCAGGAACAGGTAAACCCAACGGGCCTTCATCGCCGGGGTCGGGGTGGCGGGGCGACGGTGTCCGCCTGGGTCAAGGCAGCGGTGATCACCGGAATCCAGCGATCATAGCCGTCGGGGCTCAGGTGAAGGAGATCGGAAAGAAACCACCGTGGATTGGGTGCGCCCGTGGCATCCAGCATCGGGGTGAACGTGTCGGCAAAGATGACTCCCGTCCGTTCCGTGGCCAGTCGGGTCAACCCCGCGTTCAGCTCGCGCTGCTGCTCGATCAGCTTCAATCGGCTGGCACTCGGCTTGACCGCCAGCAGGACGACCGGAGTCCCGGGCAGGTCACGCTGGACCCGGTCCAGAAACGTGCGGTAGGCGGCCAGCACCTGCTCCACGGGCTGCCCGTTCGCCAGGTCATTGTCGCCTTCGTACACGACAATCACGCGCGGCTGATAGCGGCGGACCAACCGGTCATAGTAGTGGAGCAGGTCATTCATGGTCGAGCCGCCAAAGCCCCGGTTGAGGACGGTTCGTTGGGGAAACGCCGCCGGCAGATTGGTCCAAAGCCGGAAGCTGGAACTGCCGACGAACAGGGTGGACGCCGTGGGGGGCGGAGTCTGGCGATCGGCCTGCTCGAAGCGCTGGACCGTCGCTTCAAATTTTTCCGGTCCCTCCGCTTCGGCCGCCCAGGCCGTGAACCCAATCATAGCTATCCACAACCAACCGCATCTACCTCGGATCTGCATGCGGTGACGGTGCGACATATCCCGGGCGCCGGCCAGTGTCTATCCGAAGCGTGCGGAGCGCGGGTCGGGGACCCGCGGCGAAGTGGCGATACGGAGGGCAGGGGAGAGCTGACGGTTCCCGAAACGTCGGCGTCGTTCCGGTCGAGCGGTAACCCGACCGTCCGGGAGGTTGGGCGCAAATGCCGGAAAGGACTGGAGCATCGGGACGACGGAAACACGTTGCCGGACCTATTGAACCGGAGAATTTCCAAAAAACGTATTGCACTGAAGGTCGTGGTTGATACTGTCGGCGTTCCCGTTGCCACTCCCCGGCAACGTTTTTGTCAACCGTTCCGGCCGTACATGCCCACGATTAATCAGTTGGTCCGCAAGGGCCGCAAGAAATTGAACTACAAGAGCAAGGCTCCGGCCTTGATCGGTGCTCCATTTCGCCGCGGCGTCTGTCTGCAGGTGATGACCCGCACCCCGAAAAAGCCGAACTCCGCCATGCGGAAGGTGGCGAAGGTCCGTCTGAGCCATGGCACCGAGGTGATCGCCTACATCCCGGATGAAGGCCACAACCTGCAGGAGCACTCGATCGTTCTGGTGCGAGGCGGCCGCGTAAAGGATTTGCCTGGTGTTCGTTATCACATCGTCCGCGGCACCCTCGACTGCACCGGAGTCGAGAAGCGCCGGGTGAGCCGCTCGAAATATGGCGTGAAACGTCCGAAGGCTGCGAAGGCGGCCAAGTAATTTTTCCAACTCTCTTTCCCTGTTCTTTGTATGGCCCGTCGTCGCCAAGCTGAAAAACGTCCCACCGTTGCAGATGCCAGGTTCAACAGCGCCTTGGTCAGCCGCCTGATCAACG
This sequence comes from uncultured Verrucomicrobiota bacterium, assembly GCA_964474315.1. GTDB lineage: Bacteria > Verrucomicrobiota > Verrucomicrobiia > Limisphaerales > UBA9464 > UBA9464. The sequence continues at coordinate 13,189 of CAYYSX010000136.1, read as the reverse complement.
TCGTGATGCGGAACGGCAAGAAAAGCACCGCCCGCCGTATCGTCTATGATGCCCTGGACGCCTTGGCGGAGAAGAATCCGGGCGTCAACACGTTGGAGATCCTTCAGCGATCGATCGACAATGCCAAACCCCGAATTGAAACGAAGGCCCGCCGGGTGGGCGGCGCCACCTACCAGGTGCCGATGGAGATTGCGGTGGACCGGCAGACGTCTCTCGCCCTGCGCTGGATCGTGATCTACGCGGACAAGCGCAAGGGCATCCCCATGAAGGAAGCGCTGGCCGTTGAATTGATGGAAGCCTTCCAAGGGCAGGGAAGTGCCATCCGCAAGCGGGATGATGTTCACAAGATGGCCCAGGCCAACAAGGCCTTCGCTCACTTCCGCTGGTAGAACCCCTCCCACCTGATCGCGCCCCGTGGCCTGACCCGGGGCGTTTTTCATCCCCACTTTCGACCTAAGACGCACGCCAGACCGCCGCCCATGAGTGACGTATCCGACATCAATACGACGCTGAATTCGCCGAACCGCCAGTACGCCCTGGAACGGACCCGCAACATCGGCATTGCCGCGCACATCGACGCGGGCAAGACCACGACCACCGAGCGCATCCTCTTTTACACCGGCCTCATTCATAAGATCGGTGATGTCGATGACGGCAATACCGTGACCGACTGGATGGCGCAGGAGAAGGAGCGGGGTATTACCATCACCTCCGCCGCGGTGACCTGTTTCTGGACGCAGAAGAAGGAAGACGGGCTGTTCAAATCGCGCGAGGGGATCGGTCACCGCATCAACATCATCGACACGCCGGGACACGTGGATTTCACGGCCGAGGTAGAGCGCTCGATGCGTGTACTGGATGGCGCGGTGGCGGTGTTCTGCGGGGTAGCCGGCGTGCAACCGCAATCGGAGACGGTGTGGCGTCAGGCGACCAAGTACAAAGTTCCGCGCATTGCGTTCGTCAACAAGATGGACCGCACCGGGGCGAACTTCGAGAACGCCTTGAACGACATGCGCAAGAAGCTCAATGCGTATGCCTATCCGATCATGTTGCCGATCGGGGCCGAGGACAACTTTCAAGGGGTGATCGACATCGTGAACCAGAAGGCCATCGTGTGGGGGCCGGGCGACGTTCCCAACGAAGGGCTCAAGTACGAGGTCCAGGAGATTCCGGCCGAGCTGAAGGAGAAGGCACAGGCCGCGCTCGCCGAGTTGATCGACGCGGTGTCTAATAAGGACGACCACATCGCGGAGATGGTACTGGAGGAGAAGCCGGTCTCGGTCGAGGAACTCAAGGCCGCTATCCGCCGCCTGACTTGCAAGATCGAGCTGGTGCCGGTGCTCTGTGGTTCGGCTTTCAAGAAGAAGGGGGTCCAGGTTCTCGTCGATGCGGTCATCGATTACCTGCCGTCGCCTTTGGATATTCCGGCAGCGGTCGGACATGTCCCGGATTCCGAAGAACTGACCACGGTCGAACCCAACGACAACAGCAAGTTCTGCTCTTTGGCGTTCAAGCTTTGGACCGATCCTTACGCCGGAAAACTGGTGTTCTTCCGTGTCTATTCCGGCTGCCTGCGCAAGGGAGATACCATTTACAACCCGCGGACCCGCCGCCGCGAACGCGTCAGCCGGCTCATGGTGATCCAGGGAAGCGAGCGTAAAGATGTCGAAGCGGTGTATTCGGGTGACATCGCCGCCTTGGTCGGTCTCCGCAATATCACCACCGGCGACACGCTGTGCGACGAGGCCTACGACGTGATGCTGGAGCCGCCCACGTTCCCGGAGCCGGTCATCAGCATGGCGATCGAGCCGAAGACCAAGGCCGACCGCGACAAGATGTCCGACGGCTTGCAGCGTCTCGCGGAGGAAGATCCGACCTTCCGGGTGTTCACCAATGAAGAGACTGGACAGTTGATCATTGCGGGCATGGGTGAGCTCCACCTGGAGATCATCCGGGATCGCTTGAAACGCGAGTTCAAGGTGGAGGCCGATGCCGGTGCGCCGCAAATCGCTTTCCGCGAAACCATCACCAAGCCGGCCGAGGGCGAGGGCAAATTCATCCGCCAGTCCGGCGGCCGTGGCCAATACGGCCATGCTTGCGTCAAGGTGGAGCCCAACGAGAAGGGCAAGGGTGTCGAAGTGATCGACGAAATTGTCGGTGGCGCGATCCCGCGCGAATACATTCCGGCGGTGGAGGACGGCATCCGCGAGGCCATCCGGTCCGGCGTCTATGCCGGCTACCAGGTCATCGACATCAAGGTCAGCATTGTGGACGGCTCATTCCACGAGGTGGACTCCAACGAACTGGCGTTCAAGATGGCTGGAATTTTCGCCCTCAAGGATGCTTTCCCGAAGGCCGGACCTAAGCTTCTGGAGCCGATCATGAAGGTCGAGGTCGCCACGCCTGACGAATATCAAGGTGACATTCTCGGTGACATCAATCGTCGTCGGGGCGTGATCCAGGGGGTGGATGCCAAGGCCGGCCAGACCGTGGTGACGGCCAAGGTGCCGCTGAAGGAAATGTTCGGATACGCGACGGCGATCCGTTCGCTTTCCAAAGGTCGCGCGTCCTATTCGATGGAGCCCTCGGCGTTCGAGGAGGTGCCGTCGAGCGTCCTGGCAGAAGTCATGGATGCCGCCAAGAAACGGCCCGCGGCGCGCAGCTAAAGCTTCGTTTGAACTAACTTAAACTTGTTCTTTGTATGGCTGGACAACGCATCCGCATTCGCCTCAAGGCCTACGACCACCGGGTGATTGACGCCTCGGCGAGTGAAATCGTCGAGACGGTCAAGCGCTCGGGGGCCCGGGTCGCAGGCCCCATTCCGCTCCCCACGAACATCGAGCGAGTGACCGTCAATCGGTCACCGCACGCTGACAAGAAGTCCATGGAGAGCTTCGAGCAGCGCACCCACAAGCGCCTCATCGACATTCTCGATCCCACCGCCAAGACCGTGGACGAGCTCAAGAAGCTCAACCTCCCGGCCGGCGTGGACATCACCATTAAAATCTGACCGCTCCCGCCCATGCCTCTCGGACTCATTGGAAAGAAAATCGGGCACACCCGCGTGTACAACGCCGATGGTGTCGCCACTCCGGTCACGGTCGTCCAGGTCGGATCGAACTACGTCCTGCAGGTCAAGAAGCAGGATGGTCGCGACGGTTATAACGCCGTGCAACTGGGCTTCGATCCCCAGAAGGACCAACGCCTGACCAAGCCAGTTTTAGGGCATATCAAGAAACACAACGGCACCGCGGTGAAGCGGATCCGCGAGTTCCGCGACTTCAGCAAGGAAGTGAAGGCCGGAGATGTCCTGGGTGCCGACCTCTTCGAGGTGGGCCAGTTTGTGGACTGCATTGGCATCACCAAGGGCCGGGGCTTTGAAGGCGTGGTTGGACGCTGGTCATTCCGCGGTGGTGACATGACCCACGGGGCCAAGGGGTGGCACCGGCGGTCGGGCGCCATTGGCTGCCGCCTCTTTCCGGGCCATGTGAACAAGGGGCTGAAGATGCCCGGTCATATGGGAGTGGTGCGGCGCACCTCGCAGAACCTGGAAGTGGTTCAAGTGCGCAAAGACGACGGGGTCCTTTTGATCCGGGGATCATTTCCCGGCAGCGAGGGCGACTACTGCATCGTCCGGGAGGCGAAGAAGATTGGAATCGATTCAGCGCGGCTGAAGCAGATCCATGACCACCGGGCGAAGCTGAAAGCGGCGGCCGCGGCGGCGGTGGATAAGAAGGCTGGGAAGAAAGGCACCCCGGCCAAGGCGGCGAAAAAGTAACGGAGGTTGATCGATGAAACTTTCCATCAAGGACACGAAGGGAAATTCGGCCGGGGAGCTCGAGGTTAAATTCGAGGTGATTCCCAACGGCCGCGGTTCGCAAGCGGTGCATGACACCGTCGTCGCGTACCGGGCGGCCCAGCGACAGGGCAACGCCTCCACCAAGACGATGGGCGAGGTGAATGGTTCCGGGAAAAAGCCCTGGCGCCAGAAGGGCACCGGACGCGCCCGCGCCGGCTCATTTGCCTCACCGCTGTGGCGTGGTGGCGGAGTGGTCTTCGGACCCAAGCCCCGCGACTACGACAAAAAGGTCAACAAGAAGGTTCGCCAGCTCGCCCTGCGGAAGGCACTGAGCGAACGGTTGAAGGCCGGCGACGTCATCGTGGTGGAGGATCTCAAGCTGGATTCAGCCAAGACCAAGGAGTTCGTTGGCGTCGTGAACAGCCTGGGCCTGGAGGGAACCAGCCTGTTCGTCATTGGCGGTTCCGACGCCAACGTGGAGCGGGCTTCCCGCAACATCGTGGGGGTGGATCTGACGACCGGCGCGCGCTTGAACACTTACGACGTGCTCAAGTACGACAAGCTGGTGTTCACCAAGGGCGCCTTTGAGCAGGTGGAAGCGCGCCTCGTCAAGGAGACCCCGCCGGTGGGAGCGAAGCCGGATGAAGCCCAAGCCGAAGGAGCGAACGCATGAACGCCTACGATGTGATCAAGACAGTTCGTGTCACCGAGAAGGGCACGCTACAAGCTGACAAGCACAATCAATACACCCTGGTGGCCGACCGCCGGGCCACGGCACCGCAAATCAAGCGAGCGGTGGAAGCACTCTTCAAAGTCAAGGTGGTCCGGGTCAACACCCTGAACGTGCGCGGCAAAGCCCGCCGTCAATCCACCAAGGCCGCGGGCAAGGACAGCGACTGGAAGAAGGCCATCGTCACCCTCAAGGAAGGCGATCGGATCGAGCTGGCCTGATCCGACTGGGAGTGGCTCGACTTTTCAACGGCGCGCGGTAATCCGCGCGCCGTTTTGCATTGGGAGCATCTCCGCGATTGCAAATTACGATGCCAGGTCTTACCAGCCTCGCATCCGATGAGACTCACGAACGGACAAGAATCCTTCCCATGAACCGCACTGCGCCCATCCTGCTGGGGTTGATCGCCCTCATCTCAACCGCGGTCGCGGCCGGCGAGATGAAGTTTTCCATCGCGCCCGGGTTCTTTGAGCGAGACCCCGGAGGCAAGCTGCTCGGTCCGTGCCACGGCGGTGTGATCGAGGACCGGGCGGGAAATCTTTATGTCACCACCGACACGCCGCGGGGCATCGTCGTCTTCTCGCCGGAGGGCAAATTCCTCCGAACCATCGGGCCGATGCGCATCCATGCGCTGGAAATTCGCGAGGAGAACGGGACGGAGTTCATCTACGCCGCACGCCCTGGTGATCACGAGGTCGTCAAACTCCGGCTCGACGGGGGAAAGGAATGGGCCATCCGCTTTCCGCCGGAGTCCGGTCTCTACCAGGACGAGAAAGGTTTCAATCCCTGCGCCGTCACGGTCGCACCCGATGGTTCGATCTTCGTCGCCGACGGCTACGGATCGAACCATGTGCTGAAGTTCGATCGGGAGCGCCAGTTCGTGAAGGCCTTCGGCGGGCCGGGTGCGGAGGAGGGAAAGTTCAATACCTGTCACGGCATCGCGCTGGACACGCGGCCCGGCCGGCCGCTGCTGCTGGTCTGCAACCGTAATAACGACCGGGTCGAGTACTGGGATCTCGACGGCAATTTTGTGAAGGTGATCCAGAAGGATCTGCGCATGCCCGCCGCGGTGCAGATTCGGGGCGACTACGCGGTGATTCCCGAGCTGCAGGGACGAGTCACCGTGCTGGGTAAGGACGGAGCCATCGTGGCTCAAGTAGGGGACAATCCCGTGGCCGCCCAACGCGCCAACTTCGGCTTGCCACCCGACCAGTGGAAGGAAGGCATTTGCAACTCGCCGCACGGCGCCTGCTTGGACCGCGACGGCAACCTGGTCGTCTCGGAGTGGAGCCAGTTCGGACATCTCCACAAATTCATCCGCGCGAAGTAGGCCCCGACGTGCCGGGCCTATCCCGTCAGCGGCGACCCACAAGAAAACAGCGTTCACGGTGAACGGTGGTCGGCCACTTCGACCGTATTTTACACCGCCAGCCATCGGCCTCGACGCCGTCAACGGGATGATCGCGTCCGCCCGGATGTCAGCCAGTACACCCACCGTTCTGTTCACGCTCGACACCCGCTTGTGAAAAAATTCACTAAGAGGCTTGAACCTCGGGAGGCCGGTGTCTAGCTTGCCGAAGATTTTCGCAATCTGTTCGCTCATCCACCATGAAATCGATCTCGAAACTGGCCGTGGCGTTGACCGCGACGGCGCTTCCTCTCACTGCGGCCGACATCACGGGCAAAGTCACCCTCAAAGGCACTCCGCCGCCCGCGGCGCCGATCCCGGCCCTCAAGGCGGACGCCAACTGTGGCAAAGTCGCGCAAGGTGACGCCAAGTCCCGCGTTTATGTGGTGGGGGCTGACGGCGGCCTCGCGAATACGATCGTTTATATCAAGAAAGGCTTGGAGGGCAAGACGTTCCCGGTTCCGTCCGACAAGCCGCTGATCGATCAGTTGGGCTGCATGTACGAACCGTACGTCTCGGCGGTGATGGTGGGGCAGAAGTTTGATGTGAAGAATTCGGACCCCTTCATGCATAATGTGAACGCCACGCCGAAGGTGAACAAAGGCTTCAACATCGCGCAGTCCACGTTGGGGCAGGTCAACGAGCGGGTGTTCGACAAGCCGGAGCTGGGCATTCGCTTCGCCTGCAACGTCCATCCCTGGATGATTGCCTACGTGAGCGTGCTGGAGAATCCCTTTTTCATCGTGACCGACGACACGGGGAAATTCGCCATCAGCGGTGACCTGCCGGACGGCAAATACACCGTGGAGGCGTTCCACCAGAAGGCGGGAGCCCAGACGCAGGAAATCGAGGTCAAGGACGGCAAGGCAACGACGGACTTTACCTTCGACGTGAAATAAGCCTAGCCGGTCGTCTTTCGAACCGGGGCCTCCGTCAGGGTCCCGGTTTTTGTTTCCGACTCCATGGAAGCCCCTCCGAGCCTCATCCGATTTGCCTACGCCACGTTTACGGCGGTGGCGACCTTGGGGTTGGTTTGCATGGGGGGATTGGTGACGAGCAAGGGCGTGGGCATGGCGGTTCCCGACTGGCCAACCAGCTTTGGGTACAACATGTTTGCACTCCCGGTCGAGCAATGGTTCCACGGGGGAGTCTTCGATGAGCACACCCACCGCCTCTGGGCCTCCCTGGTCGGAGTGTTGGTGGTGTTTCTGACCCGATGGCTGGGAGGAGCCGCGTCGCGGAAGCCGCTGGCTTGGATTGGCGGGCTGGAGGTTCTGGGAGGGATCGCGCTTCTCTCCTTGGGGGATGACTGGCGGGGAGCTGGACATTTCCTGGCGGGCATCGGCGGGGTGGTGCTACTAGCCGCTTTGGTCTGGGCGCGAAACCCGACGGCCGAAGGGATCTTGCCCCGGTTGGCTTGGGTGGCCTTCTGGTTGGTCCAGGTGCAAGGGCTGCTGGGTGGTCTTCGCGTGGTCCTGGACAAGGCCATGGTGGGAAATTTGACCTTGGGAATGGTGTTTGGCCTGGTTCACGGCTGCTTAGGCCAGGTGTTCTTCGTGTTGCTGGGGGTCATTGCCTTTCTGTGTTCTCCCGCATGGCCTCGGCTGTCGGGCGGTCACCGTGGTCTGGCGGTCCTGCAGCCTTGGATTTGGGCCGGGACAGCGCTGGTAGTCCTCCAGTTGCTTCTGGGTGCGGCGATGCGACATCAGCACGCCGGGTTGGCGATCAGTGATTTTCCGCTCGCTTACGGCCAGGTTTGGCCCGCCACCGATCCCGAATCGCTGCTGCGTTACAATCAGGTGCGGGTTCACGAATCCACGGTCACCGCGTTCCAGATTCATCTGCAAATGGTTCACCGAGTGGGTGCCGTCCTGACCTTGGGAGTGATCGTGCTGACCGGATTTCGGGTGGTTCGGACGATGAGCTGGACGTCCACCGCCGGCGGGCTGGCTGCGTTGTGGTCGCTCCTGGTGCTCAGCCAGTTTACTCTGGGGATGTTGACGGTGTGGACGAATAAGGCGGCCGATGTCGCCACGGCGCATGTCGCTGGTGGGGCTCTGCTGTTTCTTGTCGGTACGCTGTTGATTCTTGCCGCGCGAAAACTCAGTCTGCCGGTTTGTGCGGCGGAGCCGGTTCGTCCGGTGACGGTTTTTGCCCGTCCCGCCCTGCATTGAACGAATAACGTGAAGGCGACTGCATCCACTCTGACCGCAGACGACGTGCTGATGCGCGACAAGGGCGTCGTGGCGGTGATCGGCGAACTGATCAAGGCCCGGCTCACGCTCCTGGTCGTGTTGACGACCGTCGTGGGCTTTTACCTGGGTTCCGTCGCGCCGGTGGACTACGGGCTTTTGTTGAGTGCGTCGCTGGGAACGGCGTGGCTGGCCGCGGGGGCGGCGGTCTTGAACCAGTTGTTGGAACGCGAATGGGACGCTCGCATGAAGCGAACGGCCGACCGGCCGCTACCTTCCGGCCGCATCACCCCTACGGCGGCCCTGCTGATCGGTGCTCTGCTGAGTGTGGCCGGCTTGGTTTGGCTCTTGTGGTGGGTCAATCCGCTGACCGCCCTTCTCGGCGCGGTGACCTGGACGAGTTACGTGGCGCTCTATACGCCGCTCAAGCGCCTGACGGTATTGAACACTTTGGTGGGGGCGATTCCGGGAGCTTTGCCTCCCCTGATGGGTTGGGCCGCGGCGACGAACTCGATCTCGGCGCCGGGTTGGGCTCTCTTTGGCGTGTTGTTCTTCTGGCAACTCCCGCATTTCATGGCCATCGCTTGGCTGTATCGGGACGACTATGCGGGTGCTGGCTTCAAGATGCTCTCCGGGGTGGATCCGGAAGGGCGGCGAACGGCGGCCTCGGCCGTGCGGAACACGCTGGCTCTGCTGGTGGTCAGCTTATTTCCGTTTCTGTTCGGCATGGTCGGCGGGTGGTATCTGGCCGGAGCCTTGGTGTGTGGCGCGGTGTTCCTGGCGCTGGCCGTGTTATTCGCCCACACACTAACGGCCCGTGCAGCCCGGCGGCTGTTCTTGGCCAGCGTGATCTACTTGCCGCTATTGCTGGGCCTTCTGGTTGCCGACAAGCGGACGCTGCCGTTGACTTCCCCGGGGCCGGCCGGGACAGATTTTTCGCGATTGGCCGCGCCCGGTCAGCCGCCGGCCAATGGTTTTTCGAATTGAGTTGAGCGATTGACGATTATGCAGACTGCCACCTCTCATCATCCAGCCGACAAGGGTCACGCGCACCACGCTGACCATCACGAGCCAGGGTTCCTGCAGAAGTATATTTTCTCCACCGATCACAAGATGATCGGTATTCAGTATGGGCTCACTTCGCTGGCCTTCCTGTTCTTCGGCTTTCTGCTGATGATGGCGATGCGGTGGCAGCTCGCTTATCCGAATGCACCGCTGCCGCTGGGCATTGGCAACCTATTTCAGAAGGTACTCGGTTCCGACATGGCCCAAGGGGGGGTGATGCAGGCGGACCTGTACAATGCCTTCGGAGCGATGCATGGAACGATCATGGTCTTCCTGGCGATCGTGCCGCTCGCCTTCGGTGCCTTTGGAAACTATGTGACTCCCCTGCAGATCGGCGCTCCTGACATGGCCTTTCCCCGAGTGAACATGGCCAGCTACCACCTGTATTTCCTGGGCGGCGTGGTGATGCTCGCCAGCTTTTTCATCCCGGGTGGTGCGGCCAAGTCGGGATGGACCAGTTATTCGCCGCTGGCCACACTGGCCGATCCGGTCAACCTGATCGATGGCCAGACCCTGTGGCTGATCGGCATGGTGTTGCTGATTACGTCATCCCTGCTGGGCGCGGTCAATTTCATCACCACGATCATCCAACTGCGGGTCAAGGGCATGACCTGGATGCGCCTGCCGTTCTTTGTCTGGGCTCAGTTCGTCACGGCGTTCCTGCTGCTGCTGGCCTTTCCTCCGCTGGAGGCGGCGGGGCTGATGCAGTTGTCGGACAACGTTCTGCATACCTCCTTTTTCCTCCCGACGGGCTTGGTCACCACCAGCGGACCGGTGCCGGTGTCCGGTGGAGGCAGCCCGCTCTTGTGGCAGCATTTGTTTTGGTTTTTGGCCCATCCCGAGGTGTACGTGCTGATCCTGCCGGCCATGGGGGTGGTGGCCGAGATCATTGCCAACAACACGCGCAAGCCGTTGTGGGGCTATCGTTCGCTGGTGTATGCGGTCCTCGCGATCGGTTTCCTCGCCTTCATCGTTTGGGCGCACCACATGTACATGACCGGCATGGGAACGAAGATCGCCACCTTCTTCCAGACGACGACGATGATGATCTCGATTCCCTCGGTCATCATCCTGACGGCGCTGTTCATCTCGCTTTGGGGCGGTTCCATCCGGTTCAACACACCCATGCTGTTCGCCTTGGCGTTTCTGCCGATGTTCGGCATCGGCGGCTTGACGGGGCTTCCGTTGGGCCTCAACGCCACCGACCTGTACTTGCACGACTCTTACTATGTGATTGCGCACTTTCACTATGTGGTCGCGCCGGGCACGATCTTCGGACTCTTTGCCGGGGTGTACTATTGGTTTCCAAAGATCACGGGGCGGATGATGAATGAGGTGCTCGGCAAGGTTCATTTTTGGGGCTCGCTGGTGTTCATGAATCTCATTTTTGCCCCCATGTTCATCCAGGGCATCCGGGGTATGAGCCGTCGTATGTATGATGGTGGGGCCACTTACTTCAAGGACGGGCCGGGTGCGGATCCGGGGATTCTCTGGTTGAACATTTCGATCACTCACGCTGCCTTCGGCCTCGCTCTCTTCCAACTGCCGTTCATTTTCAACTTCTTCTGGAGCATCAAGAAGGGCCGGAAGGCTACTTCGGACAACCCCTGGGAAGCCACGACGCTGGAGTGGCAAACCCCGACGCCACCACCGCACGGAAACTTCGCCCAGACTCCGGTCGCCTATCGCGGGCCTTACGAATACAGCGTCCCCGGGGCCAAGCAGGATTTTACGCCCCAGGGCCAGCCCGGCTGATGTTTCCACTCCGTTTCCTCTTGTTCTTCTGACTCCATGGAAATCCCGTACGTCGTTAAACCCCGGCCGGATACCGGGCTTTACAATGCCAAGGTAGGCATCTGGCTGTTCCTTGCTTCCGAGGTGATGCTCTTCGGCGCATTTTTCTCCGCCTATATTTTGCTTCGGGTGACTGCCGAGCATGGCTTTTGGCCGGATGTGGCCACCGGCTGGCCGCATGGTCTCTTGAACATCCCCATCGGCACGTTCAATACCGCGGTATTAATTAGTTCCTCGGTTACCGTGGTGATGGCGTGGATGGCCCTGCGCGAAAATAACTTCCCCAAGTTTCGCAACTTCATGTACTTCACCTTGGCCTGTGCCATCGGCTTCCTGGTCATCAAGACCTTCGAGTACAAAGAGAAGTTCGGGCACTACGTGATCCGCCTGACGGATGGTTCGGCGGTGACCGGTCACCTGGATGTCAATGGCAAGAGCCCCCTTTTCTGGACGCTGGACACGGTCCGGGAGAAAGAACTGGAAAGTCTGAAGGTCCACGTGGACATCCCGAACAAGTACCGCTTCCCGGTCGGCATGCAGATTCCGGCGGAGACGCACCAGGCGCATGTCGAGGGGCGTCACCATGTGGACCGTGAGATCCAGGTCGCCGATATTGAGAGCCTCAAGGCGTTCATCCCGTCCACGCACCCGTTTTTCGCCATTTACTTCACCATGACCTTCCTCCACGGCCTGCACGTTTTGGGCGGCGCCTTGGTGTTGGCCTATTTTACCTTCCTGGGAAGGCGCTTCTGGCAGGCCCATCCCGAACAGTTCACCAACCGCATCGAGGTGGGTGGTCTGTTCTGGCACTTTGTGGATCTGGTCTGGATCTTTCTTTTCCCTGTCGTTTACTTGCTCTGAATTCTGGAAAATCCCCCTCATGAGTCATTCCAATCAATCCCCGGCGCCGCACACGGCTTCCCCTGACCACGGTGCCCATGATGACGCGGCGCATAAGAAGGTGTATTGGGCGGTCGGTGCGGCCTTGTTGGTCGGGACGCTCATTACAGTGTTGGCACGTGAATGGGAGTTCAGCAGCGTGGCGTTGACCATTTCGGTCGCCCTGTTTGTTGCGGCGGTAAAGGCTTTTCTGGTGTGTGGCTATTTCATGCATCTCTTGTCCGAGAAAAAAGTGGTGTACCTGACCTTGGCGACCACCGCTGCTTTCGCCATCGCGATGGTCGGACTCATCCTGTGGTCGGATATGGATCCGGTGACGGGTACCCGCGCCAAAACAACTTATGTCCCTTAAGGCGTTTCATATCGTGTTCGTGACCGTCAGCGTGTTGCTGATGTTCGTCATTGCCGGCTGGAGCTTCGGCAATTATCGGGATGACGGCTCGGCTGCCGACCTGGTGTGGGGCGTGGCCGCCTTGGCCGCCGCCGCGGTCCTCTTGGTGTACGGCAAAATCTTCCTGAAGAAGTTCAAGCACGTGGATTTCCTATGAAACGGATCATGGCTATGGCCGTCGTGTTGACCGCTTGGTGGGGGTCGCTGTCTCCGGTCCTGGGTTGTGCCGCCTGTTTTGGCCGGTCCGATTCGTCCATGGCCTATGGCATGAATGCCGGGATCATGACGCTGCTGGTCGTCATCCTCACTCTTCTTTCCCTGATCGCCTCCTTTTTTGTCTTTGTCGTTCGGCGCGCCTCCCGCCTCGACCCCGATTCCGAATCGAATCCTCCCTCCATTTAACGTAGTCTATTTGCTGCTTCTGAATTCGTCATGAGCCTCTGGAGTTATTTGCTACCCCCGCCGAATGCCGCTGCCCACGGAAAGGCGATCGACGACCTCATGCTGTACATCCACCTGCTGATGCTGGTGCTGTTCGTCGGCTGGCTGGGTTACTTCATCTACACCATCATCCGCTTCCGGAGGTCCCGGAACCCCAAGGCCGACCACGTGGGAGCCCGCTCTCATATGTCGAGCTATGCTGAGGGGGGCGTGGCGATCATCGAGGTGATCCTCCTGCTCGGGTTTGCCGTCCCGCTCTGGGCCAAGGCCGTGGATCAGTTTCCGCTCCGGACCGGCAACCCCAAGACCGACCCGATCGAGATTCAAATCATGGGCCAGCAGTTTGCCTGGAATGCCCATTTTCCCGGGCCCGACGGTAAGTGGGGCAAACAAGACGCTGCCGTGGCGGAGTCAAACAATCCCTTCGGCATCGTGGCGGACGATCCGGATGCCAAGGACGATGTCGTCA
>CAYYSX010000135.1:0-15367 GCA_964474315.1 uncultured Verrucomicrobiota bacterium | reverse complement strand
CGATGGCCTGCTTCAGTCGCTCCAACTGGTCCCAGGTGTGCGCCGTCGAAACGGCAAATCGGTAGAACCGTTCCGACGGCCCCTGGGCGTAGCGGATCTTCGAGGGATAGATTCCAGCTTCCAGCAAGCGGCGTTCGAGCGGGTCGGGACGGCCTTTCTCAATCGGCAGGGTGAAGGCCGGTCCAATGGCCCCGAACCGGAGGGAATCGTGGTGGGCAAAGACCTGGCGGACGAACCGAGTGCGATCCTGCAGTTCGCGCCGCCAGCGAGTGCCGTGTTGGTCGAGCAACTGGAGCGCGACCAACGCTCCGGCCGCCAGCGGCGGGGGCAGCGGCGTCCCGCCCAGAAAAATCCGGCTGTCCGCGACCATCCGTTCGCGCAGCCAACGCGGTCCCAGAACAAATCCGCCATACGCACCAATGGCCTTGCTCAAGGTGCCGGTCAGAATCACCCGCCGGTCGCGAAGAGTCCCCAAAGCGCCGCGTCCACCGGCTCCCAGAGTACCGAGGCCGTGGGCGTCATCGACCAGCAAGCCGCCCTCCGCAGGAAGAAGGTCCAGCCATTCGCGCAGGGGCGACAGCGTACCGTCCAGCGGTGCCAGACCGTTGGCAAAGACGATCGGCCGGTCGGAGTTCCCCATCGCCGAAAGCGCTGCTTCTAAGGCGGCTGCATCACGTCCGAAAAAACGGACGACCGGCAGGCCGGTCAGGCAGGCGGCGTCTTGCAGGCAGCCATGGGCGGAGTCCGCCAGCACGACTTGGGTGAATCGCCCGCCCAAGCTCTGGGCGACCGCCAGCGGAGCCGCGTATCCAGTGGCGGCCAGGACCGCCGTGGGAAATCGAAACAGACGCGAGAGAGCCCGCTCCAGCTCGCCGTACACCGGATGATTTCCAGTGGTGGTGCGGCCAGCCGCCACGTTGTGTCCCCACTGCTTCATCGCCCGTTGCACCGCCCTTCGCACTTCCTGGTTCCAGGACAGCCGGAAGTAATCGCTACCGCCAAAGTACACCAAGCGGCGGCCTCGAATCTCCACGGCGGTGGGACTCACCTGGGTCAGTTCGGGCAGAACGGTTTCCTTTGCCATACGTCCGGTCGGACCATCATCCACCCACCCCACCGGGCTAAGGCGTGATCGTCACCTGCGTATGCCTTCCCAGAATTTCCCGGAGGCGGGAAGCCTCCACCACTCGCGTGAAGTTGAGCAGGTCGGCCTCGTCGTCTCTCGATTCCGGCAGGGCGCGGAGACGAAGCACGGGCGGCTGGTCGTCCATCAGAGCTGCCAGGGCCGCCAACGATGCGAGTCGTCCGGTGGCGGTCACTTCCATCTCGGTCGCTCCGCTCAAGCGTCGGACCGCCTCCAGAGCACGTCGGATATCCCAGACGCGCATGCCGTCAGCCGTCTGACCCAGCAATTGGAAGCGCCGGCGCAACTGGATCTGCTTCCGTTCATCGCCGGGCCAGGCGTGCGGACCCAGTCCGCGGGGCGCAAACCAGACCCACAGTTCCCCGTCACCGGGCAAAACGTCTTCCGCGTGGGAGGCCGGATCGGGGTTCGCTTCCTGGGCTCCCAGCGCCCGCCCGAACTGTGCCGGCAGCGCCGCGCGCCAACGCGCCCAGCCAGCGTCGTCGAAGAGGGTCAGCCGAACCGAACGAAGCGGATTTCCCGGCCGATCCATCGCGAACAGCCGCAACGTTACCTGAGGTTGGCTCGAAAACTCCCACCCCCGCAGTCGGAGTCCTTCGTGTTCCTCCACCGCCACTTCCCGTAAGGCCAGCGGACCCGGATCGTCCGGCCAGCCACCGAAAACCCGCTCCAGCAGCTCCCGACGCAAGGCGGCCCGGTCGGTCGGAAGGGGATGGGCGGTGGGACCGAAGGTCTCCTGGATCCGCGTGTTGCGCTGGTCCGCGGGTAATGTCTCGAAGACCCGCAGTTGATCGGGCGAGAACAAACGCTCCGCCGCATCCGTGAGCGGAGGAGATTCACCTTTCAAATGCCGGTCAAACCAGCGGAGGACGGGCACTTGCAGATTCTGGGAGTCCTCATGGGGTCCCGGTCCGATCACCAGTCCGATCTGATCATAGGCGTCGTAGAGACCGTAAATCCGCCGAGCCTCGGCAAAGACTCGCTGAACGCCGTCGAGCGGGAACAGGGTATCGGAGTCCGTGTTGACGAGCAGGAGGGGCCGGGGAGCGATCAGAGCCACGTTGAGCGGGAAGTCCCAGCGGTAGGTGTTCACGAAGAACATACAATCGCAGTGTCCTTCAACGGCGCCATCCACCACCTGGTTGCGGAGATCGGTCATACCTGCCACGGGCGCCGCCGCCCTGACTCGTTCATCGATGGCCGCCGTGGTCCAGGTGTAGCTGCCCCCGCCGCTTCGGCCGGTCATGCCGACCCGCTGCCGGTCCACTTCCGAACGGCTTTCCAGGTAGTCGAGCGCGCGAACCCCATTCCAGGCCTCCACGCCCGCCGGCGAATATCCCCGTCGATTCCACCACCATTGTCCCAAACGATAGGTGCCGTGGTGGTCTCCCTGGATCTCGCCCAGTTGGAGGGTGTCCAACACCAGGCAGACATAGCCATGCTGTGCGAACCAGATTCCGTGATGCTGGTACGCGGCCTTGTTTCCGTAACTGACGTCGTTCGTCTTCACCGGCGAATGGCCGCAGACGTACAGAACTGCCGGCGCCGGCCGGGTCAGCCCCTTCGGCACATAGAGGTTGGCGGTGACGTACAACCCGGGCTGCGATTGGAATTGGAGCTTCTCGACGAGGAAATCATCGCCATCCACCACGCCAGTGACGACCGGATGGAGGTCCGTGCGGGGCGGCAACGGCCACAATCCCAGCATGTCGAGCAACTGACGCCGCCGCTCCTCGCGCTGGGCTTGCCAGTCGCTCAGGGTCTGCACATCGGTCAGGCAGCGATGCTCCAAGCGCGCCACCTCGGCGGCGAAGTAGGCGGCCAGTTCCGGATCGGAAACGCGCCAGGACTCAGGAAGCCGCTGAGCAAGCAAACCCGATCCCAGAAGCAATCCAAGCAGGCTCCATCGGAGGTTCATGCCGTAGGTTGGACGCAAACCGGCCGGGGGTGCCACGACGATTCTCTGTTCGGCAGGTCCACAGGCGCCGGTCAGAGTGATCGGAGGCGTCCCTCGGGTCCGCCTTTCGTCGGCGACCCGATTGGATCAACCTGGCCGCGCCGCATGAATCGACGCCGCTTTCTCACTCTCGCCTCCAGCAGTGCCCCGCTGTTCGTCGCTGGGTGTGCCACTTCCAATACGACACCCCGGATCATCGACACCCACACCCATTTCTATGACCCGACCCGGCCCGCCGGCGTGCCCTGGCCGCCGAAGGACGATCTGGTCCTGTATCGGACGGTGCTGCCAGCGGAGTTTGTCGCCCTCACGGCCCCGCTGGGAGTGTTCGGGACGGTCGTCGTCGAGGCGAGCCCCTGGGTCGAGGACAACCAATGGCTGCTCGATCTGGCGGCGGATCATCCGGTCATTCTGGGTGTGGTCGGCAACTTGAAGCCCGGTACTCCGGAGTTTCGGACCCACCTGAAGCACCTGGCCCGGAACCCAAAGTTCAAAGGCATCCGCGTGGGCAACGAGAGTCTCCAGGCGGCTGTGCTCCCCGGAGCGGTCCAGGAGGACCTGCGGTTCTTGGCCGATCTAAACCTGACGCTCGATCTCCTGATTTCTCCCCAGGAGTTGCCCGCCGCGGCGGCGCTGGGGGATGCGGTGCGCGATTTGCGGATCATCGTCGATCACTGCGCCAACGTTCCGGTTGGGTCACCTCCGCCCAACGACTGGACCGGCGGGCTGGCTGCCTGCCACTACACACCGAACGTGTTTATGAAGGTCAGCGGGCTGGTCGAGGGTACCGGCCGCCGGGGTGGACTCGCCCCCACGGATCCTTCTACCTACCACACCGTGCTGGAATCGATCTGGCATCCCTTCGGGGCCGACCGCCTCTTGTTTGGAAGCAACTGGCCGGTTTCGCTGCACTTTGCGGAATACGCCCCCGTGTTGCGCATCGTGACCACGTACCTGGCGACACGGGGAAAAGCGGCGACTGACCAAGTGCTCTTCCGCAATGCGCTTAAGATTTACCGCCTGCGTCTCCCCTGAAGGCCGAGAGAAAGGGCGATCGAAGACAGCGGCCAATCCATGATCGAGGAGACTCCAGTTCGCTCCAGCCTCCGATGTGATCTGCGATCAAGAGCGCAATTCAGCAACAATCGCGCGCAACGCGTCACCACAGGCCCGGGTTGCCGATATTCCGCACGATTCCTACGCTGACCGTGTTGCACGCGATGCCATCCAGCCCTCTTTCGCCACCGGTTCCCGCCGATTCCTCGACGTGGTACCCGCTCAACCGTGTCCGCGCCGGCTGCGTGGTCATCGTGCGTCAGCTCACCGACAGTCACGACACCAACCAACGGCTCCGGGAAATGGGCTTTGGCGAAGAACAGCGGGTCAAGGTCATCACGCTGCACCACAACGTCCTGTGTCAGGTCTGCAACGCCCGCGTCGGTCTGAGCGCCCGGCTGGCTGCCAGTATCCTGGTCGAACCGGTGGTTCCGCAGCGTCTTGCCGCTTAGTCCGGGACCTGGAATCCATGGCCTTCCGTTCCCGGCCGCTTGTTGATCTGCCTCATGTCCGCCCTGCAACCGTTGTCCTCGCTCTCGCCCGGCGGTCGCGCCGTGGTGGCTGAGATTCGCGTTCCCGTGGAACATCGTGCCCGCCTGCTGGAAATGGGCCTCCTGGTCGGGACTCCGGTCGAACTGGTGCGCTTCGCTCCGTTGGGGGATCCCGTGGAAATCCGCATTCGTGGCTACCACCTCTCGCTGCGCAAACACGAGGCGGAACAAGTGTTGGTGAAGGCAGCGTGATGGGGTCCCCGCCTGACATGTCGGCCGCCCCGCGCACCGCCCCGTTCACGATTGTCCTGACCGGCAATCCCAATAGCGGCAAGACCACCCTGTTCAATGCGCTGACCGGTCTGCGCGCCAAAGTGGGCAACTACGCCGGCGTCACTGTCGAGCGCAAGGAAGGCGCGCTGCTCGGCACCGACCGACGTCACCCCATCGTCGTTCTCGACCTTCCCGGCACCTACAGCCTCAGCCCGCAATCGCTCGACGAACAGATCGCCCGCGACGTGCTGTTCCAGCGCCTGCCCGACGTTCCCCCACCCGATCTCGTGGTGGTGGTCGTCGATGCTTCGAACCTGCAACGCCATCTCTACTACGCCACCCAAGTCATCGAGTTGGGTCATCCCACCTTCCTGGCGTTGAACATGACCGATGTCGCGGTGGCGAATGGTCATGAGATTGATCTGAAAGGACTCGCCGCCGCCTTGGGGATTCCCGTTTTTCCACTGGTGGCCAGCGAAGGCGACGGGGTGGACGCCTTGCGGCAGGCCCTTCGCGATTTCGCCCTGCGGACCGGAACCCAGGCGGTCATTCCCCGTGAATTCAATGAGCTGCCCGAAACCTTTGGTCGCGAGGCCCAGCAGATCGAAGAGCGCCTCGAAGTGCTCTTCCCGCGCCGCCAACGCCTCGCCGCCGCGGAAGCCGTGCTCCTCCTCAGCGACGACCAGGTGCTCAACACCCACCGCGAATTTTATCCGGCCGAAGTTCAGGAGGCCGTTGCTGCCGCTCGGAAACGACTCGAGGCCAAGGGCGTGGACTGGCGCAGCGCCGCCATCGAGGCTCGCTATGCGCGGGTCTTTGCCATCACCCAGCATGTGGTCAACGAAACGGCCCAGCCCGGAGAAACGTTGTCCGACCGGCTGGACCGTATCCTCACCCACCGCGTCTGGGGCCTGCTGATCTTCGTCGGGCTCATGGGCTTGATGTTCCAGAGTATCTTCTCCTTCGCCTCCATTCCGATGGACGCCATCGATGGCTTCGTCAATTGGCTGGCGGGCCGGGTCAGCGAGGCCCTTGGACCGGGCGATTTCCAGGACCTGCTTGCCAACGGCGTCATCAAGGGCGTCGGCGCCGTCGTCATTTTTCTGCCCCAGATTTGCCTGCTCTTTCTCTTCATCGCGTTGCTGGAGGACACCGGATACATGGCTCGCGCAGCGTTCCTCATGGACCGGCTGATGTCGCGCGTCGGTCTGCACGGCAAGAGCTTCATCCCGATGCTTTCCTCCTTCGCTTGCGCCATCCCGGGCATCATGGCCACGCGGACCATCGAGTCGCCCAAGGATCGCTTGGTAACGATTCTGGTGGCGCCGTTGATGAGCTGTTCGGCGCGGTTGCCCGTTTATACGGTGTTGATTGCGGCCTGCATTCCACCGGTGAAATTCCTCGGATTCCTGGGGCTTCCGGGCCTGACCCTGCTCGGGATGTACCTGCTGGGAATCGTCGGCGCACTCGGGATGGCCTGGCTCTTCAAGAAGACTCTGTTGAAGGGGGAACCGCCGCCATTGATCCTGGAATTGCCCCCTTACAAACGTCCCTTAGCCCGGGTCATGCTGCGGCACATGTGGGACCGCTCGAAGCTATTCCTCCGTCGCGCCGGCACGGTCATCCTGAGCATCAACATCCTGCTTTGGTTCCTGGCCACTTATCCACGCAGTAGTGACCGCGCCGCCGACTTCGAAGCCCGCCGGATCGCCCTGGTCCAGGCCACGTTCCCGGAGCTCACCACACCGGAGGCCGCCGCGCAGAAGGTTTCCGAACTTCAGGCCGCCGAGACCGACTCCGCCGAATCCCCGGCCGAACCGTCGCCGCTGCGGGAGGAACTTCAGGCGCTCGACCGCGAAGAGGCCGGGGACCAGCTCCGGCATAGCTTCGCCGGACGACTGGGCCAGGCTATTGAGCCGCTGATCCGTCCGCTGGGCTTCGACTGGAAGATTGGCATCGGACTGGTCGCTTCGTTCGCGGCCCGGGAAGTGTTCGTAAGCACCATGTCCATCGTGTACAACGTGGGCGAGTTCGACGATTCGGACGAAGGCACTGCGAGCTTGGTCGGGACTCTCAAGACGCAAACCCACGCTGACGGTTCGCCCGTGTACACCGTACTTACGGGAATCACGCTGATGGTGTTCTATGTCTTCGCCATGCAGTGTGTCAGCACGGTGGCCATCGTGCGGCGCGAGACCAACAGTTGGAAATGGCCGCTGTTTCAACTGGCCTACATGACGGTGCTGGCCTGGGTGCTGGCTCTGCTCACGTATCAGGGTGGGCGGCTGTTGGGCTGGAGCTGAGTCCCGATGGAGAGGACGGGTTCCGTCGGGACGCGCTGCTTACTGCGCTGTGCCGATCAACTGCGGTCGTTTCGTACGGCCAAAACCGACGTTGACTTCGGAGTCCCGGATCAACTGGTCGCCGTCGAAGCGCAACCGGAGCGTCTGGTAAAACGGCGTTTCGTAGGCGCAGATTTTTACGACCAGTGTGTCGTCGGCCGCCCAAGCGACGCTCGCGGCGAGCGGCTCATCGGTGTAAGCGCCCATCAGGCCGGAACCAAACGGGCCGCGGCTCCTTTTCCATTCGCGCTGCCCCGCCGGGAGGCGCGTCTCCGCACCGTGGGCTTTCGTCACGAGGATCAAAGCGCCGTCGGCGGATTCGGATTGGAGCGTGAGGGATTCCAAATGTTGATCGTTGGCCGGGAAGACGAAGGTGCGTCCCCGGATTTTCTCCCACTGCGGAGAAACGGCTGCGCCTTCCGGAAACCGCACCGAAAGATTCTGCAGTTGCGCTTGAAGGCGTTCCTCGCTGGCCCGGTCGGCCGGCAACGCCGCCGGTTGCAGAGCGGGCAGGAGCTGATTCCAAATCAGGTTGAGCACGGCCTGCATGTCCCGCACGCCGCTGGTGATCGCCACCACGGTGTCCTGCTCCGGCAGCACCACGCAGTATTGGCCGAAGGCACCGTCCCCGCGATAGGCACCGTGCCGACAACGCCAGAACTGGTAGCCGTAGCCCTGGTCCCAATCGCTCTCCGGATGACTGCCATTCGAGGTTTGCTTGGCGGTCGCTTCTGCCACCCACGCGGCCGGCAGGATCTGCTTCCCCTGCCACTGACCCTTTTGCAGATAGAGCTGACCAAACTTGGCAATGTCCTCCGTGCGTACCTTCAGGCCATAGCCCCCCAGCGAGAGGCCCTGAAAGTTCGTCGCCCAGGTCGCCCCGACGATCCCCAACGGCTCCCACAGGCGCGGACGCAGGTAGTCCAACACGGTCTGCCCCGTGACCTTCTGCACGATGGCGGACTGCATGAAGGTGGCGGCGGTGTTGTATTTGAAGTGGGTGCCCGGCTTGTGGGGCACCGCTTGGGCGAGAAAACTCTTCGCCGAAACCGTGTCGAGCCCGATCGGCGGCTCGTCCTGATGGCCGGTGGACATGCTCAGGAGGTCCCGGACCCGCATCGCTTTCAGGTTTCCGCTGGGATCCTCGGGCGCTTCGTCGGGGAAGAACTTCAACACCTCGTCGTCCACGCTGAGCTTGCCTTCGGCCGCCGCCAGGCCGACGGCGGTCGAGGTGAAGCTCTTGCTGAGCGAATACAACTCGTGCGGGCTCTCCGGTCGATAGGGGGTCCACCAGCCTTCGGCGATGACCTTCCCGTGGCGCACCAGCATGAGGCTGTTCATCGTGTCCATCTGGTCGAGGGCGGCGACGAATTCGAGCAGCGCGGTGGAGGACACGCCCTGGGCTTCGGGTGAGCTGCGGGGCAGAGCGGAGGAAGGCGCCGCCGGGTAGGCCGGTGTGAGCAAGCCTACCAGCAGGGAGGCGATGAGAACCGGAGGGAGGAATTTCATGGTCCGGCCGTTTGGTGCCGGAAAGCGGTCGAATTGTCGCGAGCGATTTTCCGGTCCCTCACCGGGAGGACGCATCTGGACACGGTCGCCGGTCGTTAACGGGAGCGCACGGGGGACGGGAAAGCTCCAAAAGCCAAGTTCCAAGCTCCAAAAAAGCTCCAAGGGCCAACGGCTAAGCGCCCAAGACCTCCCATGATCTCGCTTCCCGGGACGGTTCGAGTGGAACCCAGGTGTTGGGAGCTTGGGTCTTTGGAACTTCTTTGGAGCTTGGCGCTTGGCTTTTGGAGCTTGCGGAAGCCGGTCCGAACACACGGAGAGCGCGTCGAGCTTCGGGGCGAAGGATCGAATAAGCCGGACGCGGATCGCGTTGTTCCATCGACCTCGGGGAAAACCGGAGTCTCGTTGTCCATGCCGCTGCCTCGTTCAAAGATGGGTTCGTTCCACCGAATGATTTCGGTCGCCTGGGCGTGGCTGGCGGTGGCTCCGGTGATCGCTGCGCCGTTGGACCCGGTCCAGGTCGAGTTCTTCGAGAACAAGGTCCGTCCGGTGCTGGCCGACCACTGTTACGAATGCCACAGCGCGCAGGCGGACAAACTCAAGGGCGGGCTGCGGCTGGACACCCAGGCCGCCACGCTGAAAGGCGGGGCTTCCGGGCCGGTCCTCGTTCCCGGGAAGCCGGACGAAAGCCTGCTGATCCAAGTACTCAAGGGCACCGCGAGGGAAATCGAGTCGATGCCTCCGAAGAAGTCGGGTGGGCCATTGTCGCCTGACCAGATCGCGGCCTTGGAAGAGTGGATTCGCCTGGGGGCTCCGGATCCCCGCACCGAGGAGGCCGGCCACTCGACCGTGGCCCAGGACGCGGCTCGTCATTGGGCCTTTCAAACGCCGCGCCGCGTCACTCCCCCGCCGATCAGTGGACAGGCGATCGGCGGCGGCAATCCGATCGATGCCTTCATCGGTGCCCGTCGGGCAGAGAAGGGTCTGCGGCCGGCGCCCCGGGCCGATCAGCGGACCCTGCTGCGCCGGATCACGTTCGATCTGACCGGGCTTCCGCCGACGCCGGAAGAAATGCGGGAGTTTCTCCAGGACGCCTCTCCGCGGGCGTACGAGGCGGCTGTGGACCGGTTGCTGGCCTCACCCCGCTATGGCGAACGGTGGGCGCGCCACTGGCTCGACGTAGCCCGCTACGCCGATTCCAAGGGGTATGTTTTTGAGCAGGAGCGGCGGTTCAGCCACAGCTACACCTACCGGGATTGGGTGGTCAACGCACTCAACCAGGATCTGCCTTACGACCAGTTCTTGATCGAGCAGATTGCCGGGGATCAGGTGGCGACTCCCGACCATCCGTGGCCCCTGGCCGCCCAAGGATTTCTCACGCTCGGCCGCCGTTTCCTGGACAACCGCCATGACATCATTGACGACCGGATCGATGTGGTGACCCGGGGGACGATGGGGTTGACCGTGGCCTGTGCCCGCTGTCACGACCATAAGTACGACCCGATTCCGACCGCCGATTACTATTCGCTGTACGGCGTCTTCAATTCGAGCCAGGAGCCGGCGGAAAAGCCCCTGCTGGGCCCCAATCCCGATGCGCAACAGGCCGCCGAGTACGAACGGGAACGGGCCGTCCGGCAGCAGGAATTGACCGAATTTCGCGCGGAACGAACCGCGGACATCAACCGCAAGCTACGCGAACGGGTCGGCGAGTACTTGTTGGCCGCGCAGGACTCCTTGGGGCTCGACTGGACCAATCTCGAGGGCTTGGCTCGCGTCCGCAGCCTGGATCCCGGGTTGGTGGGGGCTTGGAAGGGGCGCTTGGAGCAGTGGCAGGGAGCTCCGCCGCCGGCATTCATTCCCTGGTTCGCCCTGGCCAAGCTGGACACGAATGAGTTTGCCGGCCGCGCCGCCGCGGTGGTGGCCGATCTGGCCTCCACTTCGGCCGGAAACTCGTCCGTCAATCCCGCCGTGCTCCAGGCGTTGTCCGAGCCCATCCCGCAGACCTTCAAGGAAGTGGCCGACCGCTACGGAGAGGTGCTGCTGGGAGCCGACACGGCGTGGCAGCTCGCCCGGGAAGCCGCCCAAACCAACCAGCAACCGGCTCCCACCGCCCTGCCTGATCCCTCCCAGGAGGAACTGCGGCTGGTGTTGAATGCGGAGGATTCGCCGGTCATGGCGGCGATGAAAGATATTGACCGCTTCTTTGATACGCCCACGGGACAGAAGATCAGGGCGTTGAAACGGAAGCTGGACGAGCTCGATGCCGTTCATCCGGGCGCACCGCTTCGAGCCATGGCGTTCGTGGACAAGTCGGCGCCCGTCGAGCCGGTGATTTTCAAGCGTGGCAACCCGGGCAACCCCGGTCCGACTGTCCCGCGCCAGTTCTTGGAGGTGATCGCTGGCACCAACCGCGCGCCGTTTACCCAGGGAAGCGGGCGACTCGAACTCGCCCGGGCCATTGCCAGTCCGGACAACCCGCTGACCGCCCGGGTACTGGTGAACCGGGTCTGGCTCGGCCACTTCGGCACGCCGCTCGTCCGCACCCCCAGTGACTTCGGTCTGCGCAGCGATCCGCCCAGTCACCCGGAGCTGCTCGACCATTTGGCGCTGTGGTTCATGGATCACGGATGGTCGCTGAAGGCGCTGCATCGTTATCTGCTCCTTTCCTCCACCTACCAGCAGGCCAGCGATCCTGGGGATGACCCGGCCGTCCAGGCCGCCTTCGCTCAGGGGGAAACGGCCGACCCGGCCAATACCCTGCTCTGGCGCATGAACCGGAAGCGGGCTGATTTCGAAGCGTTGCGGGACAGCCTGTTGGCCGTGAGCGGCAAGCTGGATGGCAACATCGGGGGCCAGCCGGTGCCCATGTTCGAGGACAAGTCCACGCCGCGTCGCACGCTCTACGGCTTCATCGACCGCCAGAATCTTCCCGGCATCCTGCGCGCCTTCGATTTCGCCAGTCCCGATGCCACCTCGCCACTGCGGTTTCAAACCACCACCCCACAGCAGGCGTTGTTCCTCATGAACAGCGCGTTTATGGCCGACCGCGCTCGCGAACTGGTGGGACGCCCCGATGTCCTGGCCGAGTCCTCCGAGTCCGACCGGATCCGGCGCCTCTATGAACTGGCCTTCCAACGATGGCCCACCTCGGAGGAGTCCACCTGGGGCGAAGTCTTCGTGCATCGTCCAGTCGGGCCTCCTCCCGAACCGGTGGCCAGCACCACTTGGAGCTATGGCACGGGCGGATTCAATCCGGAGACCGGTCGCGTGGACCACTGGCGTCCCCTGCCCCACTTCACCGGTGAAGCCTGGCAATGGGAGGCAACACTACCGGCGGCCAATGGCCAGTGGACCATGCTCAATCGCCGCGGGGGTCATCCCGGCTCGCGCGCGAGCGAAGCGGCCATCCGGCGTTGGACCGCGCCGTTTGACGGACGGGTGGCGATCAGCGGCGAGCTGGACCATCCGGCGGAGTCGGGTGACGGCGTGCGGGCGCGAGTGGTTTCCAGCCGGCTCGGATCGTTGCAGGAGTGGGAGGTCTTCCATCGCCAGCAAACCATCCGGTTGGCGGAGGTCGAAGTGCGGAAGGGAGACACCTTGGATTTCGTGGTGGAACCGGGAGAAAATGAAAACTCGGACAGCTTCAACTGGGCTCCCACGATCCAGCGGCTGGACGAGATCCCGGCCCGGGCGGCGGCAGACTGGAAATCCGCGCGTGACTTCGCCGGTCCGCAACCCGTTCCCGCCCCGTTGGATGCCTGGCAGCAGTACGCGCAAGTGCTGCTCAGCGCCAACGAGTTCGCCTTCATCGACTGATCCCCCCTCACGCTTTACCCCATCTCCCCCAAACACGTGTCCAGAATCCCCACCGCCTGATCCATCTCCTCCTGGGTCAAAACGAGCGCTGGAGTCAGAGTAAGGATATTCCCCATCGTCACCTTGAAGTTCAGACCCCGCTTCAAGGCGGCATACATGATCTGTTCCGCTTCCTCAGTGGCCGGTTGGGGTGCTAGGTGGGGATCGGAGGAAGGACGGACCAGCTCGACCCCCAGCAACAGGCCTTTGCCCCGGACCGCGCCGATCAATCGGTGCTTCACTTGGAGGGCTCGCAGTCGGTCCAGCGCGTACTCGCCCAGTTCGGCGGCGTGGAGGACCAGATTTTCGTCCCGAAGAACCTCCAGGGTCGCCAATCCTGCCGCGCACGCGACCGGGTTCTTTTCGTGCGTGTAATGCCCCAGCGCGGTGTGGGTCGCCACATTGAGGTGTTCCCGAGCCAACAAGGCCGCCAGCGGAAAAACACCGCCCCCCAATCCCTTACCCAGCACCAGCAGGTCCGGAACCACGTCATAATGTTCGCAGGCGAACATCCGTCCGGTCCGCCCCAAGCCGGTGGGAATTTCGTCGAGAATCAGCAACGCTCCGTGACGGTCGCAGGCGGCGCGGATGCGTTTCCAGTAATCCGGTGGTGGAACGAAGGGGGTGCAGCGAATGGTTTCGCCGATCACGGCCGCGACATCCCCCTCCTTTTCGAGCACGTATTCCACATAGTCCGCGCAGGCCAGGCTGCAGGTGGTGCCACAGTGGAACGGGCAGCGCAGCGGTTCGGGAGGAGGAACATGCTCGCAGCCCGGTAGCAGCGGACCAATGCCTTTTCGGAACACGGCCTCGCCGCCTACCGAAATGGCGTCCAGCGAGGCCCCATGAAACGCGTCCCACATGGAAACGAATTTGAAGCGTCCAGTGGCGATGCGGGCCAGCTTGAGCGCCATGCCGATGGCGCTGGTGCCGCCGGGAGCGAACAGAACCCGCTGCACGTCTCCGGGCGCCAATTCGCTCAGCCGACGGGCCAACTCGATGGCCGGTTCGCAGGTATAACGACGGGTACAAAAGCTGAGGTCGTCGAGCTGACGCTTGATGGCGGCCAGTACCCGCGGATGGGCGAAGCCAACCTGGTGGACATTGTTACCGTGGAAATCGAGGTAGCGACGCCCCTCGACGTCTTCGATCCAGGCCCCCTCCGCTTTCGCCAACGCATTCAGACAGGGCGTGGACAGGGACTGATGCAGGAAATGCCGGGCATCGGCCGCGAGCCAGTCGCGGGTGGCGGGTCCGACCTGTTCGGCCTCCCACTCCCGCCGGCGCGCGGACAAGTTGATGTCGCCTTCAGAACGGAGAGCGTCGAGAGAGGAAGGAGGATTCATCGGACTTCAGACCCGGCCAGCTTCGGCTCCAACCCGTCCCGTTGCGAGGCGCATGCCGCCCGAAAACTTCGTCGCAGGACGCCTCCACGGCGCCGGCTACCTGAGCCCCATTTCTTCCATTGCCTCGCCGATCGCATAGACCACCGCGCGGAGGTCCGGCTCGAACAGGCGGCCAATGTTCCCGATGCGGAAGGTGTCGGCCTGGCTGATCTTGCCGGGATAGAGGATGTATCCTTTCTCCGCCACCCGCCGGTAGAATTCGTCGAAGGTGAACCGGGGATCGGCGGGGAACAGAAAGCTGGTGATGATGTAGCCTTGCACGGCGGCGGGCAGGTAACTCCGGAACCCCAGCTTCGTCATGCCGGCGAGCAGAACTTCGTGGTTGCGCCGGTAACGCGCGGCTCGACCCGCCACCCCGCCTTCCAGGTCGAGCTCGTTCAAAGCTTGCTCGAAGGCCAGGAGCGCGTGCGTGGGTGGCGTGTAGCGGAACTGACCGTTCTTCTCGAACCCCTTCCATTGGTCGAGCAGGTTCAGGCTCAGGCTGCGCGCCCAACCTTCGCTCGCCAGCAGCTTCGAACGCCGGCACAGGACGAAGCTGAACCCCGGCACGCCTTCAATGCACTTGTTGGCCGACGAAACCAGAAAGTCGAGACCCACGCCTTCGAAGTCGATCGGCACTGCCCCAAAGCTGCTCATGGCATCCACGATGAAGGTCCGTCCCTGCCGGCGGGTAACCGCCCCCAGGGCGGCCAGGTCGTTCATCAGGCCGGTGGTGGTCTCGCAATGCACCACCGCCACATGGGTGATGGCCGGATCTTCATGCAGCAGCGCTTCCAGGGCCGCCGGATCGTTGGGCGTATCCTCCGGTGTCCGCAGAACCGCGTAGGGAATGCGGGCCTGTTGGAGCATCAAGACGATCCGCTCGCCGTACGCACCGTTGGCCAGCACCGCCACCTTGCCCTCCGGCGGGACGCAGGACTGGAAGACGGCCTCGACGCCGAACGTTCCACTGCCTTGGAGCAACACACATTCCCATCCTTGCGCCCGGGAGACACCGGCCAAGGCGAGGAGGCGTTCCCGGATGCCTTTGACCTTGGCATTGAATTCCCAATGCCACGAACCGGCGTCATGCAGCATCGCCTCCTTGACGGAGGCGGACGTGGTCAACGGGCCCGGGGTGAACAGAAGTTTGTCGCGGGCGGCAGGAGGAGTGGAGAGAGCGGGTTTGTTCATCAAAAGGTGATAACGATCCTGGGAAATGACGAGGCTTCAAGCATGCGATGGTTCCAACAACCAGACAGCCGGAAAACCAAAGATGACGCCGCAACCGCCCGTTCGGCTCAATCCCTGAATTGAGCTAGCCGGTTGCCGCGATGGCAGAGATTCCGGATGGCTCC
>CAYYSX010000134.1:0-15370 GCA_964474315.1 uncultured Verrucomicrobiota bacterium | reverse complement strand
CCTTCCTCGATTTGGTCGCGCGCGCGGTCACACTCCAAGCACGCTAAACACATACCCTTGTTCCAAGGAATCTAGGGACAAAGACGGCAAGCCCCCCAAAGATAGCTGCTATAAACGATTTGCGTTGTAGCAATTTATTGAATGGTTTTGATATAATTGAATGGATTGTAAATCGGAATCTAATTACAGAGATATGTGAGGTGTTAGTTCAATTTGAGTGATGATAGTTTTTAGAGTCTAATCCTTCGGAGGGCCGGATCGATCTGCGCCGCCTTTCGTTCGTTCGTCCTCGCGGGATCATCTCCGATCCACATCTCATCCTTCCATGGTCCATCAGGCGACGCGCTATCTTTCCACCAACCACCCCAAAGACCGCGATATCGCAAGACCAGTTCGGCCGCCGGGCTGGACTCGCGGGTAACCCCTTTCGGACGAGTTATTTCGCCGAGATTGGGGATGGATCGGGTGATGTAGGCGCCTTTGCTTCCCTGATGTCCTCTGACCACCTTGTGCTCGTTGAGGTCATCCCATTCCTCGCCGCCGCCGAAGTCGAACGAGATTCGGTATCCATATCCAGGGAGGATCCAGCCAGGTCGAAACTTCGTGGCGAATCCAAACACCCACCACCCCTTGCCGTCGAAGATTCTGCCATCTCCATGGTTCGGGTTATTCTGGCTGGCAGAATCAAGGGGAGAATCCAGAGGACTCAAAGGTTGCCACAGGGACGGAACTTCAGAATTCGAGGCACCTATTCCCGGCCATCCGGAGTAACCTCGGCCACCGCGATTCGGCCACAACTCATGGGTGCCGCCTTCCATCCAGAAGCGAGGCTTGATTCCGCCTCGCAGAGGGCCGGCCTCGCTGCCAATCTCCATGACGTCCACCTGTTCGCCCCGCGTATCGATGTAACGCCCGTGATTGCACACGCGGGCCGTGATGATGCGATCGATACGTGTCGGATCCTCCAAACGATCCAGCAAAAGTCGGAAGTCTTCGGCAGATAAAAGAATCTCGTTGTCCGTCTGCGGGGCATATTCGGGTAGATCGACAAACAGCGTGATACAGAGCCAATCTCCCTCATGGTTTCCAATCCCATACGAATAGGCCGTCTCATTCCAGGTCAAAAGCATAAAGTATTGAATAATATACTCGCCACCAAACCGGCCGCTGGAGTCATTGTCGCCGCGAACCACATGGGCATACATTCCGACATTCCCTTCCTGTTTCGCCCTCTCCCAAGTCATCCGGTCACCAATGTCGCTCTGGCCGTCCCGGAAGGCTTCCCTATCCAACTGAAGCCTCCAGGAGCCGGGGTCAGTGTCGGGAAAGTTGCGCTTAGCCTCTTCCACCAGCCTTTCGTATTCCGGAAGGAAGAGGTAGGGGCTATTCTTCCAAACATTTCGCCGTCGCGTCCACTCGGAACGGAATGGTGCCGTGAAGCTGTCCGGATCTTCTCCCGGCCCTCGTAGATACGAATGTTGAACGAACCATTCGGCCGAGACGGGTGGCCTCCAGTCGTCTTCGATCATGATCACCGGCGAAAAGGCATCGATGAGGAGTCGCTCAATCCGGTCATCAATCTTGTCTTGATCCTGATCCTGTCTTTTGGGTAAGCGGACCCCGGTGTAGGGGACGCCGAGTGTCTCTATCAAATCGATGCGCAACTCGATTTCTGCCAGGCGGGTCTCGACGGTATCTTTCCATTTCTCCAATGAATCGACTCGACCTCCGAGGTTGATGACGGCTTCCTGTAACGTCAGCAAGGTCCGGTCGGTGGCAGCAGCCCAATCTTCCAATGAGAGGACTCGATTTTCAAGATCGGCGACTCGCCTTTCCAGGTCGGTCACTCGGGCGTCGAGGACGGCAAAGTTGCGAAAGATGATCATCAAGTTTCGCACTTCACGAAGTATTCCGTCGTCGTCGCTAAACCAGAAATCCGGCTGCACCAGGGCGGGAAAAGCCACGCCACTCACCTCACCTCCAAGGATGTGGGTACAGATGTTGCCGTTGGGAACGGCAACCACGGACAGGTAGATAACGTACTCGACCAGGTTCAATCGCGCGGTCTGATTTTCCTCGGAGGCGATCAGTGCGACGGCAATTTCCCTGAATTCTGAACCGTAGGGCAGGCGACCACGAGCATCTTGATGCCCGTCCAAGCTGGTTTCCGCGTCCAGCACGGCTTGCACTTGGCCGCCGACTTCGGAGGCACCGCCTTGCACCAGGTGCCCTGAATAGCCCCATCCGAATTCCTCGCGCTCCTGGATCGCCAGTCGCCACAGCTCGGCCAGCATCGACGACCTCAATCGCGGAAATCGGTGCGCCAGCTCGGTGAGCAATCGAACTTTCCGATAAGGGGTCAACGAGCGGGAGTACTTGAGGATGAGTGGAAAGGGATCAACAGGGCCATCCGAGAGCCTCAGGAACGACAGGACTGAAGCAAAGCGGCCAATGTCGGCTTCAAATGCCTCCAGCCCATTGGTGGAGAATGATTGCTGATAGGCGGCGTCCAATCGAGCCAGCGATTTGAGGAATAGCGACCCGTCGTCCGGCAGCGTCGGCGTCCCCTCGTAGATTCGCACGGTGGGAGGATTCGGACGGCTTTCCAGGCGTACCTGAGCCAGAGACTCCCGCTGCTCGGGTGTTAATAAGGGTCCGGTGACTGGATCTCCCTCCTCGACCCGGTGTTCATTCCATTCAGCGGCACCAGAGTCCAAAAGGGATCCCTCGAAGCTCAAAGTGGTCCCGTCCGTCGGTGCCGAAATGAATTGGGGTGTCACTTGGATCTCTTCGCGTCGGACTCGGAGAAATGCTGTCTGATGTTCGACGGGGGCGGTTAGGAGAAATGAGGCGGTCCCGTTTTGCCCAAGGCCGGAAGCCAGTGGAACCGTAATGGCATCCAGCGATTCACCGTAGAGCAAAGTGAACTGCCCGCTGGGGTCCGATTCATAAATAACCTCCAGATCGCCAGTTGGGGTGAAGCGGACGACATGAATTCTAAATTCGGCGGCGGTAAGTTTGAGCCCACCAACCCCTAGGACTGCCCACACAACGGCTAACAACAGTATGTTCATCGGGACTCCTACCGACGAGGAACCGTCTAGGGTCTTTCGTTTTCCGAAGGGGAAAGGATCCCGCGATCCAGCCACTCCCAGCTCGTTCGGTGTCGCTGGTTTGGTTTGCGCCCGTGTTCGGCGGCGGTCGCGCGCACTTTCACGGTCTGAACGTCGAGCCCCGGAGCGCATGGCAACTGGCCGGTGCCGGTCGCCGGCGTGGACCACCCCGCGTCCGATTCCGCTATATATTCACCGAAACCCTGTTGCACGGCGGCGGGCGCGAGCAATAGGAAGCTGGCGCACACGACGGCCAAGAGCGCCCTGAGGGCGGGCAAACCCGTCCTTGACCAAAGCCCCTTTTGAGGTGGAAGGGCGGTCGGCCGCCCGTAAAGGGCTAATCCGAAGCGGGAATGAATTGTCATAGACTGGGACAGATGTGTCTAAATAAATTCCAACCATGTAAATGACAAATAGAGATATTTACAGACAATGTGTCCCAATGTCGCCATCGGTAAGAAAACGACAGCCCC
The DNA here is from genome assembly GCA_964474315.1 of uncultured Verrucomicrobiota bacterium. Classification (GTDB taxonomy): domain Bacteria; phylum Verrucomicrobiota; class Verrucomicrobiia; order Limisphaerales; family UBA9464; genus UBA9464. Next base: position 11,784 of record CAYYSX010000134.1, on the reverse strand, counting down.
CCCCCCAGCTCTACATCTTTGGAGAGAATGAGCTCCGCCTGGACAAGTTCACGCGGTCCACCGGACTGAAGGTAACGGCGGCGTCGAGTATGATCATTTCCGCCGGACTGCGCGCCTTGGAGGCGCGTGATTTTCGGAAGTCGTTGCCGCTGCGGTTTGAGGTAGCGGACGATTTGTCTTCATTGGAGTTCTCCGTGGCGGGTGACCACCGCCAGCACAGAGACAGGGGACAGGACACCTATGGAGCGCGGCATTCCGGCTCTGGCCGGTAGAACCGTTCCTAGCCTGGAAGCACCGGGAAATGACGGACCGGCGGACGAGGTCGATCGCTCCGCCGCCTAAAGGCGGAACTCCGAACGGCAGGACGCTGCACGCATGCGGAGGGCGAAACGGGCCGAGGCACTGGGCAGAAGGTTGGAGAAGGACCGACTGCGTCCCCTCGGTATTCTCCCCTCCTCTGTGCCGAATCCTTCCCGGCCTCGTCCGGCTCCTCCGCTTCTCCGCGGTCGCCTCCCCGGTTGCCGCGGTCAAGTGTCTGGAACAAGCAGGGGCAGATCGGAAAAATAGCGGCGTAGATAACCGCGATCGATGGCCGCGAGGCGGTTGGCCTGGAGGCGGGCGTGGGCAGCGATCAGGAAGTCGGGAATGAGATATTCGCGCGGGCCGCCTTCCCGCCGGTAACGGAGAAAGGTCTGCCCGGCGAGATACGCGGTTTCCGGAGTGATGTCGTCAAAGTGAAGCTGAACCGTTTCAAAATCCCGGATGGCCACGTCTGCGGAAGGATAACCTCCGGCACATTCGGCGAAGACCACCGGACAGATAACCAACGAACCCTCAGTCGCGGCAGCGGAGAGTGCGTCTCTCCAGGCTTCCCAGCCGGGCTGCCGCCGGAGCAACTGAATCACCACCGAGGAATCGACTGCGGTGATCATGGTTGAGGCGCAGCGGGCGGGTTCTCCACCGGACCACGGAGTTCATCGAGAATCGCCCTGGTATCCCGCCCGGACCATGGGTCGCTCCACTGCGTTCCAAATTGTTCCCATGCCTTGGGTGGAATGGTCTTGGTCGCCTTGAGAAAGGGGGCGTTTTCATCGAACTCCAGCACGTCTCCAGCGTTCAGACGAAGCCGGGTCCGGATCTCGATCGGGATGGTGATCTGCCCCTTGCTGGTAAGCGTTGCTTTCACTGCATTTGAAGTAAGGCATGAAGGAAAGGAATTCAATGAACATTGCAATAACTGTCCCGTCTGTTCGCCCGAGCGGGGAAAGTCCTCTCGGAGTATCCCCACGCCCGCGGGAAAATGCTCCCTTGGCTCGCAGGGCCGGTCAGGATCATTGCTGACGGCCCCCGGAGTTAGCCGATCCCGTTTGCTTTGGGGATCACGTTGATTCCACGGAGACCGAAGTGGGGAGCGGCGGTCAGCAGGTGCCGGTTGTTCGAATAAATCTCGGCAAACCCCGCTTCGCCGGCCGCCGTCAGATGGAGGCAATCGAGCGAACGGAGAAAGATCTCGGCGGAAAACTGCCGGAACTTCCTGCCCGCCCGCCGGGCGGCGGCATCGTCCAACGGCAGCCACTGCCAGAAGCCACCCCGCTGGTCTTCCTCGAAGCGCAGGCACGTGGCCAGCAACTGTTCCCGCGTGAGCCGCCCTTCCCGGAAGTGCCGGTGAAAAACTGCATTCACTTCCACGACTGCGATCACGAGCGACGCCCGCCCCGCGCTCGCCTCAGCCAGATCCAGGACTTCATCGGCGCCCGGTTCGCGCAGGTAGCATTTGGCGATATAGGCGCTGTCGAAATAAACCATCAGCGATCCCGGTCTTCGGAAATGAGCGCCCCGCTCTCGCCCGCGACGACCGGCAGCGCGGACCGGTCCCGCCTGGGAAACGGCTTTCCGGGCAGATGTGCCGCGGTCGGCGGCTGAAGCACCGCCACGGTCTCGCCCCGGTCGGTGATGACGATCGGCTCGCGCGAAGCGGCCCGGACATGCCGTCCCGTATGCGTGTGCAACTCCCGGATGGAAATCGTCTTCATCTTGTGTCCAATGTGTCTCCAAGGCGCGGGAGAGGTCAACCCGGTGCAAAAGGAGAAATCGACAATCGGCAATAGCGTTCGACGATCGGCACGTTTTCATCCGATGAAGGCCCGCCCCACGGCCCGTTTCTCTGTTTTCCGCGCGCCGCCCGATTGATATCCTGAAATCCGCCACTTACAGATTTCCGTGTGAAGGTTGAAATATCCAGCACGGACCTTGTGCGCCATTTCGGGGATTATCTCGCGCGGGTCAAACATCGCCGGGAGGCCTTTGTGATCACGAAGAACCACAAGCCCGTCGCCGAGCTTTCCCCCGCTTCCGAAAGGCGGTTCGCGACGCTGGATGAGTTGAAGGCCCTGTTCGAGGCCCTGCCCCGCGATCCCGGCTTCGCCGACGATCTGGAAAAAGTGAACGCATCGGACGTCGCGGCAGAAAATCCATGGGCCTGATCCTCGACACCTCGGCGATCGTCGCCTGGGAACGCGCCCTCGGCTCGGGACGGCGCCCCAAGGTTCCACGGGAGGCCTTTGCCATCCCCGCCATCGTGTGGGCCGAGGCACTGGCGGGGGTGCGGATGGCGGATTCGTCGCGCCGGGCCGCCGCCCGGCAGTCCAATCTGGAAAAGATCCGCGCGCTCGGCGGGATCGAACCATTCACGGCCGAGGTGGCCGGGCATTACGCGGACATTTTCGCGGAGCTGGCCTCGACCGGCGGGATGATTCCCCAAAAACGATATTGCCGTCGCCGCCACGGCCAGGTTCCTCGGGTTCGGCGTCCTGGTCGGTCCGCGCGACGAAGCGCATTTCCGCAAGGTTCACCGGCTCGACGTGCGGGTGCTGGAAGTTTGATGCTCATGAAAATCGAATCGGCCAGCGCGTTCGCTCGCCTGCAGGTTTTCGTCCAATGAAGGCCCGTTCCGCGAAACGTTCGCCCGCCAGAGACAGGGGAGCGGACAACTATCGCCAGGGACCCATCCCAAGGGACAGCGATCAACCCTAATGGTGATCGCGGTGGGGCTGAGTACCGACGTCAATTGTACCGCAGACATTCCTGTCTGCCGTTCCGCAGGTCTTTCAGCCTGCCGGTGGACCGGGGGGGCAGGTTAAAAACCTGCGGAACAGCAGGCCAAGAGGCCTGCGGTACATCCTCAGGCCAGCCTCCGGCGTAGGAACCGGCCGGTGTGACTTCGCTCGCAGGCCGCCACCACTTCCGGCGGTCCTTCCACCACGATCCGTCCCCCACCGCCTCCGCCTTCGGGTCCCAGGTCGATGATCCAGTCGGCGGTCTTGATGACGTCGAGGTTGTGCTCGATCACGACCAGGGTGTTGCCGGCCGCCCGCAGCTTGTTCAGCACCTCCAGCAACTTGGCAATGTCGTGGAAATGCAGGCCGGTGGTGGGTTCATCCAGCAGATAGAGGGTTCGTCCGGTGTGCTTGCGCGAGAGTTCAGCGGCTAGTTTGAGACGCTGGGCCTCACCCCCGCTGAGCGTCGTGGCGGGTTGTCCGAGCCGGAGATAGCCCAGTCCGACTTCCGCCAACGTCAGACAGGGATCGTGCAATTTGGGTACCGCGCGGAAAAAAGTGACGGCTTCATCCACGGTCAGGTGGAGCACGTCGGCGATGTTCAATCCTTTGAAAGTGATTTCCAGGGTCTCGCGATTGTAACGGCGTCCGCCGCAAACATCGCAGGTGACATAGACCGGCGGCAGGAAATGCATCTCGATCTTCAGCGCGCCGTCGCCTTCGCACTTCTCGCAGCGTCCACCGCGGACATTGAAGCTGAACCGCCCGGCATCGTAACCGCGGACCCGCGCGGTCGGGAGCTGGGAGAAGAGATCCCGGATTTCGTTGAACATTCCGGTGTAAGTGGCGGGATTGCTTCGGGGCGTCCGGCCAATGGGCGCCTGGTCAATCACCACACACTTCTCGAGCAGCTCGGTTCCCACGATCTCCCGGTGTGCCCCCGGACGTTCCTTGGATCCGTACCATTGCCGGAACAGGGCGCGTCGCAGGATGTCATCGACCACCGTGGATTTGCCGCTGCCGCTGACTCCGGTGAGGCAGGTCAATGTTCCTAAGGGAATGCGGACATCGATGTTCTGCATGTTGTTCTCCTGGCAACCGAGGATTTCCAGCCAGCCTTTTTCCGGACGCGGGCGAACCCGCTGGCGCGGCACCTCGATGCGCAGGTCGCCCCGCAGATACCGGCCGGTCAGGCTCCGCGGATGCGCGATGACTTCGGCTGGGGTTCCCTGGGCCACGATCTCGCCGCCGTGGGTCCCCGCGCCGGGTCCGAGGTCCAGCAGGTAATCCGCCGCGCGCATGGTGTCCTCGTCATGCTCCACCACGAGGACCGAGTTCCCCAAGTCGCGCAGATGCCGGAGGGTCTGCAACAGCCGCTCATTGTCACGCTGGTGCAGACCGATGCTCGGTTCGTCCAGGATATACAGCACCCCCATCAACCCCGCGCCAATCTGCGTGGCCAACCGAATGCGCTGGGCTTCCCCTCCGGAGAGCGTGCCCGATTCGCGGTCGAGTGTTAGATAGTCGAGTCCCACCTGGCGGAGGAAGGTCAGGCGCTTGCGGATTTCGCCCACCAGTTCGCCAGCCACTTGTTTCTGGAAGTCGGTCAGGTGAAGTCCGGCCAGGAAATCGTCGGCTTCGGCGATGGGCAGGTGGCAGAGGGCGGCGATGTTCAGTCCGGGAAGCGAAAGGTCCGGCGTGAGGCGGGTCTCGGCCGCGGGCACGGCGGCGGACGTGAGCGTCACGGCGAGCAGTTCCGGGCGCAATCGATGGCCACCGCAGGCGTCGCACGGTGCGAGGGTCATGTAAGCCTTGAGGCGATTCCGCGTGAACTCGCTTTCGCTCTCGGCGTAGAGGCGCTGGAGATTGGGTAGAACGCCCTCGAATGCTTTGCGCGTCTTGCGAGGGGCGCCGGCATGCGCGAACCAGAATTCGATCTCCTCGGTACCGGTGCCGTGCAGCAACCGCTGTCGGAAGTCCGCGGGCAGATCCTTCCAGGGCCGGTCCAGCGGCACGCCATAATGACCGGCGACTCCTTTCAACAGCGCTTTGTAGTAACTGACCATCCGTTTGCCCCCGAGACGGCGGTAGGGATGCACGGCGCCGTTTTCCAGCGTGAGGGATTCATCCGGAACGATCAATGCGGGATCGAAGACCCGCTTCTGTCCGAGTCCGTGACAGACCGGGCAGGCGCCGCGCGGCGAATTGAAGGAAAAATGCTGGGCGGTCGGCGGTTCGTAGGTCTTACCGGTCGAAGGGGAAAACAAGCGGGTGGAAAGCCGGATCTCTGTCCAGGTCTCGGTGAGCGCCGTGCTCGCCCCAAGTTTACCGCCAGGGTCCCGGCTCCGGCCCGACACTGCGTCTCGCGGTTGATGCAACGCCGTGATGCGTCCCTCTCCCCATTTCAACGCGGTCTCCAGGGAATCCGTCAACCGGGTGCGGACGCCCTCGGCCATCACCAACCGATCCACCACCACGTCGATGGAATGGCGGGACTGGGCATCCAGCCGCAGGGGTTTATTAGCGATGAGCTCGATCAATTGTCCGTCCACTCGGGCCCGTACAAACCCCTCGCGAGCCAGGCGTTCGAGAACATCCCGAAACTCGCCCTTCTGATCGTCCACCACCGGGGCGAGAAGCATCAAACGGGACTGCGCCGGCAGGGCCAGCAAGATGTCGGCAATTTCCTGGGTAGTCCGCCGGCTCAGGGGCTGGCCGGTTTCGGGATCGTGGGGTTGGCCAAGATGGGCGAAAAGCAGGCGGAGATAATCGTAGATCTCGGTGGTGGTGGCGATGGTCGAGCGGGGATTGGCCGCGCTGCTGCGCTGTTCGATGGCGATGGCGGGTGAAAGACCCTCGATGTGCTCGACCTCGGGCTTCTCCAACTGGTCGAGAAACTGCCGGGCATACACCGACAGCGACTCGACGTATTTGCGCTGTCCCTCGGCGAACAGCGTGTCGAAGGCCAGAGACGATTTCCCGGAGCCACTGGGGCCGGTGATGACCACCAGACGGTCGCGGGGAAGTTCGACCGTGAGGTTCTTGAGATTGTGCTGCCGCGCCCCGACGACGCGGATGAGGTCTTTCGGCATGATCTTGTCGCAACGCGTGGCGGGAAGGTAACGAGTCAGAATGAGGAACACAGCTCAGACGGTGGGGACAGGCTCTTTGGCCGGGGCCTAAGCAGGGGCGAGCGGGGCGTGACGTTCAGCGATGTTGCACTGCAAAAGGCCGTCCGCCGCGCGGGAACGCGGCCGTTCGCAGTGAGGGGTCGATCGTTCGCTTACGGGTTCATCCACTCCGCACGGCGCCGGGCGAAATCAGCCGACGGATCATCACCCTCGTAGAACCACAACCAGCCGCGGGCCTCCCGGCTTTCTCCCGGCGGACAGTCCGGCAGCGCCGGATCGGAATGCAGGCACGGGACCGGAGGATTGGCCCACGCGCGGTTCAACGGCTCCCACGCCGTCAGAATCCAGCGCCGTCCATCTTCGCTCTGACAAGCGACCAGGGGCGGTTCGATCCGTTTGTTGAGGTTGGTTTGCGCTGAGAATCCCATCGCCCGGCCCAGCATCACGCACACTTGGGCCCGCATCGCCGTCAACGGAGCGGCTGTTCCATTGGTCAGTGACAAGCGGAATGCCACGGCATCCCGTCCCACCGGGGCCGCCCGAACGCCAAAGGCAATCCCGTTGGGAAGAGTCCGTCGGCTCTCCCACGCACCCTTAGCCGACCGAACCCATTCCAGCTTGGGCAGGGTCACTCCCTGGGTGTCCCAAAGGGTCGGCACATGGGTGTGGGCCAGATAGACCAGACCCAGGTGGGTGAAGATCGCTTCGGGAACATCCACCACCACATACCCGGAATTCTCCCACGGCAGGAACACGCTCAACTTGGTTTCGCGCTGGGTGCGGATGGCTCCCTCGAAAAATCCCAGTCGTGGATGCCGGCCACCTGGATAAGGCAGCACCCGCAGTTCGTTGGTGGACGGGCGCGGGCGGGATTCCGGTCGGAGGCCCAAGCGGTGGAGGGCGGCGTTGACTTCCAGCTCGGTCAATCCGGTGGCCGCACTGATCTCTGCCGGGGAGTAGTGGTGATGCCAGAACATGTTCTCCAGCCAACTGCGCAGTTCCGCATCCGATTTAGGCGGCCGAGGTTCCTCCGGTTCAACAGGTTCAGACAGAGAAGCCCCAGCGACAAGAAGGACGAGGACCGCCAGGATTCGCCACCGGCACTGGACGATGCTTGGTCTCATGGAATGGGACGAGACTGCCTCGCTCGTTGGATTTCGGGAACCGCGAAGGACGAAAGAAACGACCGCGGACAGCCACCGGACCTTTACGCCGCCGGATCACGCTTGGTTCACTCCCCCGGTTCGATGATTTCGTTTCTCCAAGGTCGGCTGGTGGACGTGCAACCCTCCGCCGTGACCGTCGAGGTTCACGGGATCGGCTATGAGGTCCTGATTCCGCTCTCGTCCTTTGACCGGCTCCCCTCGGCCGGAGAAGACGTGCGCCTGCTCACCCATCTGATTGTTCGGGAAGACGCGCACACCTTGTTCGGGTTTCTGACGACGGCCGAGCGGGACCTGTTCCGCCTGCTTGTCAGCACGGTGTCCGGCATTGGTCCGAAGCTGGCGCTCAATGTGCTCAGCGGGATCAGCGTCCCCGCCTTCGGTGCGGCCGTGGCAGCGGCTGATCTGAAAACGCTCTCGGCCATCTCCGGGGTGGGGCGCAAGACCGCCGAGCGCATGGTGGTCGAATTGAAGGACAAGCTGGGTGGACTCAGCCCGCTTCCCTTCGCCGGGGCCAAGCAGGGAGGCATGGGGATCGGAGTTCCGGAGGACGCCCGTATTCGGGATGCAACGGCCGCTCTGGTGGCGCTCGGGTTCAAACCGGCCGACGCGACCCAGGCGGTACGGGGGGCGCAGTCGCTCCTGGGCGAAACGGCCTCGGTGGAGCAGATCGTGCGGGCTTGCCTCAAACGCGGTGCCTGAGGCCGTTCGCCTATTGAAAACGCCGTCATCCCCCAACTCGATGTCCCTCGGTGGTCGCGTCGCCGCCCGGAGCGCGTGGCTTTTTGTCAGAATGGTGGCGGTCACCCTGCGTTGGAGTTGGACGGTGCCGCCACATTCCCTGGAGATCGTAAGGCGGGCACAGCCGGTGATCTTTGCGGTCTGGCACAACCGCCAACTGCTGGCGCCGGAACTCTACCGCCGGTACTTCCGCTCCTCCAAGCCGCTCCGCCGACTGGCCTCCATCGCCAGCGCCAGTCGAGACGGAGCGATTGCGGCCCGGTTCCTCGAATTGTCCGACACGGCGGCCGTTCGAGGGTCTTCCAGCCGACGGGGAGCCCGGGCACTCGCCGAGCTCATCGAACTGGCCCGGCAGGGACTTGACCTGGCCGTGACCCCTGACGGACCGCGCGGACCACGTTATGAGGTCAAACCCGGGATCATTGCGCTCGCCCAACATACGGGGATCCCCGTCATCCCCATCTGTTACCACATGAGCCTCAAGCGGGTTCTGCGGAGCTGGGATGGCTTCCAAATCCCCTTGCCGTTCGGCCGATGCGACATCGAGGCCGGCGAACCCTTGTCTGTGCCATCCGACCTGGACGAAAACGCCCGAAGTGACCTGGCCCGGGAACTTCAGAACCGTCTGGTTCGCATCACTCGGGATTGAAGGGGAGCGGTAACGTTTTTTGGGACGTCCGGGGACCCATCGCAGTCGGCGGCCCCCTCCTTGACGCTTCCCCCCTTCCCCGTAGGTTCCGCCGCATTAAAATGGACTTCGCGGATTCCGCGGTGGCCGACCCCAATCTGCCCTCGCCTGACCTCCTCGCTCTCAAACAATTCCACTCCGCTGGCCGGGGCTATTGGTCCCACGTTCCGGAATCTGACTGGAACGACTGGCGGTGGCAGCTCAAGCACCGGATTACCACCCTCGGGCAACTGGAGAAGCTGCTACCCACACTGACTCCGGAAGAACGTGCCGGCGCCCTCCTGGCAGGCCAGTCGAAACTGGCCATGGCCATCACCCCTTACTTCTTCAATCTGATCGACATCGGTGACGAAGACTGTCCCATCCGTCGTCAAGTCATTCCCCGGCAGGAGGAAACCCACACCGCACCCTGGGAGCTAAGCGATCCCTGCGGTGAAGACTCCCATTCGCCGGTTCCCGGACTGGTGCATCGGTACCCGGACCGGGTGCTATTCCTGGTCACGGATCGTTGTGCGGCTTACTGCCGGTATTGCACCCGGTCCCGGCTGGTCAGCAACGCCAGCGGGTACGATTTTCATCCCGACTTTGAGCGACAGATTGCCTACATCGCCGCGCATCCGGAAATCCGGGACGTCCTGTTGAGCGGCGGTGATCCGCTGTTGCTGAGCGACGACAAGCTGGCCGACCTGCTCGGCCGGCTGCGGGCTATCCCCCATGTCGAATTCCTTCGTATCGGCTCCCGCATTCCGATTTTCCTGCCGCAGCGGATTACCCCTGAACTGGTGACGCGGCTGCGCCAGTTCCATCCGCTCTTCCTGAGCATTCACGCGAATCATCCTCGGGAACTCACCACCGAAGTGCGCGAAGCTTTGGGCCGTCTGGCGGATGCGGGCATCCCCTTGGGCAACCAGTCCGTGCTGCTGCGTCAGGTAAATGACAATGCCGGCGTGATGAAGGCGTTGGTCCAGAAGCTCCTGATGTGCCGCGTGCGCCCGTATTATCTGTATCAATGCGATCTGATCCAGGGATCGGCCCACCTGCGGGCAAGTGTGACCAAAGGGTTGGAGATCATGGAACAATTGCGGGGCCACACGACCGGCTACGCGGTGCCGCAGTACGTCATTGATGCACCGGGAGGCGGAGGAAAGGTGCCGGTCAATCCGGACTATGTTCTCAGCCGCAATCGGGACCGGGTCGTCATCCGCAACTACGAAGGTCAGGTATTCGAGTATCCCGAACAGGCCGACGGAACGCCCTTGGTGTTGGGGGACCCACGGCACCAACCCAACCTGGGTTTCGTCGATCCGGGCCGCGCCTCGGCGGCCTCGGTGCGATCGAGGTATTTCCCCAAGTTCGCGTAGTTGAAATTCGCCGGTGGTGTGCGGCCGTCGCCGAGGGCACGAGGCGCCATCTGGAATCCCCAGGGCTGACCCAGGGCAACGGGGAGGAACGGAGTAAAGCTCGGCGCCCGCGCGGAACGAGGTCGCAGGTGTTCGGCTGCGCCTGACCAAAGGAGAGGAGGCGCGTCCGGCCGGCCGTGGACTCCATGCTGAAGGTTTCCCACCCCCTGGTTTCCCACGTAGGCTGGTCCGCCGCACCAGCCCATGTTGACGCTTCATCGGTATCTCCTCCGCCAGGTTCTGGCCACCTGCCTGCTCACGGTCTCGACCTTCACGGCGCTCCTGCTCTTGGGCAATGTGCTCCGGGACGTCTTCGACCTCTTGGCCACCGGAAGCCTCCAACCGCAAACCGCGCTGCAAGCCATACTCCTGCTGATTCCTTTCGCCCTGGCCTTTGCCCTGCCGATTGGATTGCTCACCGGCTGCCTCCTGGTCTTTAGCCGGCTCAGCGTGGACCAGGAATTGACGTCGATCCGGGCGGGAGGAATCAGTATCGTGGCCGCGGTCGCCCCTGTGTTGGGCCTCGCGGTTCTGCTCACCGCGCTGAATGCCTGGCTGAACATGTCGGTGGCCCCTCGCTGCCGACAGGCGTTCCGCAACCTGTCGGAGGCCATGGTCCGCCAGGAACCCACCGCCTTCATCGGGGAAGGTCGCTACGTTCAACTGGACAATCTCACCCTTTACGCCCGCGAGGTGAAAGGAACCAATCTGCGCGACGTCCTGATCTACGGCCTCACCAATGCCAGTCCGAACGATCCGAACTCCCGTCCCATCCGCAACCTCGACGTCTGGGCGCCGGAAGCCGAGATCCTGATCGGAACCAACGGTTTTCCGGAAGCCATCCGACTCTTCAATCTCCAGGGGCTCTCTCTGACGGCGGGCGACTGGCAACCGTACTTCAATTCGGGACACATCCACCCCATCCATGCGTTTCCGCCCGATTCTGCCCGCCGGCCCAAGCTGAGCCGGATGAGTTTCCAGGAGCTGATGGAAGAACTGGAGCTGCGCCAGGATGCCGGCGCTGCCGTGGAACCGGTGCGGGTTCAGATCCATCGGCAGCTCGCCTTTTCCTTCTCCTGTATCGGCTTCACCCTGGTGGGCATTCCGCTGGGCATCCGGGTGCAGCGGCGGGAGACGAACATTGGCGTTGCCGTCGCCCTCACCCTGGTCGCGGTGTATTATAGCTTCTTTATTCTGGCTCAAGCCCTCGACACCCGGCCGCAACTTTATCCGCACCTGCTCTTCTGGATTCCGAATCTGGGCTTTCTGGCAGCGGGGGTCTGGTTGCTGCGCCGCGCAGAGCGGCCGAGATAAGCATTACCAAGTGCCAGGTCAAATGTGGAGAAGACGGTTCGGCCGAGATAAGCATTACCAAGTGCCAGGTCAAATGTGGAGAAGACGGTTGGCAGGTACTAATAATAGATGACCTGGCACTTTGCAGAGGACACGTCGGGACGCGGGTACGATGATTGACTTGGCACTCTGTGCGTTCTTGTGCGTTCTTGTGCGAGATCGGTTGGTGAGCAGGGATTCCGGTATCGTTGAAGGGAGGGATGATCGCGTTCCTCGCGAGAGGGTGACTCCGATTCTGAGCCTGAAGGAAAA
>CAYYSX010000133.1:8142-15379 GCA_964474315.1 uncultured Verrucomicrobiota bacterium | reverse complement strand
TTGTGTTTTCCCCGCCGGTCCCGCCCGATCAAGAGTCGTCGGTGCGCTTCTTTGCCGACCTGCATGTCCACTCCAAGTTCGCCCGCGCCACTAGCCGCGACCTCGACTTGGAGCACATGGCACTCTGGGCCGCGAAGAAGGGCGTTGGCGTTCTCGGTACCGGCGACTTCACCCATCCCGGTTGGTTCGCCGAAATCCGGGAAAAACTGGTGTCCTCGGAGCCCGGCTTGTTTCGCCTGAAGCCCGAGCTGGAGCGCTGGTGCGCCGAGCGGTTCCCGCCGTTCGCGTCGCAGCCCACGCGGTTCCTCCTGCAGGTCGAAATCTCGACCATTTACAAAAAAGGCGACCAGACGCGGAAGGTCCATCACTGCCATTATATGCCCGACCTCGCTGCGGCAGAACGCTTCATCGTTCGGCTCGCTCGCATCGGAAATCTCAATGCCGACGGACGACCCATCCTCGGTCTCGATTCGCGGCACCTGCTCGAGATCACCCTGGAAGCCGGCGAGGGAGCTTACCTGATTCCCGCCCACATCTGGACGCCGTGGTTCGCCGTGCTCGGCTCGAAGTCCGGCTTCGACACCATCGCCGACTGCTACGGCGACCTCACCCCCCATCTCTTTGCTCTGGAGACGGGTCTTTCCTCCGACCCGCCGATGAACTGGCGGCTCTCGCAGCTCGACCGCTACACCCTGGTGTCGAACAGCGACGCGCATTCGCCGGGCAAGATCGGACGCGAAGCCTGCGCCTTCGACTGTGCGCTCGACTATTGGGCGATGCGCGATGCGCTCCGCACGGGCGTGGGGTACGGCGGCACGGTCGAGTTCTTCCCTGAAGAGGGGAAGTATCACCTCGATGGCCACCGCACCTGCGGCATCTGCTTCGAGCCGGGCGACACCAAGAAACACGGCGGCCTCTGTCCGGTATGCGGCAAGGAACTCACCGTCGGCGTCATGCATCGCGTGGACGAACTGGCCGACCGCGCGGACGGCGCACAGCCACAGCGAACCACCCCGTTTCATAGTCTGGTGCCGCTGCCGGAAGTCCTCGGTGAAATCCATCGAGTTGGTCCGGCGAGCAAACGAGTGGGCGACGCCTATGAGAAACTCCTGCGCGCGCTCGGTTCCGAACTCTTCATCCTGGAACGCGCCCCGCTCGACGAACTCCAGCGCTCCGGTTCCACGCTGCTCGCCGAAGGCATCCGCCGGATGCGTGCCGGCGAAGTCATCCGTCAGGCCGGCTACGACGGCGAATACGGCGTCATCCGTGTGTTCAATGACGAGGAACTCGCGCAGGGCAACTCAGTGAGCCTGCTGTTCGATTGGCCCGCCGTCTCGAAGAAGCAGCCCGGAGGACGACCCAAAATGAGTCAAGGGGTACCGCGAAGCGCAGACCTCCAGCAACCGGTCGGTGGGGCCGTGCGATCTGACAGAGTGTCAGAGAGAGCTGGAGATCAGGCCGACCCGCCGGTTCCGGCTTCCTTCCGGGATGGATCCATCTCTTCCGCTCCATCCCCGGCGCAGTTGCCGGAAACCTCCTCCCTCCTGGCCGATCTCGACTCCGACCAGCGCGCCGCCGTGGAGCTGACGTCCGGTCCGTTGCTCATCATTGCCGGACCCGGCACCGGCAAAACCCGCACCCTCACCCACCGCCTGGCCCACCTCGTAATCGACTGCGGCATCGCTCCGGAACATCTTCTGGCGGTCACGTTCACCAACCGCGCCGCGAACGAGATGCGCGAACGCCTGGAGAAGTTGCTGCCGCGCGGGAAGGCCGGCCTCCCAACCGATCAGGGCGGTTCGAATCATCCCGACGACGTCCCACTCGGCGCTCCGTTGGTCACGACCTTCCATGGCCTCGGCTATCGGCTGTTGCGCGAATTTGGCACTCGAATGGGGTTACCCGCTTCCCCACGTATCGCCTCGGAACCGGAGCGCCGGGCCTTGCTCGTGGAAAAGCTGAAGCTCACGGAAAGCAAAGCCGACTCGCTCCGGCGCCAGCTTTCGACGTGGAAGCGCACCGGTGAAACTCCTGACCCGGAAGCCGCGCTGGCGCTCAAGACTTACGACACGGCCATGCGCGCGAACGGCTGGCTGGACTTCGACGACCTCATTACCTGCACCGTCGAACTGCTCGAAACGCAGCCCGACGTGCTGGCCACGTGTCGCGACCGTTTCCGTCACGTCTCGGTGGACGAGTTTCAGGATCTCGATGCCCGCCAGTATCGGCTGTTGCAGCTCCTCGTGCCCGCGGGCGGCAACCTCTGCGTGATTGGCGATCCCGATCAGGCCATCTACCGATTCCGCGGCGGCGAACCGCGCTTCTTTCAGGAGTTTATCCGCGATTATCCCACGGCGCGGGAGGTCCGGCTCACCCGCAACTACCGTTCCGGCCGTGCCATCGTGTCCGGCGCGCTGCAAGCCGTTGCACCGACCTCGCTCGTCGAAAATCGGGTGCTCGAAGCCCTCAACACCGACGCCTCGCGCATCACGATTCACGAGGCCGCCTCCGACCCGGCGGAAGCGGAATTCATCGTCCACAGCATCGAACGGCTCATCGGTGGATCGGGCTTCTTCGCGCTCGACTCCGGTCGGGTGGATTCGGCGGCGAAGGCCGGGAACTTCAGTTTTGCCGACTTCGCCGTGCTCTATCGCACCGACGCCCAGGCCGAAGTTCTCAGTGTGGCATTGGCCCGGTCGGGCATTCCGTTTCAACGCCATTCCCATCAGCCGTTGCTGGAAACTCCTACCATCCAGGCCTTGCTCGCCCTGGCCGCCCGGCAGCCCGGCTCACCGCCGGTACTGGAACGCCTCCGTCTGGCCGCCACCACCGTGATCCAGCAGGACGCCGCGGTGCCCCAGGTGTTGGCTGCGCTCGAGCCGCTGGCGGCGCGCAGCGGCGACGACTGGGCACGCTTCGAATCCGAGCTGACGCTCGGACTGGATCTCGACTTGCACGATCCGCGCGCCGACCGCGTGTCGCTCCTCACGCTACACGCGAGCAAAGGGTTGGAATTCCCGGTCGTCTTCCTCACCGGTTGCGAGGACGGCGTACTGCCGCTGCGCTTCGGCGCGGCTGATGAGACGGACCTCGCGGAAGAACGCCGCCTCTTCTTCGTGGGCATGACGCGGGCTCGCGAGCGACTCTTCCTCACCCATGCGCGCCGGCGTTTCTGGCGTGGCCGGTTGCGCGAACAGCGGGTCTCCCCGTTGATCACCTCCATCCAACGGGAACTGCTGGAACGCAGCCAGGCCCCAGCGTTCAAGCCCAAGCCCAAGGACAACCAACTCAATCTGTTTGTGTGACCATGGGTCGGTGACGCTTGGCGGGCCGGTCAAAAACCTGGGCTCCGCTGTAGCGCAGACATTTCCTGTCTGCTGTACCGCAGGTTTTTAACCTGCCCGTTGGACATCGCCCGACCGCGTCGCAGGGGCGAAAGCTCCAAAAGCCAAATCCCAAGCTCCAAAGAAGCTCCAAAGACCAACGTCCAAGCGCTTCGTCAGTTCCCAGATGGGTGATGCCGCTCCACGGGTGGGAACGACCGAAGCGCTGTCCCCCAACGCCTGCTTCGCCGCAGTCCGGAGGGGATCCGGGAGCTTGGAGCTTGGGTTTTCTTTGGAGCTTGGGCTTTGGACCTTGGAGCTTCCCTTGGAGTTATCCGGCAGGCGAGCCGCCCGCGCTCCTGCCGGTAAGACGACCGAAGCGCTGTCCCCAGCGCCTGCTGCGCCGTGATCCGTATGGGAACGGGGGGCGTTTGGAGCTTGGAACTTCTTTGGAGCTTGGGTTTTGGAACTTGGAGCTTCCCCGGGGGTTGTCCGGCGGGCGAGCCGCCCGCGCTCCTGCCGGTAAGGACCGTGTCCAGAGGCGCCGCTTTTCGTTTCTTTACCGCCACGTCCAATTCCGGCAGAACCTCCCGCTCCAATGGAACGTACGCTGATTCTCTGTAAGCCGGACTGCATGGAAAAGAACCTCGCCGGCGAGGTGATTGCCCGTTTTGAACGGACCGGACTTCGCTTGGGCGCCGCCAAGATGATGCGCCTGACCCCGGCTCTCTTGCAGGACCATTACGCTCACCTGAAGGACCGGCCCTTCTTTCCCGAGATTGTGGCCTTCATGTCGTCCCGTCCGGTGTTGGCCGTGATCCTCACGGGGGAAAACGCCGTGACGCGCGTGCGTGACTTGCTCGGACCCACCGATTCCCGGAAAGCCCCCCAAGGCACCGTTCGCGGGGACCTGGGCACCGACAGCATGCGCAACATCGCGCATGCCTCCGATTCCGTGGAGAATGCCGAAATCGAAGTCCGCCGGTTTTTCCGTCCGGACGAGATTTCCGACGAGCTCTAAGGACCAACTCAAGATGCACCCGCCGCAAAGAATCCCTTACCCCTCACCCCTTCCCTTGCCATATTCGGCCTCCCATGGCGCATCGAGCCCAACCGCGGGTCCTGGTCGGAATGAGCGGAGGAGTGGATTCCTCGGCGACGGCCGCGCTGTTGTTGGAGCAGGGCTACGAGGTGGTCGGCGTCACCCTTAAGTTGTGGCCGCAAGACTGCGTCAACCGGGCCGAAGACAAGTGCTGCGGGCCCCAGGCGGTCATGGACGCCCGAAGCGTTTGCGCTCGATTGGGTATTCCCTACTACCTGGTGGACGAGTCGGACCTGTTCCAACGGAAGGTCATCCAGTATTTCGCCGACGAATACCGCGCCGGACGTACCCCCAACCCTTGCGTGATGTGCAACCAGCATCTGAAGTTCGGTGTCCTGCTGGACCGCGCGCGACAATTGGGCTGCGAATTCATAGCCACTGGACACTTCGCGCGTTTGGAGCGGGATCCGGTGACCGGTCACGTGCAATTGCTGCGGGGACGGGATCACCGTAAGGACCAGAGTTATTTCCTGTTCAGCCTGCGCCAGGATCAGTTGGCGCGTTCGCTGTTTCCGCTGGGGGAAAAGACCAAGGCGGACACGCGGGACGTGGCGCGGGCCTGTGCGCTCCGAACGGCCGACAAGGAAGAGTCGATGGAGATCTGCTTCGTGCCGGATCGGGACTACGGGAAGTTTCTGCGCGACGCCCGGCTGGTCACGGCGCATCGGGGCGAGGTGGTGGACACGTCCGGCCGACGGTTGGGCGAGCATGAAGGCATCGAGTTCTACACCGTAGGGCAGCGACGGGGCTTGGGGATCTCCTCCGCCCAGCCGCTGTACGTGGTGGAACTGGACGCCGAACACAATCGCGTGGTGGTGGGAGGCGAAGCGCAATTGAACCGGGACGAGTTCCGTCTCACCACCTGCAACTGGATCGCTCCGGAATGCACCGGTGAATCGCCGGAGCCTTTCGAATGCGTGGCGCGTATCCGTTACAACCATCCCGGCGCGGTGGCGTGGGTGACCCCTGGACCGCAGGGAACCGCCGCCGTAAAGCTGAAGGAACCGGCGCGAGCCGTGACCCCCGGACAAGCCTGCGTGCTCTACGACGGCGACCGGGTCCTTGGGGGCGGTTGGATCGCGCGGTATTAACGCATGTAGCGTGCGGTGTCCTCACCGCACCCCCTGCGTTCCTACACCTCGAGCCGCGTGAAAACACTTTCGTAACGATGGATAACGCCGCCTTTCAACCGACTTGACTGGGGAACGCGCCCGCCTCGCCCGCCACCCCGCGGCGGGTCGAAAGAGCTGGGGTGTTAGTCCGCTCGGAAGTGTTGAGAAGAAGGGGAACTTCGCCGGCGCGGGGAACCCACCACGGGCGGGGGCGCCCGGAGCCGTCGGCGGGGCGCCGACGGCAGCACCCGGGGCGGGCGCGCTCCCCAAGACGGGCGGACGAGCCGTCCGCGCTCCTGCGCTGGCTCAACGCTGGTCGGGAACCACAATCTCGTCGCCTTCCTGGAGCCAGACTTGGGAGCCGTCGCCACCTGACCGGCAATCGAAGATGGCTTCCGCGATTTCACCGGTTGCCGGGTCGCGACGACGCACCACGACACGCGACAGGTCCGAGGAGGCACGAACTAAGCCGGACTGGGTAAGAGCACCGGGGAGAGTGAAGGGATACTGTTGGCGCATGCGGCCGGACGATTTGACGGAAAGATTCACGGGCGTTGCCTCACCCTTGACCGTAATGATGACCTTCCGAGCCAGACATTTGATCCACATCGTTCGGGCTGTGTCTGCCGGCTCTGCCCACCCTTCATTTGCCAAATGGTCTAGTTCCGGAAGTTCCACCACGTCACCCCAGTGGAGCGCGCGATTGTTGGAGCAGTCATCCTCCGTGAACGCAGCTTCCAAGTTCACCGGAATCTCGGTCCAATTCGTCCCCTTGGTATCGAAGCGTCGAATAATAACTCGTGTCCAATCGGGAAAAGGGAGCTTGGCGCGAATCAATTTCGGTCCAACTGGTTCAGGCTCGCCATCGCTTGGCCCGGCGACCGCTTGGTAATGCACGGCAAGCAGGTCCAACAGCGTGAATTCGTTGGGGAAGTTGGTGAGGCTCTGGCGAAAGACCACCTGCGTGAAGTCGGCGGAAGGACGCACCAGTTTAATGGTTTGGAAATCAGGAAGGTCGTCGCGGGCTCCCGCGGCACGCAACAACGCCTCGACCGTCAGCAAATGTTCCAGGGAAGGAGTGTTGGCCAAGGAAGGAACATTAGGATCTCCCGGGCGTTTTTGCCGTATTAGATTCGTCACTTGCTCCAGAACCGTTTGCCCCTGGCGATTTCGTCGATTCGGGTCCGCCTGATGGTCGAGAAGCAGCTTCAGCAGCTCGGGTGGGCCAAAAATGGCCAGATCCAGCAAGGTATGACCGTCCCATTCGGCGTTGGGATCGGCACCCGCTTCGAGAAGTGCGGTGGCAACAAAGAGGGCCGCTTGCGGGTCGAGTGGATTCCTATCGGTATCGATCACGCGTAGCTCTCCGGGAAGGACCGCCCCAACCGACTCCAACACGTCACCCAACAAGGGTCTGCCCTCCTTCCTCCGGGCATTCGGATCGGCACCGGCGGCCAGCATTTTCGTCACCGCGTTCGTATTGGCTAAGATAACACTGTGTAGCGGCGACCATCCGGAGGAATACGTTCGATTGACGTCGGCTTTCGCCGCCAGCAAGGCGTCCAACTGAGTTTCCAGTTCGGCTTGGGAATCTCTGTTGTTAGGCGAACCGATCTGCGCGGCTACCAGCAGAAGAGGCGTATGTCCGTCCTGGTTAGGCTGATCGTGAGCTGCGCCGTGAGCCAACAACCAGGGGATGG
>CAYYSX010000133.1:0-8042 GCA_964474315.1 uncultured Verrucomicrobiota bacterium | reverse complement strand
CGAGTTGGCGCTCGGCCAAGGCGACCAGGTTGGTGGCGTCCAGATGCTCCCGGACCAGGCGGCGGTAATACGTGAGGGCTTCATTGGTCCGGCCCTGGCGGCGTTCCGTTTCCGCCAGCCGGAAGAGCGCGGTGGCGAGCAGCAGGCGTTGCGCGTCGCCCAGGCGGACGGCTTCCCGATACGCGGTGGCCGCCGCGTCGAGGTCTTGTTGCGCCTCTTCCGCCAACAGACCGCGCTGGAGGGCTTCACTGAGCGGATCGGCAGCGCGGGCGACGAGCAGCAAGGCCAGCCAGCCGGCGAGAAAGAGAGACGATTTCATGGCAGTGATCATGGGATGGCCAGTGTCCTGAATGAGAAAAGGAAGTTGTCAGAGAATTGTGAAATCGGACGGAGGAAGCTCAAAGTTCAAAAAAGGCGGGCGTATTTTGATCCTGTCCTTAACTGGTGGGTGGAACCCTTGATCCCGTTCCGAGTGTAACAGCCCCGAAGGGTTTGGAGACTCCAGCCCGGTGGCCTGAAGGGCCAACAGACTCCAGCCCGGGGCTGCGCCTTGGCGCTGCCCCGGGTCCAGGCCGACAAAGAGATTCTGCGCTCTGTAGGAGCGCCGGAGCCGCCCGACACCGTGGCCTCCAACCATCGAGGATTCCGCGTCGCGATGGATCTTCCCCTCTGGCGTCCCTTCAGGACGCTGGACATAGCGAGGACCTGAAACCCAGGGCATCGCCTGGAGGCTCAGCCCGGGGCTGGGGTCTGTTGGCCCTTTAGGCCAGACCCGGGGCCGGCGGTTTCCCTCGCGATCCCGGTCAGGATTCTCGAGGCCCCCCCCCGGTTCCCATAAGAACAGATTCAGGAGGCGCCCTGAGCCGTTCCTAAGGTAAGAACCCAGGGAGCATCCATCGTGGAAGGCTCGCCTTTTGGACGACAGGTTCTTCCACTTCGGCCCGGCGTCTCAGCCCATTCCGCATTCCGTATTCCGCATTCAGATTTCCAATTTGTACCCCACGCCATGGACCGTCTTGAGAAAGCGGGGGGTGTCCGGATGCGGTTCCAACTTGGCGCGCAGGCTGGCCAGGTGGGTGTCCACCGTGCGCGTCGTCGGAAACGCATTGACCCCCCAGACGACGTCGAGAAAGCGCTCGCGCGTGACCGGTTGTCCGGGCGTCGCCGCCAGCAGGCGCAACATGGCAAATTCCTTGGCCGTCAGATGAAGGAGAGCGGATCGGCGCCGGGCTTCCAGGCGCACAAAATCAATTTCCACCGCTCCCAACCGGAGGCGTTCCGGAGCCGGTCGCCTCGCCACAGCGTGACGACGCAAAAGAGCCCGCGTTCGCGCCAGGAGCTCGTCGCTGCTGAACGGTTTGATGAGGTAATCGTCCGCACCGGCATCCAGACCCCGAACGCGGTCATCCACTTGCCCCTTGGCGGTGAGCATCAGGATCGGTGTCCAGCGACCCAGGCGCCGCAACTCGGCCGCCAGCGCGAATCCGTCGAGGCGAGGCATCATGACGTCGAGGAGAATGAGGTCCGGCTGTTCTTCCCGGGCCCGGGTGAGTCCTTGCTCACCGTCGGCTGCGGTCAGAACACGGTGTCCTTCCGACGTCAACAAATCGGCCAGCGCGGTGCGCATCGGGCGCTCATCTTCGATGATCAGGATGCGGGGCATGGGGACGAAGATTGCGGAAGACGAAGCATTAGTTTCCCCGGACGGGCAGCTCCAGGGTGAAGGTCGCTCCGCGGCCGGGTTCGCTGTCCACCGCCACCGTGCCTCCGTGGCTGGTGACGATGTGTTGCACGAGGGAAAGCCCCAGGCCGATGCCGTGAGTTTCCCGACGCAACTCCGAGCCACGGCGATAGAAGCGTTCGAAGATCCGGGCCTGATCCTCGGCGGGAATGCCGGGCCCCTGGTCGCGTACCTGGAGGCGGAACGCGGTGATGGGGGTGCCGATCGGAAGGAGTGTTACGGTCACCGCGGTGTCCTCGGGCGCGTGCTTCAACGCGTTGTCGAGCAGGTTGACCAAGGCCTGCTGAATGGCGCGGCCGTCCCAAGTGGCCGTCAGATCTCCGTCGGCAGCCGGGAGGATGGACTCGAGCTGGACCTGGCGTTCGCAGGCCAAGGGCTCCATCAGGCGGATGGTTTCCGTAATCAACTGGGCCACATTGATCGGCTCGAACTCGTAGCGTTTCCGTCCCTGTTCGATGCGGGCGAAGTCGAGCACGTTCTCGACCAGCGCGCCGAGGCGGCGGGTTTCCTGCACCAGGAAGCCGGCGTATTCCCGCAGCTTGTCGGGATCCTTGACTCGTCCGCTGGCGAGTCCTTCCGCGAGCAAGCGCAGGCTCGCCAAGGGGGCGCGCAGCTCGTGGGAAACGCTGGAGACGAAGTTGGACTTCTGTTCGTTGAGCGCGAGCTGCCGGCGGAAGGCGCGCTGGGCCTGCCAGAGCCCGAAACCGGCCACGCCGGCGGTCACCACAATCATTCCGGCAAAAAGCCCTTGCTGCTGCCGTTGGGCGGCAAAGAGCGCGGCCGGGTCGGACAATAAAACACGGACCGTAAACCGGGGACGCGAGGGCCAGTTATCGAATCGGCCGTCCGGCCCCAACGCTTCCTGTTGAAATTCTCCAGTGGCCTCAGCGAGCAGCGGCGCGTTCTCCGGCGGTGTGGCTGCCCAGGGGGCCGGCACGTGATCCAAGGCCCGGCCTTCGAGGTCGAAGGCCAGTTTCACTCCCGGCGGTAAGGCGGGGGGAAGACGGCGCTCGCGACCCTCCGTACTCCCATCCGCTTCGGTCGCATGCCAAAAGATGCGTCCGAGCCGTTCCGCCGAGACACACCGGACGCGGAAGAGGTTCGGAACCACCGTTACCGGAACGCCGTTGGAGCCGGCCGACTTCGAGGGTTCCGCGGGTTGGACGATGGCCAGCCACGCCGTCCCGGCGTTGGTGAGCCAGACATTGGTCAGGAGCATCGACGTCAGCGGGACGCGTTGTTGCAGCACGGTGGCGAGCGCGCGGCGGCGTTGGTCGCTTTCCCACCGCGCCTGCAGGTCGGCGAGCGCGGAGTCCTGGGCGGGGGTGTTGGCCATCTGCCTCCCTTGGTCGAGCAACCAGGGCGTGAAGAGCGACGGTTGGACCAAAACCAATCCTTTGAGCGTCTCGAACCATTCCGGATCCAGGGTCGCGTGCGGGGTCTGGCGCCGGGCTTCTTCGAAAATCACCACGGCCAACGGAACGCCGCTTTCCGTCTCGACCCGATCCAAAACCGCATTGGTGGCCAGGGCCAGGAGGGCGCTGAATCCAGCGGGCGTCGGAGCGCGGATCAAGTTGGCCCGTAAGCTGACGAATTGCTCCCAATAGCGGGCGGCGATTTGGAGATCTGGATCCGAAACTTGCTGGGCGAACGCAGCCCAGGCGACGCGGGCTTGGTCCGCCTCCGCGGAAGTCGTTTCCCGGCGACGGAGCCGTTCCCACTCGGCGCCTAAGCTTCCGTCGAGTACGTGGGTCCACGACGGCGGCGTGGGAATCGGCGGAAAGGGCGGTGGATCGACCAGGACCCCATCGGAGCGGAAAAGAAAGGGCAGCGGAAGAAAGTCCGACAGCGGCGGCGGATAGCGGGTCTGAACCCAAGCCAAAGATCCCTCCCGAGGGAAATTGGGATCCGGCGGCTCCGGCCAACGCAAGTGATGCGGCCGGCCGTTCCATACCGTTCCTGCCAGCTCGAGGAATGAGAGTTCGGCCGGGACGGTGCGGCTGAGACGAACGGCCAGATTCTCCGCCAAGTCCCGAGCGCGTTGCCGGGCCTCGGCCTCGACGGCGGCCTGATCCCGTGACAGGGCCACCACTCCGGCCACCGCGAGGACGACGACGGGAAGGAGAATCAAGGCCACGTGCCAATGGATCGAAGGAACCGCGGACGAGGACGAGACGGGCGCCCGAGTGAAGACAGCGCGGGATCGTCGGCCCAGCCCGCCGACCATGGCGCCGACGAGGACCAGAACCAGAACCAACAGAACGACCATGAAGAGGGGGGAAGGCATGGTGTGGACCCAATTCGTAACGCAGGCTATCCTATGACCGTAGGAGAGTTGTCAGGGAAATGTGAAGTTACTTTGGATGGGGAGCGTACGCCTCTGGCGTGCCGAACCGGGCGTCCCGCCCGGTTCCTCCGGCACTGATTTTCCGTCCCGGGCGGCGCTGCGAAGGACGCGTCGGAATGAGAACAGTCCACGAAGGTCTCGGCGGGACGCCGAGACCCACACGCGGGACGCGTGTGCTCCCCATTAAAAAAACGGAGATGCGCCCTTCCGATTTCGCCCTTGGAGTCCACGCTTGCCGGCGATCTCGGGAAGGACCGACCCTTCATCCATGATTCTGTGTCCCATGCCGCGGAGCGAGAACCGTGATGCGCAACCGGAACGGCTGGGCGTCTCATGAGCAAAGAAGCCCCCATTCCTGACCCGCCGGCCTCCCGAGCACCGGACACGTCGGTTCTGCTGGAGTTCATGTTCCGACTGGGCCAGGCGTTCCTGGCCTGCGGTGAACAGACCGCCAAGGTGGAATTGCTTCTCCGTCGCACCGCTTCGGCCTACGGCATCCGCCGCTCGCGGGTGGTGGCGTTCCCGACCGCGGTCTTCATTTCCCTTCACGACGACGTCGGCGAGCGGGTTACTTTGGCGGAATGTGAGCCGCAAGCCATGCGGCTCGACCAGATGGCCGACATCTACGCCCTCGGTGACTTCGCGCAGAAGGCCGAGATCGAACCGGCCGAAGGCTTGCAGCGGCTGACGGCCATCCTGCGCCAGGAAGCGCGATTCGGTCGCCTCGGCATCATCTTCGGCCACGTCATTCTCACCGTCGGAGTGGCGATGGTGTTAATGCCCACCTTGTCCAATGTCGCCGCCGGGGCCGTCCTCGGGCTGGTCGTGGGTGCGGTGAAGTTGCTGAACCGCGGGCGAGGCATGATGACCGTACCCCTGCCGGTGTTGGCTGCGGCCATTGTGTCGTCGTTCGTATTTCTGGCCGTCAAACGCGGTCTGCCGGTCGATCCGCTGCACGCGCTGATCCCCTCACTCGTGACGTTTTTACCCGGCGGGATGTTGACCTTGGGCATGGTCGAACTGGCCTATGGCGACATGGTGAGCGGGGCCAGCCGGCTGATTGCGGGCTTCGTGCAACTGGTACTGCTGGCGTTCGGCTTGGCGGCGGGCGCCGTCTTGGTGGGATACGATTCGGGCGATCTGACGCACACGACCGCGCAGTACGTGAAGCTGGCCTGGGCGTCTTGGGGCGGCGTGTTGGTGTTTGCCTTGGGCGCCTATCTCCATTTCTCCGCTCCGCGCAATTCCCTCCAGTGGATTGCGCTCGTGGTGCTGCTGGCCGTTGCCGCGCAACGGGCCGGGGCCGCAGTGTTCTCCAGCGAGATCAGTGGTTTTTTTGGCACCCTGGTGGCCATGCCCCTCGGCTACCTGATCCAGCTCCGTTTCCGTGGCCCCCCGGCCATCGTCACCTTCCTGCCCGCTTTCTGGCTCATGGTCCCCGGTGCGCTGGGCCTGTTGAGCGTCACGCGCATGTTCAGCGATCGCTCCGCCGGGATCGATGGCCTGATCACGGTCGTGTATGTCATCACCTCGGTCGCGCTGGGATCCCTCGTGGGGGCGTCGCTCTACAAATGGCTGACCGAACACTTTGGCTGGTGGCAGCTCCAAATTGGACGCGTGGGACGGTATTTCCGGCGTGAAAAAAAGGGGTAGGCGGCCGACCCATAGGCGCTAACTTAAACAGAATTCACAGAAGAAAACGAAGAAAACGAAGAAAACGAAGAAAACGAAGATGTTCGAGGTCTTTGTTTCCTTCGTTTCCTTCTGTAAAATGAGATTTATTACCCATTAAGTTAGCGCCTATGGGCGGCCGACCTCCGGTCATTGGCCTCCCAAGCAGCGGACCAGCAATCCGCCCACGCGACTCGAGGTCCCCGGCTCCCGGCTATTTGTATAACGGCAGCAGAATGGGCACGAGAATCACGCAGACGATCATGACGACCACCGTGAAGGGGACGCCTACTTTCACGAAGTCACCGAATTTGTAGTTACCGGGTCCCACCACCAGCGTGTTTACGGGCGAGGAAATGGGGGTCATAAACGCGGCCGACGCGGCCAGTGCCACAATCATCGCAAAGGGGAAGGGTGACGCGTTGAGATCCTTCGCAATGGCCAGCGCCACCGGCGCCATGAGCACCGCGGTCGCGGTGTTCGAGATGAACAACCCCAGCAACGCCGTGATGACAAACAGGCAGCCCAACACCACATGGGTCCCGGCCCCTCCGGTGACCGACATCAACGCGTTGGCCGCCAACTCCACCCCACCCGTGCGCTGGAGCGCCATGGAGAAAGGCAGCATACCGACAATCAGGACCAAACTCTTCCAATGGATGGAACGGTAGGCGCTATCGAAATCCACGCAGCGCAACGCCCCCATCAGGAGGCAGGCGATCAGCGCCGCCTGCACGTTGGGCACCACGCCGGTCACCATTAAGATCACCATCAATAACAGGCAGAAGATGGCTTGGGGTGCTCGTCCCGAGGCGGGCAGAACTTCGTCCAGTTCGACCGGCAGGTTCAACACCACCAGATTCCCCGTGTCCGCTTTCAGCCGCTTGATCTCTTTCCACGGACCGATCACCAGCAGCGTATCCCCGACGTTCAGCTTCTCATTCAGCAGGGCTCCCTCCACCGCCTTATCACGCCGTCGCAGCCCAATCACCGTCAGCCCGTATAACGAACGAAACCGCGCTCCCACCACCGTCTTGCCGGCCAAGCTGGAATTCTCCGTCAACATGATCTCGGCCATTCCGATTTCCTGCGACCGGTCGGCAAAGTAATCACCGGTCAACGGCAGCGCCTCGAGCGTGTACTGTTTCCGAATCGCCTCCATGGACGACGAAGGGTCGAACAAGTCCACCAGCAGGATGTCGTCCGCTTCCAACTGGGTCCGGGCCGCCGGTCCGATGACCTCACGCGAGAACCGGCGGTGACGTTCGATGGCGACCACGCTGGCGCCGGAGGTGTTGCGCAGATCGATATCCCCCAACGTCTTTCCCACCAGCGGCGACCCAGCGGTCACGCGGACGCGGTGCTCGCGGTCGAACAGCTTGTACTGCTGGATCCAGTCCCGGAGGCTCCGGCGGCTTCCCGCTCCAGCGACCTCATCCACTTTCGCGCTCAGCCAGCGGCGGGCAAACAGCATGTAGAAGATGGCCAGAATGAGAATCGGCGCGCCAAACGGGGTGAAGCTGAAGAAACCAAACCCGTCTCCGCCGTCCCGCGTCAGTTCGCTGTTCACCACCAGGTTCGGCGCCGTGCCCACCAGGGTCATCATGCCGCTGATCAACGCCGCCACGCTCAGCGGCATCATGAGACGGCTCGGTGCGGTGCCCGTGCTCTGAGCGATGCGCAACGCCACCGGAATGAAAATCGCCACCACGCCGGTCGAACTCATGACCGAACCCAGCATCCCGACAGCGAGCATCAACAGCACCAGGAGGCGGGCCTCGCTGGCGCCCGCCTTGGCCGTCAGCCAGTCCCCCAACCGTTGCGCGACCCCGGTTCGCACCAACCCCTCGCCAATCACGAACAGCGCCGCGATGAGCACGATATTCGGATCACTGAACCCGGCCAAGGCCTCGCCCATGCTGACCACCCCAGTGAAGGGCAGGATTGTGAGCATGATCAACGCGACCGCATCCATGCGCGGTTTGTTGCAGGCAAACATGGCCACCGCGGCGGCGAGTAGGGAGAGAACGATAGCAAGGTCGGTGTTCATGAGCGCTTTCGGACGCCCCCTAGAGAACGTTGCGGGCGTGGACCCTGTCCAGACGGAAGGGCCTTGGGCAAAAACGGGGTCGTCAAAAACGGGGTCGGGACGAGCGTCTCGTTTCCGGAGCGCGGACGGCTCGTCCGCTCGAACGCTTCGGATGGAAGGCTCCAAACGCCAAGCTCAATGACCAACGCTGGCTACGACCCGGGACAGATCCTCTGACGGCTTGCGTACCTCAC
>CAYYSX010000132.1:0-15451 GCA_964474315.1 uncultured Verrucomicrobiota bacterium | reverse complement strand
AACTTCGATAAAGTTGGCGCTTACTGATAGCTCCGTGAGCGGGACCACCCTCGGCACTCGGAGTCCCCGCGCTCGGAGTCCCGGCTTGAGCCGGCGGAGACGTCCCTTGCTCCGACGTACTGAAAAACCACTAACCCGCTGGGAGAGCTTACCGCTCCGCCGCCTCAAGGCGGAACTCCATACCTTCCGCGGGTCATCCCTCGGGCGGTCTTCTCAGCAAGAGAGCGGCATGGTTGGGGCATCGGTCAGGGGTTCCGAAGCTCCAAGAGCCAAAGCCCAAGCTCCCACCAAATCCCAAGTCCCCCCGGTTTCAGGCGCGCTCCGACCTGAACGAGGGGTTTCCACCTCAACCGGGATCGTTGATCTTGGAACTTCTTTGGAGTTTGGCGCCTGGGCTTTGGAGCTTCCCGCCGGCGGGCAGAACCTGGATCGCGAAAGCGGAAACGTTCGTCCCTCTCTGTGTTCTCCCCTCCTCGGTGCTGAACCTTCCCCTTTCTTCTCCGTGTTCGCCGCTCTTCCGCGGTGGACTGGAGAAGCTCGGAGTCCCGGCTTGAGCCGGCGGAGACATCCCTTGCTCCGACGCTCGGGAAAACCATTTAGCCACGGAAGAAGCCGACCGCTCCGCCGCCTAATGGCGGAACTCCACACCTTTCGCGGGTCATCCCTCGCCCTCGGGCGGTCTCCTCGGTACTAAGAAGATCAAGGCAAGATCCCCGCTGCTGATCGGTGCTCTCAGAGTTTCCTGATCCCCAACCAGATCGGTGGCAAGCGCATCGCGGGAGGGAAGTGGTCTTGAGCCCGCGTTCCCACGCTTCGCGATAGACGAAACTGGCGGTGCGCGCGTCGTTGTCCGCCAGCCAGAGGTTCGTGCTTTGCGCTTGGTCGATCCATTTCTGGCGAACGGCGGCACCTTGGAGAATCCAGGTCGGAGCGATCTCAAAGGCGGTCTTGTAGAGGCGCTTCAAGTCGGCGGGAATGCGCTCCAACTGCTGGATGCTGCCGTCATGCGCCTTCAACTCGGCGCGCAAGGTGTCATCCCACAGGCCCAACGCCATCAGATCGCGGATGAGCGGATCGGTGGTGCGGATGAAATCGCCGCTCAGGTTCGACTTGGTGTGGATGTGCTTATAGACCGGTTCGATGCAGGGGGTGGTGCCGAGGATGCGTTCCGTCTTCACCGCTTTCTGGCTTCCGAATTTCAGAAGCTATGGCTAATCATCAACGCGTGAACCACAATGCGACATCTGCGCCGGACGACTTAGTCCAAAGTCGGCTGACGCAAGTCTTCACATTCCTCAAGGAACTCAACGAGTTGAGGAATCCTGTGCTCCGCGATTTGACGGGTTACCTGGACGTGTTGCAGCTCGATGCTTGGTCGTTACATCCATGCAGCATCATTCGGCGCGGCGACCGAGAGGAGGACGATGACGTCGGCGCGGAGACCGCGATGGCTCCGGTCTTCGCGCGACTGGAGCATCTCGGCATCGAACCGCTCGGTGCCGCGTCCCAATCCGCACCAGCGGGGGGAACGCCACTACTCGACCGGATAAGGCGACAAGCTGAAGCAGTGCGGGCACAATGGCTCGCTGAGAAATCTGCCGAAGCCGCAGGTGAAGAGAGCGGGGAGTGACACCCAATGAGCGATCCTCTCCACGCTGTTCTCGATACCAATGTGCTCATTGCAGCGCTGCGTTCTCGAAATGGAGCATCTTTTGAACTGCTGAGGCGAATTGGCGCGTCGGGTTGGCGGCTGCACGTCTCGACGGCGCTGTTGCTCGAATACGAGGAAGTAGCCCGGCGCGAGGCGGCGGCGCTGTGGGCAAAGCCACAGCGGGTGGAAGCCATTCTGAATTTCATCGCGGCGTCCGCGGTCGAGCACGCCATCAGTTTTCGCTGGCGGCCATTCCTCTCCGATCCCGACGATGACTTTGTGCTCGAACTGGCGGTTTCCGCCGGAACGCGCTATATCGTCACTCACAACATCCGAAACTTTGCCGGCTCAGACAGCCTCGGTGTGAGCGCCATCCGTCCGGCAGAGTTTCTAAAACTACTGAACGCCGCTACGCCATGACGACCATCGAAGCCCAAGTGCCGGAACCCGTGCTGGAGCAGGCTCGCGCGCTCGCCGAACGCGAACGCATCCCGCTGGCGCAGCTCATTTCTCTCGCCGTGACGCAGTCCGTCGGTGTCTGGAGCCACGAAAGCTACGTGGCACATCGCGCCAAGAGTGCGTCGCGTGAGGCGCTCGACGAGGCTTTGGCCGAAGTGCCGGATGCTCCGCCGATGCCGGGCGACGAGTGGCCTCAGTGACGCTGAGCAACCGCATCCGATCCTGACGGAAATCCGCCTACGTGGGTCACTGGCACGCCTCACAGAGACCGCCGTTGCGCCGGGCTTCGAGGGAACAGACGGCCTTTTCTTCAGCCGTGTATTCGCGCTTGGGCGTGGCAGGAACGGATGTGGACGCGTTGTCGCGATGGGCGGAGTCCATGGCGCTGCGGTTGAGGGTGCGGAGGTAGTAAGTGGTCTTGAGCCCGCGTTCCCACGCTTCGCGATAGACGAAACTGGCGGTGCGCGCGTCGTTGTCCGCCAGCCAGAGGTTCGTGCTTTGCGCTTGGTCGATCCATTTCTGGCGAACGGCGGCACCTTGGAGAATCCAGGTCGGAGCGATCTCAAAGGCGGTCTTGTAGAGGCGCTTCAAGTCGGCGGGAATGCGCTCCAACTGCTGGATGCTGCCGTCATGCGCCTTCAACTCGGCGCGCAAGGTGTCATCCCACAGGCCCAACGCCATCAGATCGCGGATGAGCGGATCGGTGGTGCGGATGAAATCGCCGCTCAGGTTCGACTTGGTGTGGATGTGCTTATAGACCGGTTCGATGCAGGGGGTGGTGCCGAAGATGTTCGAGATGGTCGCCGTGGGCGCAATGGCCAGACAGTTCGAATTGCGCATGCCCTGGCGGGCGATGCGTTCGCGGAGCGCGTTCCAATCCAGGCGCGAATCCCGGTTCACGAGCAGCGAAACGCCGCGCTCCTGTTCCAGCAGCGCCAGGGTGTCGAGCGGCATCAGGCCGCGTTCCCATTTCGAACCTTTGAAGCTGGAATAGGCGCCGCGCTCGTTCGCGAGTTCCGTGCTGGCTTCGTAAGCATAATAGGCCACGGCCTCGATGATCTCGTCATTGAAGGCCACGGCTTCGGGGGAATCGAACGGCACCCGCTTCGCGTAGAGCGCCTCCTGCAATCCCATCACCCCCAGGCCGACCGGCCGATGCTGAAGGTTCGCCTTCGCGGCGGCTTCGACCGGGTAAAAATTCAGGTCAATGACGTTGTCCAGCATCCGCATGACGGTCGCGACGGTGGCCCGAAGCTTAGGATGATCGATGGCTCCGGTGGGCGTGAGGTGCTCGGCGAGATGGATGGACGCGAGATTACAAACGGCGACTTCCTCCATCGAAGTGTTGAGAGTGATCTCGGTGCAAAGGTTCGAGTTGTGGATGACGCCGGCGTGATCCTGAGGCGAGCGCACGTTGCAGGGATCCTTGAACGTGATCCACGGATGGCCGGTCTCGAAGAGGGCTTCGAGCATCTTTTTCCAGAGCGCGAGCACCCGGATTTGGCGGCCGAACAGCTTTCCCTGATCCACCAAGGCTTCATAGTGTTTGTATCGGTCCTCGAAGGCGCGTCCGTGCAACTCGGCGAGGTCCGGGGTTTCACTGCTGCGGAAGAGCGTCCACCGCGCATCCTTGGGCAACACGCCGTCCGCGATGGCTTTGAGGCGCTTCATGAACAAGTCGGGAATCCAGTGCGCGGTGTTCATGTTATGCGTGCGGCGCCGGTCGTCACCAGTCTCCTTACGCAGGTCGAGGAAATCCTCGATGTCCAGATGCCACAGTTCCAAATAACTGCACAACGCGCCGGGCCGCTTGCCGCCCTGGTTCACGGCGATGGCAATGTCGTTGCTGACCTTGAGAAACGGCACCACCCCGCTCGATTCGCCGTTCGTGCCCTGGATGTGCGCGCCGGTCCCGCGCACCGCTGTCCACGAACAACCGAGTCCACCGGCCCACTTGGAGAGCAACGAGAAACGCCGCCACGTTTCGGTAATGTCTTCGATGCTGTCGCCGCAATAGAGCAAATAGCAGCTCGAAAGCTGGCTGTGCAGTGTGCCGCTGTTGAACAGCGTGGGCGTGGAACTGCACGCGCGGCGCGACTTATAGATCTGGTAGAACTCGATGGCGCAGCGTTCCTTCTCCGGCTCCCGCA
This sequence comes from uncultured Verrucomicrobiota bacterium, assembly GCA_964474315.1. Classification (GTDB taxonomy): domain Bacteria; phylum Verrucomicrobiota; class Verrucomicrobiia; order Limisphaerales; family UBA9464; genus UBA9464. Next base: position 11,191 of record CAYYSX010000132.1, on the reverse strand, counting down.
ACGCGAGGCCCATCGCGACCCGCATCCAGAAAAGCTGCGGCGCCTCGAGGCGTTGCTTGCGGTTCGTCACCGCGTCGGCGCGGACGTGGATGAGGTAACGATCATAGAGTGTTTGCAGGCCGAGGAAGTCGAATTGCAAGTCGGCATAGGGATCGAGCGCGTCGGCGAGCTTGTTCAGGTCGAACGAAGCCAGGCGCGCGTCGAGCCGACCCGCCTTGATCCCCCGGGGAATGGCGGCGAGGAAGGCGCGGCGATGCGCGTCCTTGAGCCGGGCCAGGCCTTCGGCGACGCACCAAGGCAGGGTCTCCTCATAGATGAACGTCAGCAGAATGCGGCCGGCGAAGAAGCGGCTGTCGGCATCGAGATCCAGCAGGGACTTGGCGTTGAGCACGAGGGTGTCGCGGCGTTCGGAGGACGAGAGATCGAGCGACACACTGCGGAGCAGGCGTTCGACGAGCTGGTCTTCGTCTAACACGAGTTGCAGACCAAGCCGGGCCAAGGCGACGCGGGCTCGCACATCGGCCAGCAGTTCGGTGGGCACCAACTCGGGCTGCTCCGGGGTGGGGTGTTGGAGACCGGCTTCGACTTCGCGCAACGCAATGCGGCGGGCGCGTTCGCGGGCATGGGCGAGCGCGACCTTGGGATGGCCGAGTTCGATAAGCAAATCCTCAACCAGCGCGCAGAGATCTTCGTGGTGAAGCAAGGACGGTTGGTCCTGGCGCAGGCGGAATTCGACTTCGGCCCGCAGTTGCTCGGGCAGGTTGCTGACCGGTTCGGCCGCGATGACACAGGCGCGCTGGACGGCGTCCTCGATCTTGTCACCCCGCCACGGAACGATCTGCTCAGGGGTGCCGGGCAAGGCGGGCTCGATGAGGCGCGGCAGGTCAGGCAGCGCGTCGGAAACGGCGGGAAAAAGTTCGCTGGTAGGCATGGGGGGTGAGGTGTGCATTGAATGGTTGATTCGTAGTTGATCAGGAATGGCCCGCCTCACGGAGGCGGGCCGCTTGGGTTCGCTCAGTCGTTGATAGCAGTCTTAGTGATCACCTGGCGACGCAGACGCCGGGCGGCCTCGACTAGGTTCTGGAGCGCCGGAGTGACTTCCTCCCAGGCGCGCGTCTTAAGTCCACAGTCGGGGTTCACCCAGACGTTCTCCGCGGGCAGCACCTGGATGGCGCGGGCGAGGAGCTGTTCCATCTCGTCCGCGGAAGGCACGCGCGGCGAATGGATGTCCCAGACCCCGGGGCCCACTTCGGCGGGATAACGGAACTGCTCGAACGCGGTGAGCACTTCCATGTTCGAGCGCGAGGTCTCGATGGAGATGACGTCGGCATCCAGTGCGGCGATGGATTCGATGATGTCGTTGAACTCGCAGTAACACATATGAGTGTGAATCTGCGTGTCGTCGCGCACGCCGGCGGCGGTCAGCCGGAACGCTTCCACGGCCCAGGCGAGATACGCCGGCCAGTCCGCGTGCCGCAACGGCAGCCCTTCGCGGAGCGCCGGTTCGTCAATCTGAATGGCGGCCAGGCCCGCGCGTTCCAAATCGAGCACTTCATCCCTCAAAGCCAGCGCGATCTGCCGGGCCGTCTCGCTTCTCGGCTGATCGTCGCGCACGAAGCTCCATTGCAGGACGGTCACCGGGCCGGTGAGCATTCCCTTCATTGGCTTGCGCGTGAGCGATTGCGCGTGGCGGGACCAGCGCACGGTCATCGCCGCCGGGCGCGACACGTCGCCATAGATAAGGGGCGGCTTCACGCAACGGGAACCGTAACTCTGCACCCAGCCGTTCTCCGTGAAGGCAAAGCCGGCCAACTGCTCGCCGAAATACTCAACCATGTCGTTGCGCTCGAATTCGCCATGCACGAGCAGATCGAGACCGAGGGCCTCCTGAAAGCGGATCACCTTCGCGGTTTGCTCCTCCAGAAAGCGTTCGTAATCCGCGTCGGAAAGTTCACCCTTCTTCCAGCGGGCGCGGGCGGAGCGAATCTCAGTTGTCTGAGGAAACGAACCGATGGTGGTCGTGGGAAAATTTGGCAAGCCCAGGCGCTGATGCTGCAAGGGCTGGCGGACCGCAAAGGGCGAGTGCCGCTGCGAATCGCTGGCCTGAACGGCCGCGGCACGGCGTTGCACCTCCGGATTGTGGATGCGCGGGCTGGTGCGGCGGGCGGCCAGGGCACGCCGGTTTTCTTCCCGTTCCGGTCCGGCGGGTGAACCACCGGCCAGTCGGGCGAGTTGGGTCACTTCGACCAGTTTTTCCTCCGCAAACGCGAGCCAGTTCTTCAACTCCGCGTCGAGCTTCCTTTCCTGGCGCAAGGTGACCGGCGAATGCAGCAGCGAGCAGGAAGGCGCCACCCAGAGACGATCTTTGCCTAAGCGGGCCACCGCCGCCTGCAACACGGCCAAAGAACGCTCGAAGTCGTTCCGCCAGATGTTCCGGCCATCCACGATGCCGAGTGAAAGCACCTTCCCGTTCGGGAATCGACTTAGCAGAGAATCCACTTCGGTGGCGCCCCGCACCGCGTCGAAATGCACCGCCGCGACCGGCAGCGTCAGAAACGTGTCGAGGTTGTCGCGCAGTTCGCCGAAGTAGGAAGCGACCAGGAGCTTTAATCCAGGCGCGGCCACGGTCAGCGTGCGGTAGGCGTCCAGCAGCGCGCGGCGTTGTTCCGCGGTGAGGTCGAGGGCGAAGACCGGTTCGTCCAATTGCACCCATTCCGCGCCCAGGGCCGCGAGCTGTTGCAGCGTCTCGACATAGACCGGGAGCAGCCGATCCAGGAGATGAAGCGGGTGGAACTCGCCTTCGCCGTGATATTTCCCCAGCAACAAAAAGGACACCGGGCCGAGCAGCACGGGCTTGGTCTTGAGGCCCAGCGCGAGCGCCTCGCGGAATTCGTCCATCGGTTTGCTGGAAGCCAGCCGGAAGCGCGTCTGCGGATCCAGCTCCGGCACGAGATAGTGATAATTCGTGTCGAACCACTTGGTCATTTCCAGCGCCACGGCCGGCGCATGGCCGCAGGCGCAGCCGTCAGCGTCACGCTCTCCGCGTGCCATTTTGAAATAGGTATCGAGGTCCACCGTGTCGCCCGACCAGCCAAAGCGCGGAGGGACACAGCCGACCAGCGCGGCGGTGTCGAGCACGTGGTCGTAGAAGCTGAAGTCGTTGCTCGGAATGAGCGCGATGCCGGCGGCCTGCTGTTTCTGCCAGTGAGCCCGCCGGAGGTCGGCCGCAACGGCGTGAAGTTGCGCCTCCGTGAGATCGCCTTTCCAAAAGGCTTCGGTGGCGCGTTTGAGTTCCCGGTGCTCCCCGATGCGCGGGTAGCCCAGAGTGTGAGTGCGGATGCTGTCCGATGTCTGCATGGTTCGTTTCTTTTCTGGTAACGCGGTTGCCTGGCCGCAGGTGGGTCTGCGGGGGCCACCACAGTGCCGCGCGAAACGGCCATGCTTCGTGCCCCCATCCCGTCGTTAGGCGCGACGGCTGCCCGCGCAGGACGCGCGGGACTTGATGAGCACGAGCGAGCAGGTCTTCTGACTCCGGAGTCGTCCTCCGGCCCCGCCTTGCCGCCTCGTCCGAGGCAGTGGCGTGAAGGGGGCCTTCGTCGTCCGTTACAGCGGCGCAACCGTCCGGGATTCGCACCCGGTTCCCTATTCTCCCGCAGCCGTAACTACGGGCACTCGTTCGTGTTTCGAGCTTTCGCCCAAAGGATCGGAAAGAACGCAACGCAACCGGGTTCGAAGAGCGCATCATGGCCCAGGCTACAGGCGTGGCGGAGTGATGCCGCGTTGTGATTGATACTTGCCGCCGCGGTCGCGGTAGCTCGTCTCGCAGGGCTCGGCCGCGGCGAGGAAGAGCACCTGCGCCAAGCCTTCTCCGGCATAGATGCGCGCGGGCAGCGGCGTGGTGTTGGAAATCTCCAGCGTGACATGCCCCTCCCACTCCGGCTCGAAGGGCGTCACATTCACAATGATACCGCAGCGGGCGTAGGTGCTTTTTCCCACACAGAGCGCGAGCACGTCGCGCGGGATGCGGAAATACTCGACGCTGCGGGCGAGGGCGAAGGAGTTCGGCGGGACGATGCAAACGTCGGTCTGCACATCCACGAAGGATTTCGGATCGAAGTTCTTCGGATCCACGACGGTGTTGAAGACGTTGGTAAAGACCTTGAACTCATCCGCCACGCGCAAGTCGTAACCGTAGCTCGACAAGCCATAACTGATGATCGGCGTCTCGTTGCCGTGGCGGCGCACCAGCCGTTCCTCGAAGGGCTCGATCATGGCGTATTCGCGCGCCAGGCGGCGAATCCAGGTGTCGGCGTGAACACTCATATCAATCGTTGTGAAAGTACGTGCGTGTAGCGTGCGGTGTCCTCACCGCACCACCCGCGTGCCAGCATCCAGCCGTGTGAAGGTATTTTCGCAACGATTGATATGCACAGTTTATCCGGTCGTGGCTCGGCGGTGAAGCGGCGCGGAAGGACGCGCCTCCGATCAGACCAGGTCGTCCTCCGCCGTGTTCTTCACGCTGCCGCTGGTCTGATATTCGGTGACGCGCGTCTCGAAGAAGTTCTTCTCCTTCTTGAGGAAAATGACTTCATCGAGCCACGGGAACGGATTCGTCGTCACCCGGCCCAGCGGCGCGAGGCCCAGGCTGGTGAGTCGTCGGTCGGCAGTGAAATCCACATAATCGAGGAACTCGCGTTGCGTCATGCCCACCGCGTCCTCGGGCAAACAATCGCGCACGAACTCCTTTTCCAACGCCACGCCTTCGCGCATGAACTCGCGCAGTTCTTCGCGAAAGTCCGGGGTCCAAAGCGTCGGATTCTCGCGGATGAGTTCCGTCAGCAGATAACGTCCGAGCGCAATGTGATTCGATTCGTCGCGCAACGTGTATTGGAACATCTGGCCAATGCCGGTCATCTTATTTTGCCGGTAGAGCGAGAGAATCATCGCAAACAAGCCATAGAACTGGGTGCCCTCCATGACTTGGGTAATACCGAAGAGCGCCTTGGCGAACGTGTGCTGGTTCTCGACCCGCGTGAGGTCGAGGCCGCGCTTCAGCTCCGGCAGGTGCGCGGTAATAAAGTCGTTCTTCCGCCGGATGCTCGGGATGTCGTTGAACTTGGCGGTGACTTCGTCCTGATCGATGTCGAGGCTGCCGATGATGTGCAGGAGCGAATCCATGTGAATGGATTCTTCGGCGATCCACCGCAGCACCGCGTGTTTCAATTCGGCGGCCGTCAGATGGTCCTCGATGGCGTGCAAGACGCTGTCGCCCACGATGCCCTCGGCAGCGCTGAAGTAGCCCACGCCCATTTCGATGATCCAACGCTCCTTCGGCTGGAGCGCGCCGGAATTCCACTGCGTGCAGTCCTTCGTCATGTCGATGACGTCCGGTTCCCAATGGTTTGCCTTCATCTGTTTATAGAGGCGATACGCTTCGGGATACTTGAGCGGCAGAACGTTCAGTTCCGGCGTGCGCGGGCCGTTGATGACGCGCTTGGCTTCTTTGCGCGCGCGGGCTTTTTCCCGGTCGAGCCGGAACGTCTTGCCCCGAAATTCGTAGCGGACGAAGCGCCCTTCCTCGCGCTCGACGACGTCGGGAGAAAGGGACGAAGCCAGGATCCCTGACACTGCGGACTCGGCGATGGCGTTCATGAATGCGCTTCCCCGTCGCGCGCCAACGCGGCGATGGGCGGGAGGAAGGCGAAACAAAAACGCCGTTCCCCACGCGAGCAATGACGAGACGCCCGCGACTGGAAACGGCCAGTCCGATCGCCCCATCCGGTCCTTGGCGGGACCGTCGTCGTCCAGACAACCGCCGGACGACCGATGAGCACGAACAAGCCGGTCTTCTGACTCCGGGGTCATCCTACTTCGCCGGCCTTTCCAGTCCGTCAGGACCAGTGGCTGGAGGGCGTTTCGTTACCCGTTACAGCGGCGCTACCGCGCGGGATTTGCACCCGCTTCCCGATTCTCCCCTGGCCTTGACCAAGGGCACTTGTCCGTCTTGAACCACAACTAATCGTGGTTTGGAAAAGAACACCCACAATTGGTGGGTGGTTTCTGGAAGACGCAAGCTTGAATTGCCGGAAGTCGGAAGTTTGGGCGCATCTCGACATTGCTCCGCTGGAGGAAGAGGGGCGCGGGTCTGCGACCTGCAGCAGCGCCACCGGCACGATACGCGGACGGGAGATGGCGACGGCGTAACGAGACCGAGGCAAGTCCCTATCGAGCCGTGCGCCACAACAGCGGCACGCCGCCCCATTGACGAATGCGGGTGTCATCGGAAATCAACCGCAAGCCATGGACCAACGTGGTCGCGACGATCAATTGATCCGCCGGGTCTCGGTGAAAGCCCGAAGCCTCCAGGGTGGTCACCCGCTCGGCAATCGCCGGCGTGACCGGCAGTACGCTCAATTCCTGTGTGATCGCCAAACGGAAGAATTCTGCCAGGGGAACGGACAATTGAAGCCGCCCCAGTTCCACCAACTTGGCGGCTTCCCCAAGCGAGATGTCGGCCAGGGCCAGCGTGTCCGCGTGCCGGGTGAGCGTTTGATTCACCAGCGGCGGCAAGGGTTCGCCCAACGCACACTGAATCCAAGCGTGCGTGTCCAGGAGATGGGTCATCGCGACGTCTCCCAGACCAGCCCCGCACTAAAGAGATCGCCAGTAATCCTGGCCTTGCCCTTGAGCGCCCCCTGCCAGGTTTTGGGTTTGATGGCTTGAAAAATGAACTCCTCGCCCTCCGAAACGATATGCACCGTTTCGCCCGCGGCGGCCTTCGCCTTCATGCGGGCAAAGTCCCGTTGAAAATCCCGTGAAGTCACCTTCATGTCCGTCACCATGTCAGACACATTCCCGGCTGTCCAAGCTCCGTTACCACCCGAATCCCGGCAGCGTTGCGGTCAATCGCCATCCGGAGTGGGCTGGCTGGAGAAACGCGCCGCGGGTCTGGTCTCTGGTCCGCTGATTCGACACTGCGCCGCGCTGCTGCTGTCGATCCAACTCTGAGCCTGCCGGTGGTTCAGCGTGCATCCAGCGGACTCCGTACTCCCAGTCCCGGTTTCTGCATGATACGGGTGTAAATCTGCCTGGTCGCCACATCCTGATGTCCCGAGATCTCCTGCACCGTCCGAATGTCGGTCCCGAACTCCAACAGATGGGTGGCGAAGCTGTGGACGCAACGTGTGGGGTGTCACTCGCTTGGCAAGTTGAGCCCCACCGTGCGGCCTCCTGGACCGCTCGCCGAACGTGCGTTGCTGAGCCATAATGACGTTCACTTTGACCTGTCACAAGCCAGATTGGTTTCAGCAGCCCGTGTTTTCACAGCCATACGCAGAGTAGAAAGCCGATGCTCAGAGATGCTTACAGAAGCCTAACCCGGAAGCGCTGCAGCGGCGGCATCACGCTGCTGTTCCAATCGACGCGCCTCGTGGCCGCCGTCGCTGAGCTGGGGTCGTTGGCCACTTCGCGCCTTGCATCGAAGCATGATGTTGCTCAAGCTTCGTCCTTGTGCGCGTGGTCATGGATACTAAGTTCATCGCAACGGCCCTCGCCGAGAAAGTCGCCGTTCTGGATGCAGACAGCTACATCCGTGAGCGAGCCGTGCGTGGCAGTCGCGAGAAGTTCGACCGTGTGCTTTCCAAAGTTCCCAACATTGAACCTGCGGAGCATGACCGTCTTTCACCACACAATGCGGCCCGGAAGCTCCAGCGAACCGCCGCCCCGCGGGGCCGGCGGAGGGTCGCTGGCAATTCCTGAGCGTTCATTGCTGAACACATGCATGGCCGGCGGCGGTCGCTGAGCTCTGCCGCTGGCCACATCACACGCTTGTGAGAAGCGAGACGCGCACACTGGATTGGTTTTTGCGAGATCCGCGTTGCCGGAAGTGGATTCAGCAGTGTTCGGCTTGTCTTCAGTATGGTCGGAAGCCGGAGACCCCGAGCACAGTCCCGAAGTATCGTTTCGAGGAGATGTTTCCGACTATCGAGTTGGACGATTCAGGCGTTTGTCAGGCTTGTCGTGAGGCAGCATCTAAAAGAGGATTTTGAGTATGACGACCTTGTGGCCTCCTGGAGCGCTCCAGCGAACCCGGCCATCGCGCTCAGGTTGCAATCCACGCGTCCCACGGGCCGGGTCGCTGAGCTTAGATCTGGGCAGTTTGCCCCGGCTGATACGCCCACCATGAAAAAGCTCTTAAAAATTGGTTCCGCCATTTCGTTACTGGTGCTTTTGGGTGGCTTTGTATGGTTGTCCCTTCGAACAGCGAGTCGGGAACCTTCTTACCAAGGCAAACCGCTGCATGTTTGGCTTAAGGGTTTTGATGCAAGTCAGGGATCGACCGAGTATGCGGCTGCACAGTCAGCGATTCAGAAAATGGGCCCAAATACCCTTCCACGGCTCATATACTATCTCCACCGCAAGGACCCTCCCTTCTATCGTCACTGGATCAACTTGAAGGCAAAGTTGCACTTATTGCATGGTGATGTGGACTATGCAGTCTTCTGGCATCGAAGAGCTGCGCATGCCTGCGGTGCGCTCGGGACGGCCGCAGAAGCCGCTTTTCCCGCTTTGATCGAGGCCATGAACGATCCAGGTGCCGCTTCGGACGTGGGCAACGGTCTTTCCAGGATGATGCCAAGGAGCGTACCCGTATTGACCAACATTTTAGCAACAGGAAATGTGACTACCCGATCCCGCGCAGCAAACAATCTGGTGACGGCATACTCGCACCATGAGGTCGAGCCGATGGCGCGAATTGCGTTGATTGCCGCGTTGCACGATCCCGACCCTGGAGTGCGCATGTCGGCGGCTTCGGCTTTTCACTTTTGGGACACGAATTTGGATGTGATTGTGGCCGAATTGACGCGGGTGTTAAGCGACCCGGATCCGAGCGTACGCGGAAATGCTGCCACCAGCCTTGGGAATTTCGGCGGTGTCGCCAAGGGGGCTGTCCCCGAATTCCTGAGACTGCTTCAGGACACGAACTCGTATGTCTCTGGAACGGTAGGTGATCGGGCAGCCAAGATGTTGTCGAAGATCGATCCGGACGCAGCCATTCGAGCCGGTGTGAAATGAGTTTACAAAAACAGAGGATACCCAACAAAATCACTGGAGCGGACGCGCTGGGCCGCCCGCGTCGCTCAGTCCTGTCGTTGCGTCTATGACCTCTCCCGCCATTCCCAACTCTCTGTTACGCCTTGACGCCACGAAGGGAGAGCCACCGTCGCCCTTCGAGCGTCCGAACGACAACCTGGATTTTTTGTGCTGGAGTTGGGTCAGCACCAGAACGTGGACAGTTGGTGCGCCGACACCACAAAAGCTCTTCGCCGACACGGAGAGTTATTGCGCAATCTGTGCCGAGCTGGTGCGACGGCGACTTTGTTCGTGGAGTGCGCCTCATCGATGCGAGTCCTCCGATTGGAGGCGTCCTTCTTGAGTCTTCTGTCTGAGGCCGGTGTTTTATTGGAGTGTTGTTATGACCAAGACGCCTGACGCGCTGCAGCAAATGGCGGTTTCGCGCTGTTGTTGCAATCTCCACCCCTCGTGACCCCATTCCATGCGACCCGGCCATCGGCATCCGTCACGCCGCTCCAACTGATGCGCGAAAGGCCATAGAAGTTATCCAGACCGACGGAAACGTTGGGGATCGGTTCACCATTAGTGGTTAGCACGCGAGCGCGCATGACGCCTCCCCGCGACAAGACCACCTGGACCGGTTGGCCGCCGGCCACCACGTCGAACGATTGCGGAGTGAATCCCTCCGCCGACGCCGTCAACGTATGGACGCCGCGAGGTTGGCGGCGCACCACAAATGAGCCATCCGTTTCCGAAGTGACGCCGGGACCGCTCCAATCTTCGGCGATCCGCGCCCCAACCACCACGTTGCCTTGTGCATCCACCACGCTGCCGGTGATGGCGAATCCGGGCTCTAATATCGTCTCGGCCTGATGCGACTGAAGTTGTCTCAGCATCGTGGAATCTTCACTTCGCCGATCGATGGCCAGAGACCCGGTCACAAAGTCGGGATGCTCGAACTGGAATACAAATCGAGGCCTTTGCTTCGAGACGACCGCCGACCTCCAGCGACCCTGGCGATCGGTGAGTCCGAGGCGGAGGCGCCGCATGGAGCCGATCCGCTCGCGATCTTGGCGCGGCTCACGCCAGGAGGCGTCGCTGATCTGCACAGTGAGGCGGAATAGAGAGGAAACGGTGGAAGGCCCGGGGCGTTGACCGGATGGGCGGCGACTGGGGGTGGATTGGCCGCGCGGTCCGGACCGGGCTGCGGCGTCGGCTCCGAGAGCGGCACCGCCTACCACAGCAACAGGAGCGCGCCGACGCCCGCGAGAAGTGCCCCCGCCACGCGCGCGCGAGTCCACGCCAACGCGCGTTGGGCTTCTCGAGCCAGCACACCGGCGGCGTCCGGAGGGGAGGTCCCCGTCGCCGCCGCCGACACGCTCCGATCCAATCCCGGAGGTGGAGCCGCACAGAGTCGTTCGCCCAGCAGCGCCGCGAGCGCCAGGGCCGAAACACCAACACCGGCAGCGTTGAGCCAGCTTCGGAGTTTTTCCAGCGCCCGCTGGGAGTCGCTTCTTGGCAGCCTCTTCGCTCAAACCGAGCGCCCGCCCGACTTCGCGATGGCTTCGCCCCTCGGCAAAGCGGAGCAACACCGCGTTCCGATCCAGCGCGTCGTCAATCACGGGAGCCAGACGTTGCCACGAGTCGTCGGGCAGATGGGATTGGGACATTTCGTAAGCCTCCTGTTCCCGCGGCTGACGACGCTGCTCCTGGCGCCGGACGTTGCTTCCGACCAGGCAGGCGGTGCGAAACAGCCAGCCTGAGAGGACCACGTTGGGTTGGAGTCGAGGGGCCTTGCGTGCGAGCAACAGAAAGACCGCCTGCGAAACATCCTCGGCAAGGAAGGGATTCTGCACCTGGCGCAATGCGACCGCATACACGAGTCCCAGATGCCGCCGAACCAACGTGCTGAAGGCCGCTTCCGAGCCACGGGTGTATTCTTGGAGCAGTTGCGAATCGTCCATATCAGCGAGCGTTCCCTCGATAATGTCGGGCGGTTGGCCCAACGGGACAGGGCAAGGTCACAAAGTTCAAGGGAGGCGCCTCCCGCCCCCAGGCGGGAAGCTCCAAAAGCCAAGTTCCAAGTTCCAAAGAAGGGTGGACCTCCAAAATCCGG
>CAYYSX010000131.1:1955-15484 GCA_964474315.1 uncultured Verrucomicrobiota bacterium | reverse complement strand
CTGTCGGGCACATTCTGACTGGCTCACCCGCCATAACCCAGCCCCTTCAGATTTGCTTTGATGGTCCGCTCTAGTTTCGTGGACTCGACGAATTGGGCGTGCCGCTTGGAAGAAAAACGGGACAGCAACGACGGAAATGACGAAGGGACTGCCGACGGCGTTCGTTGAATGTTTGAGGTCATTTCAAGTGCCATGCTGACCTCCTCGTTGTTGTCTGGCGCGGGTGGCGAGGCGGGCGCGGGTCATGCGCTCGCGCAGGCCGCCCTCGTTCAGGAAATCCTGTTCGAGCCGCTTGAGTTGTTGGTCGAGCAGATAGTTGGTGAGCTTGATTTCGGTTTCCTTGGAAGTGCCGCTGGCCTGGCTGCCTTCGAGGATGTTCTGTTTGCCGGAACGTGCGGCCTGCACCATCTGGTCGTGGGTGCGGGACTTCTTGTCGATGAAGCGGTCACAGAAACGCACGGTGCCGTCATAGACGATGCGGGCTTTCTGGAAGGAGTGGAGTTGCTCGTAACCGCCGTGGGGCGGGATGAAGCCGTCGGTGGCAGGACGGGACGGCAGGGACACATGGGACCGAAGCGCCTTTCCGTCCCTTAGCGGTGTCCTTTTTGTCCCTTTGTTTTCTTTCTCAGGCATAACCGAGGCCTTTCAGATTTTTGCGGATGGCCTGCTCCAGTTTCGTGGACTCGGCGAACTGGGCGTTCAGTTCGGCGACGAGGCGCGGCATCTTTTCCGCGAAGGGTTCGCCGTCGTCCTCGACTTCCTCGGCCCCGACATAGCGACCGGGGGCGAGGACGAAGCCGGCCATGCCGTGCGGGGCGAGGTGGTGGATGAAGTGCTTGTATTCCGCCGCGTCCATTTTGTTCCGCAGCTTGTCGGCGGCGAGCCAGAGCTTGGCTTCGAAGCCGAGGTTCGCCGCTGAACCGTTGGTAGCCTTGGAGTTCGGGCGGGCCATCGGGGCGAGCGTAGAAAGTCTCGGGGCCAGAGTGCCAGCGATTCCGATGCATCATCATCATCCTCCTCCGCTGAGCGTGGCACCGCGTGTCTGGCGATGACACAGGGATTCTGGATCCATCGAGCGGGAGTCCCAAGACCGAAGCGCGCCCCGAGTGATTTCGGGGTTACCCCTGACACAAGGGGGACGGTTCGCGAGAAAAAATAGGGAGCCCTCATGGAGCGCGACGGCCCAGTCAGCAGGTCGTCAACTCGGCGTCCTCGGGCCGTGGCAATGTGAAGCGACGTTGGACTTACGGTAGGCAGAGTCGGACCACCAGAGGGAAACTCCCTGGGCAATGGCATCGTGCAACTGCTCTAGGGGCGTCCAATGGGTGTCGGAAGAGGGACCAAGCTATCGGGAGGCCCAGGCCACGCTGGCGTCTCGCTCAAGTGCGCGGTCAACACTCGGAGGAGCCTTCACCAAGAAGCGTGGCGCCATTGGGAAGCTTGGCCCGGGCCTCCAACTGTTCCTTGACGGCTTCCGTCAGACTGAGCCCCACCGGATCCAGTCGTTCTTTCGCAGACGCCAGCAGGTAGCCGTCTTCATCACTCAGCCGGCTGGCGGCAACTGGGCCGTTGGAGAGACGAATTGCAGCCGCCAGGGCTTCTCGCTTCACCCAGGTCAGAGAACTTTCTGCGCAACCTCTTATCGCCGAGGTAGTCGCTTACCGTAAACTGCTCGCAGCGAACTCCCCCACCTCCACCGGCGTCGGGTAGATTGAAGTGGACCCCAAAGGCTGGACCACCGGCACCCTCCGGGTGGAGGTCCTGTTTGCGAACCTGGGTTACGCGCTTCGTCCGAGTCAATTTGCCCGCGTCCGGGTGAAGTTCGATGTCAATAACAAGGCCTTGCTCGTGCCTCAACGCGCAGTGTCCGAACTGCGGGGGGCGTCATGAGGTCGTGGTTCTTGACGCCGATAACCGAATCCGCCTCCAACCGGCGCGCGTCGGAGAACGGAGTGGCCAGTTGTGGGTCATCGAAGAGGGACTCCACCCGGGCCTGCGCGTCGTGGTCGAAGGAATTCAGAAAGCCCGGGACGGCATGACCGTGATGCCAACCAATTATGTATCGTAAAGCCATGATACTTCCCCCCAGACTGCGCGGCCATGAAACCAGTACCTGGAACCTTGCAAGAGGGCGGTGCTTCGTTTCAGACGACGCACTGGACCGTGATATTGCAGGCGGGGCAGAGCGGGAACGCGGAATCGGCGCAACGGGCGCTGGCCGCGTTTTGCGAAGCCTACTGGCCTCCGCTCTACGCCTTTCTGCGGCACCGCCATTACGCTTCCGCTGACGCACAGGATCTCGTTCAGGCTTTCTTCGTCCATCTGCTCGCGCAAAATGCGTTGAGTCGCGCGGATCAAGAGAAGGGCCGTCTCCGCACTTTCCTGTTAGGATCGCTGCAGAATTTCCTGATCAACGAGCATGATCGCGCCCGGGCGCTCAAGCGGGGTGGCGGCCATGAAATTCTATCGTTCGACGAGCATCTTCCGGAAGCCGAGGCGGCGATGTCGGCCACGGCGCATCTGGACGACGCGATGTGTTACGATCTGACGTGGGCGTCGAATGTCGTGAACCGCACTTGGCAACGTCTGCGCGAGGCGTTTGCCGCGGAAGGCAAAGAGCAGTGGCTGGACGAGCTAAAGCCCTTTCTCGCTGGCGGAAGCGCTGCCCTGCCGAATCAGGAGGAAGTCGCGGTTCGTATCGGCGTGCCGATCGCCACTCTCCGCACCTGGATTTCGCGTCTGCGCCAGCGCTACCGTGACACGCTGCGGGCCGAGGTGGCCAGCACGGTATCCGATCCCGCGGAGGTGGAGGAGGAACTGAGGTATCTTTACCGGATACTGATGCAATAAATCGACTCGGAAGCCATCATGTGATGATGCCTGACGAGAACATCATGGGCGGAGCAAGCGGTGAGGGTGAACCTCCGGCCGTGGGAGTTTGCCAGACTTGCAGGCGGCCATTGACTCGACGCGGGCCGGACGGCGAATGCCTGCGGTGCCTGTTTGGTTTGGTTTTCCTGCCGGATGAAGAGCCGACGCCACCAGGGACCGCGGCGCGTCGCAGCGTGATGCCAGGCCCGTTGAGTTATGCCCATTTCGAGGTCGAAGTCGGCGCGGACGGTTTTCCGGTCGAACTCGGCGCCGGGGCGATGGCCGTCACCTATCGTGCTCGAGACGCGATCCTAGGCTCGGTCGTGGCGCTCAAGGTGATCGAGCGGCAGATAGCGGAAAATCCTGCCGCGCGGGCGAGGTTCTTGCGAGAAGCGCGGGCCGCGGCGCAACTGTATCATCCGAATGTCGCGCGGGTCACTTACTATGGCGAGCAGGACGGCGAATGCTTCTACGTCATGGAATTCATTGAGGGAGAAACGCTTGAAGAACGGGTGCGGCGGGAGGGGCCGATGCCGATGGCGCTGGCGCTCGAAGTCATCCTTCAGGCCGCCCGCGCTCTGGCCGCGGCCGAGGCGTGCGGAGTAGTCCACCGCGATATCAAACCCTCTAATCTCATGATTGCTTCGCGGCAGGGCGAAGCGGGTGCGATCGATTCGCTCCTCGTGAAGATGATTGATTTCGGCGTGGCTAAAGTTGCGGAAACCGGAGTCGAGCAAACTCAGGGCGGCTTTATTGGCACACCCGCGTTTGCCAGTCCGGAGCAGTTTGCCGGCGCCGGGAATACGCGTGTCGATACGCGTTCCGATATCTATTCTCTCGGGACCACCCTTTGGTATCTGCTCACCGGCCGGACGCCCTTTACCGGACGATCGCTCGAAGAGATTCGAGCGCGACAATCCGAAGGGCCGTCCTTCGATCAGCTCAAGGCCGTGGAAATCCAGGCGCCAGTGATCGAACTATTGAAGTCGATGCTGGCCGTCGATCCTGCGGCCCGTCCCCAAACTGCGCGTGAATTGCTCGCCGCCGTCCAGCGGTGCTGCAAGATGGAGCAGGCAGTGCCCTCGGTCGCGGAGGCGGCAGCGCGTCGGGAGGAAGGTTTCTGGGTCGCAGTCCTGCCGTTCAAATTCAGCGGCGCCAACTCGGAGATTGCGGTGCTCGCGGACGGGCTGAACGAAGAAATCGTCACCGGTCTGTCGCGTTTTCCCTATCTTCGGGTGATCGCGCGCAGTTTGACCTCGCGCTTTGTCGCGGAGTCGTTCGACGTGCGCCGGGCCGGCCACGAACTGGGCGCGCGCTATGTCGTGGAAGGAAGCCTGCGACAACTGGGAAACAGGCTGCGCTTTGCCGCGCAATTGGTGGACACGGATTCTGGCGCGCACCTTTGGGCAGAGACGTTCGAGCGCGACTTACAACAGGCGAATACCTTCGAACTGCAAGACGAACTGACGGATCGCGTCGTCACGACCGTGGCCGACGTGTATGGAGTACTCGCTCGTGCCATCGCCGCGACGACGGGCACCCGACTGCCGGAAACGCTGACGCCGTATGAAGCGGTGTGGCGGTTCTTCCTCGCACAGCAGCGCGGCAGCGCGGAGGATCACCTGATGGCGCGGATCGCGCTCGAGCACACGGTCGAGCGTCATCCGGGGTGCGTTGACGCCTGGGCGGCCCTGGCGATCGTGATTGTCGATGAAGATCGGCATGGCTTCAACCCAAGGCCGGACGCGTTGGACCGTTCTCTCCGTGCGGCGGAGCGCGCCATCGCTGCCGATCCTGCCAGTCACATGGCGAATTACGCTCTTGCCGAGGCCCAATACTTCTGCGGGAACCTGGTCGCATTTCGCGCTGCGGCCGAGCGGACGCTGACCATCAACCATCGCTGCAGCTACACGATGGCCCATCTTGGCCTTCTGTTCTGCTTTTCAGGTGACTGGAACCGTGGCCTTCGGCTGACGGAACGGGCGATTTATCTCTGCCCTCATCATCCCGGTTGGTATCGCTATGGACATTTTTTCAACGAGTACCGCCAGCGGCACTACGCCGAGGCACTCGCGATCCATCAGAACTTCAACATGCCCGACTTCTGGGTCGCCCACTGCTTTACCGCCATGGTTCAGGCGCAACTCGGCAACCGGTCAGCCGCGCTGGGCAACGTCGCCCGAACCCTGCAGTTATGGCCGGAGTTCGAGCAGATCTTCGGAAAGAAGCATCTCGGGAAGTGGTTTCGCAATCAGCCAGACTTGATCGATCACATCCTGGATGGCGTGAAACTGGCGGGCTTCCGACTTCAAACCGAGAGCGACTTCAGCGGCAACACTTGAGGGGAGCAGAAGTCGTCGTGCGGCGGCAGGTTTTCGGAACGTACTTCAGAGCCTGTTTGAAAATTCGAAGGGGTCCTGCGGCGAGGGATTTTGGCCTGGGCCACAAGGCGCCGAGACCGGAGCATCCCCGCCGCGGGCTGTGACAGTCGAGGCAACGCTGGCCTGAGGCAAAAGACCCGCCGCCCGGAGGGTCTTCGGGAAAACGGCCGGCGGGCCAGGCTGAGGAGGGAGCGATACCCGCCGGGGTCGGTAACGGAGGAGCAACGCCGCCCGCCCGCCGTTCTCCCGAAAACAGGAGCCCTTCGAATTTTCAAACAGGCTTTCAGTTTCTTTGAAATGTGCGCCCGCAGAAACTGTTAGAAACAGGTAGCAAATCATCGGCCGGCACAAAGCCGCTTCGGTTTGCTCCTAAAAGAACAAAAATCGACTTTATCACGCCAAGCCGCCAGGAGACTGTTGTCATGGAAAAAGGTATTCGTAATTACACGGGCGAGAAAATTGATGTTATGTATGAGGCGGGGCGCTGCATTCATGGGGCCGAATGCCTTAAACGTTTGCACGCCGTTTTTGATACCAACAGACGCCCCTGGGTCCTGCCCGATGCAGCGTCACCAGATAGCGTGGCGATGGCGGTTCTGGCTTGTCCTTCCGGAGCCCTGCATTATGAACGCAAAGATGGCGGCGAAGCCGAACTCGCCCAGGAACAGAACACGATCCGTCTCATTCAAAATGGCCCACTGCATGTGCGTGGCGATTTCACGATTATCAATGGTGCGGGTGAGTTGGTGCTAAACGACACCCGTGCTGCCCTTTGTCGCTGTGGAGGTTCTGCCAACAAACCTTTCTGCGACAATGCACATAAAGCCATTGGTTTTGTCGCGCCCGATACGGTCGCCGAGCCGCAGTCGATCATCGAAACATTGTCCGGTGGCAAACTGTGTTTCGAAACCACGACCAATGGCCCGCTGCATATCACGGGCAGTTTTACTGTACTGAACAGAAAGGGCGAACCCGTCTATCAAAGTACAGATGAATCGTTCTGCCGCTGTGGAGGTTCTGCCAGCAAGCCCTTCTGTGATGGCACCCACGAAAAAATCGGCTTTGTGGCCAAGTAGTTCAGGGCCACCCCCGATATGGCAAGAACAGTATGATCTCAAAGAACTGCGCACTGAACTCGATAACGCATCCGAACTTCTTTGGTGGCTTATCGACTCCAATGATCTCTTCCGCGAATCCCAAGAGCAAATTCTTATCAGTTATCAGTAACCCCGTACGATTGATCAGCAGGAGACAAACATGAACATGAACTTAAACATGAACTTGGACAACACTTCACACCCCGGTAGACCGGTGCCCAACGAGTTGGTTCCGTCGCGCTACGCGCTGCGGGTCGGCGAGATTGACGTGCTGGTGGTCAGCGATGGGGTGCTATCGCTGCCAGGCGCGATGTTGGCACACAACGCCGACCCGGCCGTCCGGGCGGCCTGGATGGACGACATGTTCCTGCCGCCGGACAAGCTCGAGTGGGCGCTGAACGTGGTCGTGGTGCGTAGCGGCGGTCGGACCATACTCATCGACGCTGGGCTCGGCGCGGACCCGGACTTGAACTTGCCACGGGCCGGGCGGTTGGTCCAGCGACTGGAGGCCGCCGGCATCGATCTTGCCTCCGTGACCGACGTGGTGCTTACCCACATGCACATGGACCACGTTGGCGGGCTGCTCGCCGACGGCGTGAGGGACCGGCTGCGTCCGGACCTGCGGGTCCACTTGGCAGCCGCCGAGGCCGAGTTCTGGGAGTCGCCCGATTTCTCCCGCACCTCCATGCCGCCGGGGTTCCCGGACGCGCTTCGGCGGGCGGCCAAGCGGTTCTTGAACGAGTACCGCAGCCAGTTGCGGCCGTTCGAGAAAGAGTTCGAAGTGGCACCGGGGGTGGTCGTCCGTCGAACCGGCGGCCATACCCCAGGGCACAGTGTGGTCCGCCTGGCGTCCGGCAGCGACCGACTGACGTTCGCCGGCGACGCCGTGTTCGAGGTCGGGTTCGACCACCCCGAGTGGTACAACGGCTTCGAACACGACCCTGTGGAGGCGGCCCGCGTCCGGGTCGGTCTTTTGCGGGAGCTGGCGGCGACCCGCGAGCCGCTGGTCGCCACTCACCTGTCGTTCCCGTCCGTCTGCCATGTGGCGGTCGCCGGCGACGCCTTTCGTTGCGTACCGGCCACCTGGGAGTACTGATCGCTTGTTGGATTAGGGCCAAACTAAGACGTCCGCATGCGTTTGAACAACTCGTCAATCGCTGCCTCGTACGACACCGCCCGTATCTTCGCCGGCTTAGGCTTCGGCTCCTCCACCGCGAGCAGTGAACGAACTTCAGTTTTTTTGAAATGTGTGCCCGCAGAAACTGTTAGATACAGGTAGCAAATCATCGGCCGGCACAAAGCCGCTTCGGTTTGCTACTCAAAAAACAAAAATATGAACAACAACATAAAGATCGTCGTTATCGGCGGCAGCGGGCTGATCGGCTCAAAAGTCGTGAAGAACCTTCTTCAACGGGGCCACCAGGTGCTAGCCGCATCCCCCTCCACGGGGGTCAACACCATCACCGGGGAAGGACTGGCCGAAGCGCTCGCGGGTGCTCACGCCGTGGTGGACGTCGCTAACGCCCCCTCGTGGGAGGATCAGGCCGTGCTCGATTTCTTCGAGACCTCGGGCCGCAACCTTCTTTTCGCGGAAGTCGCCGCCGGCGTGCGGCATCACATCGCGCTGTCGGTCGTCGGCACCGAGCGTCTGCTCACGAGCGGCTACTTCCGCGGGAAGATGGCCCAGGAAGCTCGGATCAAGGCGTCCAAAGTTCCCTACACGATTGTCCGCGCCACACAGTTCTTCGAGTTCGTGGCCGGCATCGCCCAGCAGGCCACCGAAGGCCCCACGGTTCGGCTGCCATCCGCTCTCATGCAGCCCATCGGGTCGGACGATGTGGCGGCCGCCGTGGCCGAGGTCGCCCTCGCCGAACCGTTGAACGACACGGTCGAAGTGGCCGGTCCCGAACCCATCCGCATGGATGAACTCGTACGGCGTTTCCTCCGCGCCAGCGACGACCCGCGCCAGGTGGTGACCGACACCAGCGCGCGCTACTTCGGCGTGAAGGTGAACGATCAAAGCCTGACTCCGGGCGATCACCCGCGCCTCGGGCCGACGCGGTTCGCAGACTGGCTCCGCCGCTCCGCACCTAGGAGAGAACTCAGCCTCGCAAAGTAAGGGCCATGAACCGCGCCAGTTTGATCGTCGTGTGGCTCATGGTGGCATTTAATGGCCTGTTCCTGTTTGGGAACGGGTTGTTCATGCTCATCGCGCCAGAAAAGTGGTATTTGCTTGTCCCTGGCGTTACCACCACCGGCTTCTACAACCAGCACTTCATCCGCGACATCGGGTTCATCCAGATGTTCCTCGGCGTAGCTTTCGGCATCGGCATGTTTCGGCCGGCGGCACGGGTCGGAGTGTGGGCGGCGGCCACGTCGTGGCTGATCGCGCACGCGCTCTTTCACGTGTGGGAAGTGGCCGTCGGCATTTGCGGGCCAGCCGCGCTCGCTCGCGATTTCCCCGCGGTCAGCCTCCCCGCGCTACTGGGTGTGGCGCTGACCGCATGGGCCTGGTGGACGGGCCGGCCTGGATCGCGTCTTTCGTCAGCGAAAGCACCGGGCACCCACGACGCCTCTTTTCTCACTCACTCCGCGATCAAATCACCCACCTCAAATCCACTCACATGAATCTCATCGATCCCGCTCAAAATCCGAAAGTCGAACACCGCGTCCGCGAGTTTCTCAAAACCCTCAATTCCGGCGGCGGCAAACCGATCGAAACGCTCACGCCCGCCGCAGCGCGAAAAGTGCTCGTGGACGCTCAGGCTTCCGTCCCGCTTGATTTGCCGGCCTGCGACATCGAGGCGAAAACGATCACGCAGGACGGATTGCAGGTGAGCCTCACCCTCGTCCGTCCTGCTGGCAGCAGAGCCGTCCTGCCGGCCTTCATCTTCGTCCACGGCGGCGGGTGGATTCTCGGCGACTTTCCCACGCACGAGCGCTTTGTCCGCGACCTTGTGACCGGCAGCGGTTTCACCGCCGTTTTCGTAAATTACACGCCGTCGCCCGAGGCACACTACCCGACGGCGATCAAAGAAATCCACGCCGCGACGAAGTGGGTCGCCGCACACGGCGACGAGATTCGGGTCGATGGCCAGCGACTGGCCATCGTGGGCAACAGCGTCGGCGGCAACATGACCGCTGCCGTCGCTCTCATGGCGAAGCACACGGGCGGGCCGGAACTCAAGTGCCAGATCCTGCTCTGGCCGGTCACGGACGCGAACTTCGACACCGAGTCTTACCACGAATACGCGGATGGCTATTTCCTCTCGCGAGCCATGATGCAGTGGTTCTGGAACGCCTACACCACCGATCCCGCGCAGCGGCGCGAAATCTACGCCTCGCCGCTCCAGGCGACTGCGGAGCAAGTGAAGGAACTTCCCCCGGCACTGATCCAGGTGGCGGGCAATGACGTGCTGCGCGACGAAGGGCTCGCCTACGCGCGCAAGCTCGATGCAGCGGGCGTGGATGTCACCGTGGTGCGCTACGAAAATCTCATTCACGACTACGGCCTGCTCAACGCGATCAGCCAGGTGCCCGCGGTGCGCGACGCCCTGCACCAGGCCGCGGAGATGCTCAAGAAGCGCCTGAAATAAGGCTGTCGTCCCAGAGAAACACCAAACCCTAAATCGAAATGACGACACACCAGCAACCTATCGGCTCCGGATTCGGTATCATCTCGACGACTGCCGATGTTATCCACGGCATCGACCTGAGGGGAAAAATCGCGGTCGTCACGGGCGGCTATTCCGGCCTCGGCCGGGAAACCGCTCGCGTCCTGCGCGGCGCAGGCGCGCGGGTCATTATCCCGGCGCGCGATGTGCCGCGGGCCACCGCGGCGCTGGCCACCGTCCCTGGCGTCGAGGTTGAGGCGATGGACTTGCTCGATCCCGCGTCAATCGACGCGTTTGCCGCGCGGTTTTTAGCCGACGCCCAACCCCTGCACCTCCTGGTAAACAATGCCGGCATCATGGCCTGCCCGCTCGCTCGGGATAGCCGTGGATTCGAGCATCAGTTGGCCACGAATCACCTCGGGCACTTTCAGCTCACGGCTCGCCTCTGGCCAGCACTTCGTCGGGCTGAAGGCGCGCGAGTCGTCTCGGTCTCGTCGCGGGCGCACTGGTTTTCGCCCGTGGATTTCGACGACCCGAATTTCCAGCATCGCCCCTACGATCCGTGGCTGGCTTACGGCCAATCGAAGACCGCCAACATTCTCTTTGCGGTCGAACTCGACCGTCGCGGCCGGCAGGAAAATGTGCGCGCATTCTCACTGCATCCCGGCGGCATCGTGGAGACAGGACTCGCCAAACACATGACGCGGGAGCAAATCCGCCAGGCGGGTGGCCTGGACGAGCACGGCCATCCGGTCGTCGATCCGGCGAAGGGATTGAAAAACGTAGAGCAAGGTGCGTCCACCCTCATCTGGTGCGCGACCAGCCCGAAGCTTGAGGGCATCGGCGGCGTGTATTGCGAAGATAACGACGTCGCGCCGCTCAGCGAGGGCGATTCCGGGCAAGCCGCACTCCATGCGGACGCGATGAAGCGTGGAGGCGTCAAACTCTACGCGATTGATCCTGCCATTGCCCGCCGCCTGTGGAATTTGAGTGAAAGACTCGTTGGCCTGTCCGCAAATTTCCCTGACGGAGACTAATATGAACTCATTAAGTGGCAAGGTAGCCATCGTCACCGGGGCCTCGAAGGGAATCGGCGCGGGCATCGCCAAAGCGTTCTGTGCGCAAGGCGCCTCTGTCGTTGTAAACTACGCTTCGAACCGGCAAGGCGCCGACCGCGTCCTCGCCGAACTCGCCGATGCCGGGTGCAATGCCATCGCCGTTCAGGCCAGCGTGTCCGATCCAGAAGACGTGAAGCGGCTGTTTGCCGAGACGAAAAAGGCGTTTGGCCGACTCGACGTGCTGGTGAACAACGCCGGCGTCTTCAAGTTCGAGCCCTTCGAGGCGATCACCATCGCCGAGTTCCACCGCGAATTCTCCGTCAACGTGCTCGGACCGATTCTCACCCTGCAGGAGGCGATCCGGCAGTTCGGGTTCGAGGGCGGCAGCGTGATCAATATCAGCTCCATCGTCGGCAGCCATTCCCAGCCCAACGCGGTACTCTATTCCGCGACCAAGGCTGCGCTGGGAAATCTCACTCAAGGACTCTCGGCGGAACTCGGGCCGCGCCGGATCCGCGTCAACGCGATCGCGCCGGGCTACACGCGCAGCGAAGGCACCGAGGCCGAGGGGCTTTACCGCGAGGAGAGCCTCCAGCGCTATGCGGCGATCACGCCGCTCGGCCGCTTGGGCGAACCCGCGGACATCGCCGCCGCCGCCGTCTTCCTCGCCTCCGACGCGTCCCACTGGATCACGGGCGAAACCATCCGGGTGGCCGGCGGCGCCCGCTAAATGAAGGGATCGTTCCATGACTCAACTCCCCACGGGAACGATCACCTTCCTGTTCAGCGACATCGAAGGCAGCTCGCGTAAATGGGAGCAGCAGCCGGAGGCCATGTGCGTGGATTTGGCGTTGCACGACCGGCTGTTGCGCGAGGCCTTTGAGACCAGCAAAGGGTTCGTTTTCAAGACCGTCGGCGATGCGTTTTACGTCGCCTTCGATGCCGCGCAGGATGCGCTGAGCGGCGCGGTGCAGGCGCAGCGGGCGTTGCAGCGAGCGACCTGGGAAGGCGCCGGCGGAATCAAGGTGAGCATGGCGCTGCATACGGGCACGGCGGAGTTGCGGGAGGGCGATTATTTTGGCCGGGCGCTGAATCGCGTGGCGCGCATCCTCGCCTCGGCCCACGGCGGCCAGGTGCTGCTTTCGCTGCCCACAGAGGAACTCGTTCGCGACGTGCTGCCGGCGGGCGTGACTTTGCGGGCGCTCGGTGAACATCGGCTGCGCGATCTCGCCCGCCCCGAGCCCCTCTTCCAGCTCGCCGCCAGCGATCTGCCGTCCCAATTCCCGGCGCTGCTTTCGCTCGAATGCGCGCCGAATAATCTGCCCCTGCAACTCACGAGCTTCATCGGCCGCGAGCGCGAACTGGCCGAAGTGAAGCGCCTGCTCGGCCGCACGCGCCTGCTCACGCTCACCGGCGCGGGTGGCACCGGCAAGACGCGCCTGTCGCTGCAGGTGGCTGCCGACCTGATCGACCACTATCCGGACGGCATTTGGTTCGTCGAACTCGCCACGACCACTGATCCCGCGATGGTCGTCGAAAGCGTCGCGGCCGCGCTCGATCTTCGCCAGGAGACCGAGCGCCCGCTCGCCGCCACGCTCTCCAGCTTCCTCCGCCACAAGCGGCTCCTGCTCGTCCTCGACAATTGCGAACACCTCGTCGCTGCCAGCGCGGGCCTCGCCGAAACGCTGCTGCGTTCGTGTCCGCAGCTTCGCATCCTGGCCAGCAGCCGCGAGCCGCTGGGCATGGCGGGCGAAACGGCCTGGCCGCTGCCACCTCTCTCGTTTCCCGAGCCTTGGAGCGACCTCGCCCGCGCTCCCGCGGCCACCGAGTGCCTGGCGCAGTTCGAGGCCGTTCGTCTTTTTCTGGACCGCGCGACCGCGGCACGTCCCGCCTTTCAATTGAGCGACGACAACGTCCACCTCGTCGCGCAAATCTGCCGGCGACTCGACGGCATTCCGCTCGCCATCGAACTGGCCGCCGCGCGGATTCGCCTGCTCCCCCTCCAGCAGATCGTCGAGCGGCTGGACGATCGGTTTCATTTGCTCACCACCGGCAGCCGCACCGCGGTGCCGCGCCAGCAGACACTCCGTGCCCTGATCGACTGGAGCCATGATCTGCTCACCAAACCGGAGCGCGCCCTGTTTCGCCGGCTGGCCGTCTTCGCGCAGGGAGGCACGCTCGAGGCCATCGAAGCCGTGTGCGCCGGCGATACGTTGCCGTCGTGGGAGATCATCGATCTGCTCGGCCTTCTGGTAGATAAATCGCTCGTCTCCGTGGCCCGGCCGCCGAAGAACGACGCGCGGTATTTCATGCTCGAATCGATTGGGAGTTATGCGGGCGAAAAACTCATGGAATCGGATGAGCACGAGATTTTTCGGCGGCGCCATCTCGACTACTTTGTCGAAGCCGGTGAACGTTCTGCGGAGCGACTCTGCGGGCCGGATCAAAAGGAGCATCTGGAACGAGCGGCGCTTGAGGAATCCAACGTGCGCTACGCCGTGGAGACGA
>CAYYSX010000131.1:0-1855 GCA_964474315.1 uncultured Verrucomicrobiota bacterium | reverse complement strand
CATCTGGAACGAGCGGCGCTTGAGGAATCCAACGTGCGCTACGCCGTGGAGACGAGCCTCGACCTGCCCGGGGAAGCGGCGAAAGGGCTCCGCCTGTGGACGGCCGTCCAGCGTTACCTCGAAGTGCGCGGTCTCTTCAGGGAAGCCCGCGTGCAGTCGGACAAACTGCTCGCCCATCCCGAAAACGCGACCCGCGATGCCGTTCGTGCGCACGGACTGGCGGCGGCCGGGCGTCTCGCCTGGATCGCCGACGACATGCCCGAAACCCACACGCGGCACACCGAAGCCCTCGCCCTCTTTCGCGAACTGGGCGACCGGCGCGGGGTCGCCCAGACCTTGACCGACCTGGCCTTCCACGCCCTGGACGCTCGCGATTTTCCGCGCGCCTCCGCCCTGCTCGAAGAAGCCGCCTCCCTGGCTGCCGTGGTAAAAGACCCGCGCCTCACCGCCCACGTGCGGCACGTGCGCGCGGTCCTCTGCGCGGAGGAAGGAGATTTTGCGCAAGCCCTGGCCTGGGAAGCCGAGAGCCTCGCGATCTACCTCCACCTCGATGATGCCTGGCAATGGACCATCCTCGCGTGGGGCGTCGGTGTGAATGCGATGGTCCTTGGCCAATACTCGCTGGCCCGGGAGCATCTGGCGCAAAGCCTCAACGGCGGTCTCGCGGTCGGCAATCGTTGGGGGGCGGCCTACCAGTTGGATGCCTTCGCCAGCCTCGCTGTGGCCGAGCGTCGATACGAGCGCGCCGCGCGGCTCTTCGGAGCCAGTGAAGCCCAGCGCACGCGCCTGGGCCTCGTCCCGCAGCCCCCCGAACATCCAGCCCTGCGCTCCGTCCTGATCGCCGCGCCGGAGTTCTCCGGCCCGGAGATCGACGCCGCTCGCAGTGCAGGTCGCCAACTTGGCTTCGATGACGCGGCTGCCCTGGCGCTGGTGACCTAGTCGGAGGCCGTCTTTGAGGATTGACTGACAAATTCCCCGCTGCCCGGAGACCACCTATGAAAACAACCACGACCGAAGAAGTGTCCAATCCAGCGTTGGCTAGTCCACCACAGCAGGCAGAGCCCGAACGAAATGCCGATGCCAATACTGCTGCGACCTCCCGGCCTGTCGAATTGTTTCGCGAGCCTTATCCCGGCGATCCGACGCGTGAGATCGTTCTCTTACGAGCGACCTTTTCACCGGGCGATTCCACGCCTCCGCATCAGCATCCCGGCCTTCTTGTGGGCTACGTCCTCACGGGCGAGCTGGAGTTTCAGTTAGAAGGCCACCCCCTTCGGCGACTGGTCGCTGGCGATCGTTTCTACGAGCCGCCCGGATCAGCGCACGTCATTTCCCGCAATCCCGGTGCGACCACGACTCAGGTGCTCGCCTTCATCGTTCGCGACAGAGGCGCACGAGTCATGATTCCTTTGAACGGCTGAGAGCTTCGAACGAGAGTCTGTCACCACAGAAGCGTTAATCCTGACGGAGAGTGGCCGCACTCAGGCGCTGGCGGGCGTGCCTATCGTGCTCCTTCTTACCCTGGCCGGTAGCCAGCCGGCCGGCGTGCGCCGACGCAGTTCCAAGCAATCTCTTGGCAAAGAGATTTCGACTGCTTTCGAGATCCGCTCCGATTTTCTCCACTGGGCCGCAATACGACTGAGTTCCTCGCACGAATTGGTGCCAGCAGAAGTGCCAGCCAAGCGGTCTTGGAGGAGTAGTGAAGGACTGGCTAATCAGCAATCGGATATCCATCGCCGACTTGACCAAACCGGCGAAATCGGCACATTTTCTGGCAGTTCTGTGACCTGTCGCTCCAACGGACTGAGGTTCAATGGGAAGTGATGGGTAGTTCGGGTGTCGAATCGCCGTTCGA
>CAYYSX010000130.1:0-15568 GCA_964474315.1 uncultured Verrucomicrobiota bacterium | reverse complement strand
GGTCCGTCTCCGGTTTTGGCGCTTGGGATTTGGGATTTGGAACTTCCCCGCCCTCCCTCCCTTCCCTACGTTCCATGCACTTTTCGTTTCATGCCAGGGGTCTTCATCAAAACCTATGGATGCCAGATGAATGAACGGGACAGCGAGGCGGTTGCCGCGCAGCTCCTGGCCCATGGTTATTCCCTGACGACGGAAGAATCGTCCGCCGATGTCGTCCTGCTGAACACCTGTTCCGTCCGGGATCTGGCGGAACAGAAAGCCCTGGGCAAGATGGCGGCGGTGGCCGGGGCCGCGCACAAGCAGGGCCGCCGGCCCGTACTGGGTTTTCTCGGATGCATGGCCCAAAGTCGGGCCGAGGAGTTGCTGGATCCGTCGCACGGTGTGCGGCTCGTGGTCGGAACCCAGAAATTCCACCGCGTCGGGGAACACCTCGACGCTCTCCTCCAAGGACGAAAATCCCAGATCGTGGACACCGCGGACGAACCCGGCTCGCAAGCGGCCCTCCGCGAGCATCTGCCCTCCCGGGCGGTCACGGCCTTCGTCAGCATCATGCAGGGATGCAACCAGCACTGCACCTTCTGCATCGTTCCCGCCACCCGCGGCGCCGAGCGCAGCCGGACCATCCCCGATATCGTGGCCGAAGTCCGGAACCTGGTGTCGCGCGGCGTTCGCGAAGTCACCTTGCTCGGCCAAATCGTTACCAGTTTCGGTCGGCGGGATTATCCAGTGGTGGACGGTAAATCGGCCTTTGTGCAATTGCTGGAGTCCGTGCAGGCCGTGGACGGGTTGGAGCGCATCCGGTTCACATCCCCCCATCCGAAGGGGTACGGCGACGATCTCATCCGCGCGTTTGGCCGGTTACCCAAGCTCGTCGAACACGCCCACCTTCCGGTCCAAAGCGGTTCCAACCGCCTGCTCCGCGCCATGCACCGCGGCTATACCCGCGAACGGTATCTCGACCTGGTGGACCGATTGCGTCGCCAGCGGCCTGACCTCGCCATCACCACCGACATCATCGTCGGTTTCCCCGGGGAGACCGAAGCGGACTTTGCCGACACCGTGTCGCTCTGTCAGGCGGTCGGCTTCGATCAAGCCTTTGTCTTCAAGTACTCTCCCCGCCGCGACACCCCGGCCGCGGCCCTGCCGGAGCAGATTCCCGGCGAGGTCATCGAAGAACGCCATGCCCGGCTTCTGGCCGTCATCAATGAGATGGCTTCCCGCAAGTATGCGGCGCTGGTGGGAAGCACGGTGGAAATCCTGGTGGAAGGTCCCAGCCGGCGGAATGCTTCGCGAATGGAAGGTCGAACCCGCTCCAATCGGATCGTAGTCTTCGAAGGCGCCCCCCGTCACCTCGGGGCGTTGCTGGACGTCCGCATCGAACGAGCGAGCGCCTTTACGCTCTACGGGATTCCGGTCCTCGCGGGATTGGAGGACGACCTGGCCTCCGAGGCCGCACTCGCCACCTGCTGATTTTCATGACTCTCTCACTGCTTTGTCTCCTTTTGGGCGCCGGCATGGTCGCTTCTCATCTGACGGCGCTGCTCCGCCCCGGCCCGGTGAGCGCCTGGCTGCAGAAGTTTCCCCGCAACGTCAACGCCGGTGTGGTCCTGATGCTGGCGGGAACGCTGTGGTTCGAATGGAACTTGTGGCACGAGACCCTCGCCGACATCGCCCCGTGGAAGAATCTGATGCTGGTGGGTTTTGCCGTCGTCGGGGTGGGGTGTTGCCTGTTTGTGAAAGACTATCTCGCAGTACGCGGCCTGGCGGTGTTGATGCTCATGATGGCCTGGCTGATGTGCGAGACAGCCCGGTGGCACGACAGTCCGTGGCGCAACACGGTCACCGGCTGGGCCTACGTGTGGATGTTCTTTGCCATGTGGTGGTCGATGGCTCCCTGGCGCCTGCGGAATGCCATCGCTTGGTTGACCCAAGCCCCGAGTCGTTTTCGGTTGGCGGCGGCCGGCGGGCTGGCGTGGGGGGTGTTCCTGGTGATTCTGGCGCTGACCGCCTTTCGGGGAACGGTCACGGCGGGTAATTGAAGCCCCGAGGAAAGTTAAGGAATGACGCTTGGGCAAACAGTTCTTGCTAAGATTTGAAGATTAGAGAATTCTTCGTAGCAAACACTGATACGAGAATGAACCGTCATGCCAGCAGGCCACCTTGGTTGATCGCACTGTTATTGGTGGTCGGTCCATCGGCCGCCGCACAAGGTGTGGTCACTTTCAGCAACAATTTCGTTCCAGCAGGACAATCCCGACGGGCCTTCATCACGGATATCAACGGCAATTTGGTGCCGAAGGGGATTGGACGGGTTCAGTTCCTGACTCCCAATGGCCTCATCCTGACCCCCAATGGCGAGCTCGGTGTTCCACTTATCCTCGATGGATTGTTCGTCATCAACGACGTGGTGATCCCGGGGACCCAGCCGGGCGACAGCGTAACTCTGATAGTCCGGGCTTGGAATGCGGTGGACCTCGACACTACCTTTGCCACCGCCGAACAGGTGGCTTGGGCAACCTTTACGGTAGGCCCGCTGAGAAACAGGTTCGTGCCAGCAGCAACCCTTGCC
The DNA here is from genome assembly GCA_964474315.1 of uncultured Verrucomicrobiota bacterium. GTDB lineage: Bacteria > Verrucomicrobiota > Verrucomicrobiia > Limisphaerales > UBA9464 > UBA9464. Next base: position 12,999 of record CAYYSX010000130.1, on the reverse strand, counting down.
CAAGACTCGGACTTCTCAGGCCTGACCCTCCTGCCCCTGGAAGACATGGATGAATTCCGGCCGAGAAACCTAACGATTTCCGTCGGATCCCCGGGGCAGCTAACCATTCAGGCCGATGGATCGGAGTGGCGCTCCTACAGTCTTCACGTTTCGACGGATCTGACCCGCTGGAGACAACTGGATGACGTGTTTCCCATCACCGGATCGTCGAACTTGGAATGGGTCATTCCCGAAGGGAGTTCACCGCTTTTCTTCCGCGTCAGCACCCCCTGATCTCATTCATGCGCCGTCCCCTCGGCTTCCTGCTGTAACCGTTGGCGTTCCGCCGCTTTGGCGAAGGGAAAATAGACCCCCATGGCAATCACGATCGACACCGCGCCCCACACCGCGGCTCTCCAGTCCCCGCCCGAAACCAGGAAGTGCCCGATGATCGGCGGCGTCGTCCACGGCACGTTGACGAACGGTTTTCGGATCAAGCCCCAATCCATGAGGAGAAAACTCCCGGTCGTTAGAATAAGGGCGTTCAGGATGTAGGGCGCCATGAAGATCGGATTCAACACGATGGGGAATCCGAAGAAGATCGGCTCGTTGATCCCAAATATCTGGGTGGGCAGCGAAAGCCGGCTGACCTTTCGATAACCCGGTTCCTTGGAGTTGAGCATCACCAACGCCAGCGCGATGGTGGCGCCGGTGCCACCCACGTTGACGAAGCTGGTAAAGAAGCCCTGCGCGGTGATGTAAGGCAGCGGCAGCCCCTGGGAGGCGGCTTCCACATTGGCTGTCAGGTATTGCAGGAAAATCGGAGCGACAATGGCGTCCAGCGTGTTGTCTCCGTTGATGCCCACCGACCACAACAGCGTCACCAGAAAGGCAAACACCAGAATCCCCGGCAACGTGTTCAAAGCAAACACCAGCGGTGAGAACAATTTTTGGATGGCGCCGTTGATGTCCACTCCCGCCACAAACCGAACCAGCCAGAGCCCCAGCACCAGCACCACCATCGGCACCAGCGACAGGAACGACTCATATACCACGGACGGAACCGCCTTGGGCATCCGAATGACCCAGTTCCGCTCCGTAAAAAACCGCTGCACCCACACCGTTAGAAGGGCAATCAGGATCGCGGTAAAAAGACCCTGAGAACCGAGGCCATCCATCACCAGGGACTGATCCTCCAGGTTCAGTTGAATCATCAGAAAGACCAGTGTGGCCATGGTGGCACTGACCAGCGGTTCCTGCTGAAACTGCTTCCCCAAATCATAGCCGATGGCAAAGCAAACGAACACGGAGAGGAGCCCGAAGGTAGCGGTCACCGGGATCTGCAATAGTTGGGCGTAAGGAGCCACTCGTTCCTCCCATCCGGGCAGCGGTAGGAAGGCCACCACCAGGAACAGTCCGCCGATGATCGTCAACGGCACCACCGACACCATGCCGGCCCGAATGGCACTGAGATAAGAGTTCTCCCCGAAGGCGGTCAGGCCGGGAAGGATCCAGCGCTGCAACAACGAGTGGGCGCGGCTCATGGTTCTGGCCTCAGGGATGAAATCGTCGGCCGAGATAGAGGCAGCCGTCGGCGCCTTCCCCCACCCGGGTTAGCTCCTGGAATCCCAGGCGTTGATAGAAACCCTGGGCCGGGGTGTTCAACAGGCTGACGCCCAAATGGGCTCCCGGAGAACGCTGCTGGCGCAACGTGTCCATCACCTGCTCCAGCATCCTCCTTCCCAATCCGCGGCCCTGCGCGCGCGTCAACAGGTCGATGTGCAAGTGGGATGGATATTGAGCATACGGTTCCGGACAGAAATAGTCAGGATGGTGGTACCATTGATAGACCTGTTGCACGCGGGTCCAGCTAGCCGGATCCCCGGTGGGGGCGGGGAATTGCTTGCATAACGACGGTCGCCATTCGCGTTCGTAACGTTGGTAAAAGGTCCGTGATTCCCGGGCCCCGAGAGCATAGCCGCAAATCCCCTCGGCATCTTCCGCGACCAACGCGAACTCCGGTTCATACGCCAGATAAGGACCGACGAAAATGCGCCCCAAGGCATCGGGATCGTCCCGGTAAAAGGGTTCGCCATCCTGGCCGAAGTTTCCCGTTTTGAGGCAAACGTAATAAGCGCCCGCCTCGTCGCCGGGCCGCGCAGGGCGGATGAGGAAGCTATTCATGCATGAGAGATGTCCGTGTCCCGGGCGTACGGTTCACGCGGGACAAACGTTCCGTCGGGCTGCTGAACCAAGAGGTGCTGGAGTCGCGCCACGAGCCCCCCTCGATAGGTCTCCGGTTGGTGGAAGTCGGAAGTGAACGGAACACCGGCCTGAGACGGATCCGTATGGTGTTGGAAATAGCGGTCCAAAAGATCGAGCTCCTCCCGCAGCTCCCAGATCCGCCGGCTCAAGGCGTGAAACAACGGACGACGGCGCAGCTCGGTCAGCCGAACGCAGAGCTCGCGAAACGTCCGCAGCCGCTCCCGCAGGTCGCGAATCTCTTCCGGAAGCCACTGGGCCGGCGGGCGCTCCATCATCTGCCGGACCTGCTGATAGAGCTGCGCCGCTTCCAGCCCCGATTCGTACGGCAGGTAATAACAGTCTCCCAATCGGACCAGGTCTTCGTGGCTCAGCGAACCGCTGGGGGTGGCGAACTGCGGCAGCCATTCTTGTAGGGCGGCCAGGTAGGCGGCCCGAGGATCCCATTGGGTTGCCCGGGTGAACGCCGCCAGCGTGCGCACCGGGACAAAATTCAGCGGGAACTCGGTGTTGGGATTCAGCAACAGGCCCCCGACTTCCGACCGCAGCTCCAGCGGACGCCCGGCGTATGGACCACAAAAGAACCGGTGCCCGTCGTAATCGTTGGCGTGCAGGTTGTCCCAGATCACCGGCTTGCGCCGAATCAGGGATTGCAGTTCGCGGAGGTGGGGAACGGTAATCTCGCGGGAAATGATCTCCGGTCCGGTCCAAAACACGCCGAATTCGGGCAGCAGTTCCCGTCCGATGGTTGCCAGGTAATCTGCGCCGCCGAGCTGACGCTGGGCCATGCGTCCGCAGTAGGGGGTGGGGCAAAACAGGAAACCAGCGTCAGAGACCCTTTCCCGAACCCAGCGGAACACCTCGTTGGCCAGCCCGGCGTGAGCCGAGGCGAACGAGCCGAAATGCACTCGATCCTCCGGATCCAGGTGGTCCGGGATGTCGTCGAAGAGGAGACAGAAGTTTCGGCAACCCAGCCCCAGCATCTGCTCGAAGCGCCCTAGCAAAGCCTCGCGGTCGGCGCTCCGGCGATACCGGATGTCCAACCCGGGGCCGAGAGCGAACACCAACCGCAGACCATGCTGCTCGGCGGCGCGGATCAAATGAGCCAGTTCCTCCGCCTCGTTCCTGGTGTAAAGCTCCCGCCAGAGCACCCGATGCTTGAGATCGTCCTTGGGAGCGTAGAGGTAGGTGTTCAGTCCCCAGGCTTTCATCCAGTCGAACAGCTCGAAGCGCTCGGCTGGCGTCCACGGCACCCCGTAAAATCCCTCAATGACGCCTGTGAGAAGGTTGGTGGTGCGCTCCGGGGCCATGCGTGTCTCTGCCAACGCCGCTACGCTACGCGGGAAGAAAGAATCCTGGCAAGGTTGGCCGCCCGATTCGCCTTCTCCACAGGACTGGATTCCGTTTTGAAGAGCCCAACCTCGGGCGCGCGGCGTTGGGCGGCACGCCGAACAATCGATCGAACCACGGAGGAGCGGCGGACACGGAGGAGAACGCTTGGGAAATTTAGCACAGAGAAGGAGAGGTTTCCCGTTTCCCTCCGTGTTCGCCGCTCCTCCGTGGTTTACCGAGCACGAGCGAATTCAGTGGTTCCACTCGGGCCGCTCTTCCTACGATCCATCCATGGCCGATGCGATCGAACTTCAGGAAAACGACTCCGCTCGGGCCGTCGTTTATCCCGGCTTGGGCGGTTGGCTGACCCGTTATGCCCGCCGGTTGCCGTCGATCGGTTGGATCGAGGCCCTGCACCACGATGACGCCGTCGTGGCCCGCTATCCGCAGCAGATGTGGGCGGGGAGCCCGGTCTTGTTTCCGCATGTGAGCTACAACGTGCTGGAAGGACAGGAAGGAGCGTATCTTCTCGACGGAGTCCGTTACGCCTCGCCGCAACACGGCTTTGGTCGGCGGGTTCCCTGGACGGTCGTCGAACGAACCGATCGGTCGGTCACGATGGAGTTGACCGATTCGGAACTGACCCGTGTCAGCTATCCGTTCGCCTTCCGCCATCGTCTCACTTACCGCCTGGCCAACGGCCGCTTGGAATGGGAACAAGCGGTGGAAAACCGCGATGCGCGTCCGCTGCCCTTCAGTACGGGGTTTCATCCCTATTTTCGCGTTCCGCTGGCCGGCTCTCAGCGGAGCGAGTGTGTCGTTCGTCTCCCCCGGGCGCGATGGTATCATCCGGTGGACCAGACGAATTCATTCTTCGATGAGCCCTTTCCTGTCCAGGACCTGCCGGTCGAAACCGACACCAGCCGGACGCTGTTTCTGGGCGAGCTGGCGCAGCGGGAAGTGGCGATCCGGGACGAAGCCAGCGGAGTCGAAGTACGGCTGAATTTTGCCACGCATCCGGCGTATCGCTTCCTGGCGCTCTGGGCCCCCAATCCCGCAGCGCCCTTCTTCTGTGTGGAACCTTGGACGGCGCTGCCCAATTCGTTCGGCCGTCCGGACGGGGAACTTCTCGTCCTCCAGCCGGGCGAATCGTTTCAAGCGTCGTTCTGGATGGAGGTGACGAGAACGACGGAGGGCTAGCAGGCGACCGGGGAACTTGTCTCGTCTTTCTTACTAGCCTCTTCTCACCCTCGTTCATGTTGCAAACGGAACTCGTGCCGGCACAAAGGGAAGACTCTCATCGGCTCCTGGTGGTCCTGCATGGGCTGGGTGACACCCTGGAGGGCTGGCGTTGGTTGCCGAATTTTCTGGACCTGCCGGAGATGAACTACCTGCTGGTCAATGCGCCCGATCCCTATTTTGGCGGGTTCTCCTGGTACGATTTCGAGGGCGACTCCCAACCGGGGATCGTCCGGAGCCGGCAGGAGCTGCTAAACCTGCTGGACCAACAGCGTGCCGCCGGTTTTCCCGCGGAGCAGACCGCCCTCCTGGGATTCTCACAAGGATGCCTGATGGCGATGGACGTCGGGTTCCGGTATCCGCGTCGGCTGGCCGGCTTGGTGGGGATCAGCGGATATGTGTGGGAGCCGCAGACGCTGCTCCAAGAACTGTCACCGGTCGCCCGGGACCAGCGGATGCTGTTCACTCATGGAACGCGTGATCCACTGATTCCTTGCGACGAGGTCCACGCGCAGGTGGTCGCTCTCCAAGGGGCGGGGTTGAATATCGTTTGGAGAGAGTTCGACAAAGTCCACACGGTGGCCGGAATGGAGGAAGTCGGAGAAATCCGCCGGTTTTTGCAAGGTTGAGGCCGTTCGCGAGGCGGCCGTCATCCTCGTATTATCCTGGTTCAATAGGGGCCTCCAAGAACAGACTCTCGACGGATAACCAGCCCGGCGTGGTCCGGTCCGGCCCCAACTGCACCTTTGGTTGAGTCATCCGATTTTTGACATCCGTGAACGAATCCGCTCTTTTTCAATGCTTCATGACCTCTTCAGCCCTCTTCCGCCGCGTTTGGCTGATCCTCGCTGGACTGTTGGTTTCTTCAGTTACCAGCCTGTCAGCACCGTTTGTGGAAGGTTTCACGCCTGATTTCGGTCCGCCCGGCACCCAGGTGCGCATCATCGGCAATGGGTTTCGACCGATCGCCACTCCCCCCATCGTCCAGTTTGGCACGGTCGTCGCGAGCCTGATCAGCGCCAGCCAGACGGAGATCCTGGCGGTGGTTCCCAACGGTGCGACCACCGGGCCGATCACGGTGACGGTGCCGAACGGCGGTGGCTTCTACACCACGCCCTTCTTCTTTTATGTGCCACCACGAATCGACAATTTTGGAACCGAGATTCTGGGCAGCACGGGCGGCGAGATCATCTTCAAGAAGCCGGTGGTGGCCACGCAAGGCGCCCGACTCCTCATTGTGGGTGCCAACTTCTTCGTTCCCAACATTCCCCAACTGCTGGTCAAAGTGGGCGCCACCACGATCCCGGCCACGGCGACCGCGGGCACGCAAATTCAAGCCACCCTGCCGGCGGTGCTGGAAACCGGATACGTCTCGGTCCAGACCGCGGTGGGCGCCACCACGAACACCACGGACTACGTGTATTCGCCGCCCCGGATCACCAACTTCACCCCGCGGGCTGCGACCGGGGAGACGATCGAGATCAACGGCCTCAACTTCCTGACGCAAACCGCCAGCCAGCTCGATTTGAGACTGGGCGGAGTGACCGTCACGACCGTCGATGTCAAATCCAACACCAACCTGCTCGCCGTGGTGCCCGCCAACGCCCTGTCCGGTCCGATCACCTTGACCGCGCCCGGTGGTGCCTTCATTACCACCTCCAATTTCACCGTCCTGCCCAGCATCGCGAACTTCACACCGACCGGAGGCCCGGCCGGGACGGTCGTCACCCTCAATGGCAGCGGGCTGAACGGCACCACCCAGGTGCGGTTTGGGAGCGCCCTGGCCGCCGCGGTGACCAACATCAGCTCCCTCCAGGTGACGGCCGTGGTTCCCGCCAACCCCCTCACCGCCCCCATTACGCTCATCACCACCAACGGCACGAACGTCACGACCGACCTGTTCTATGCCCCGCCCACCTTGGACACCTTCACCCCGACCCAGGGTGGTCCCGGCTCCACGGTCACGGTCAACGGCTCGAACTTGACGGGCGCGACCGACGTCCGGTTGAACGGCGCCTCGGTCCCCGGTTTCGTGGTGGTGAGCAACACCAGGATCACCTTTGCCGTCCCGGCCAGTGCCACCTCCGGACGGATTGCGGTCATTACGCCGGGCGGCACCAACGAGTCGTCGTTGAACTTCACGGTACGCGGACCGGAACCGCAGATCACCGGCTTCAATCCCACCTCCGGCGGAGTCGGCACCGCCGTCACGATCATCGGGGCCAATCTGGCCAGTGCCACCGCGGTGGCCTTCAACGGGGTCAACGCGGCGTTCCAGGTGGTGCAAGAGACTAACTTGCAGGCCACGGTTCCCGCCAACGCCACCACCGGAAAAATCCGGGTAACGACCCCCAACGGCGTGGTGGATTCGATCAACAATTTCGTGGTAGGCGACAGCGCGGACGTACGGATTCTTTTGGCGGGCAACCCGAATCCGGCGGTCGCCTTTGCGCCGCTGGTGTACAATCTCCAGGCCTCCAACAACGGACCTCTGACCGCTCAGAATACGGTGATCGAGTTCACCATTCCGCCCGGCATGGCGCTCATCGAAACGATCGGCGCCCTGCAACCGCAGGTGGACGGCCAGAAGTTGACTTACAACCGCGGCCAACTGGAGTCGGGGGGGGTGTTTCTGGCGGGCGTACGGGTCAACGCCGGTGCTCCGACCAATGCCGTCGCCGTCGGGCGCATTATCACTTCCACACCCGATACCAACCCGGGGAACAACGAGGTGTTCGCCACCAATGCGGTCGCCCTGCCCCGCCTCCTGATCGAAGACATTGGAGACAACGAAGTCGTGCTCTCGTGGCCATCGGCGGCCGGTCCGTTCTATCAGTTGAACTCGGCGTCGCAGCTCGAAGGTCCCTTCGATCCGGTGGCGGGTGCCGCCATCGATGATGGGGCGCATCTGCAACTGACCCTCCCCTCCACGAACGACGTCCAACTGTTCCGGCTGGAGTTGCTGGGCCCATGAGCTACGGACGGGCGACCGTGGACCGATCGGCTCACGGAACCGGCAAGCTGGCATCCGAACCTTCCTGCTCCTGATCGAGTCGGCGCTGAAGTTCACCCAACCGACGGGCCACCGCGGCGGCGACCAGGTTTCCCCGCGTTTCCAGAGCCCCTCGAGAGGTCGTTCCCAACCCCGCCCGATCCCGGGTCCGGATATAGTCACTCACCACCTGCACGTAGTCCGCGCACAACGGCACCAAATCGGGAGGCGCTCGCAGAGCCAACACCCGCCACTGCGACAGCTTCCGCAACAGCACTTCCCGTTGCGTCGGAAAATCCCAGCGCACCACCAACTCGGGCAGCGACAGGACTTGCCGGGCCGCCGGACCATTGGCGTCGGCGCGAACCTCGGTCGTCTCCACGGCCAGCTCTCCCAGCCGTTCCAGCACGCGTTGGCGCGGCCACCGCTGAGTGAGATCGGTTGACAACGTGTCCGCCGCGTTCACCGCCCACCACTTCTCGACATCGAGCAGCGTTTGAAAGGTCCCGTTCGATGCCTTCAGGAAGGCGGTCTGCCAGTTGAGGCTCACAGGAAGCCCGTTGAGGAAGGTTTGCAGCATCGCCCGCCCCTCGTCGGTGCGGAGGAATTCCCAAGTGAACAAGGCGGAGGAGGTCTGGAATTCCTGGAATCGCTCCGGATCACCCAGTTCGTTCAGCGTCAACAGGCTGAATTCGGAGAAAGGAAGCGGCTCACGTCCCCGGAGACCGAGGCGGACTGGGGCCAAGGGATCCCGCTTGCGTTCGGACCGAACCAAAACCGTAGCTCCTTCGGCCACCAGGTCACGCCCCTCTTCGGCCAGGATCAGGCGGGTCATTCCCTCCGTCAGCCACAAGGGAACCAGGGCACATTCGGTTCCCGGGTTGGCCCGATTCGCTCGTTCCAACAGCACCACCTCCACCAATCCCCGAACCAAGCGGTCCCATTCCATCTGGTCGGGGAGCACCACCTGATACTGCCAGCCATCCCGAAACACCCGCGCTTGAATGGCCACGGGTCCTTCGATCCGCGTCGGCGCCCGGAGCTGGAGATGAATCCGCGATCCCCACCGGTCGTTGGCGCCCAACCGGCGGTCCACCGCGTGCTTGACCCGCTCCGCACTCACGGCCAGCAGGTCGGGGCGGAGCGCAATCACGGCGTTGGTGCCGATACGGCTCAAGGTGGTCGCCGGGGCGGGCAGCTCGGAACTCCGTCCATGCACGATAAACTGGCCGCTGCGACTGGTCGCCGTCACCGGGAATTCTGCGAGCGAGAGCGGTTGCGAACGCACCGTCAGGCTCATCCCCACCAGGAGGACCAGCGCCAGACCGCAACCCATCCCCCCCCCAAGTCTTCTCCAGAAACGTCGCTGCACGGGAGGCCGGGTGGGAGCCCGGGGCGGCCGGCCACGTTCATTCGCGAACCAAATCCACGCGCTCATTCCTTCTTTGGCGTGGGTGTCGCTGCCGGCTTGGATGGCGCCGGCTTGGCGTCGGTGGATTTGGATTCCGCCGGCTTGGATTCCGTCTTCGGCTTTCCCGACTCGGACTCACTCTTCGCCGCGGACTTGTACCCCTCACTGCGGTAATCGGTGATGTAGAAGCCGCTGCCTTTGAAGATCAGGCCCGCCCCACCACCGATCCCGCGTTTCACTTTCCCCTTCCCCCACGGCTTCCGGGGGCAGACCTCCCGGGGACAAACCGTCAGCGGCGCAGCGGACATGGATTGCTGGAACTCGAAATCTTCCTCGCACTTCACGCAGGTATATTCGTAGGTAGGCATGATAAAGTCGCGGCAACTAACGAAAGCCGGCCCCCGGCGTCAAGGCGGCGAAGCGTCGTCGATGTGCCCGAAGTTCAGTTTGGCATTGCACGGGCGGCAGTCACCTACCGAAATCGACCATCGCCATGAACTACCCGAACTTGCTCTGCGGTCTCTGCCTGTCCGCCGCCACTCTTCTCGCCCAGACGAACACCAACGCACCCGTCCGCCGTTCGGCCGGACCCGCGCCGGTGCGTTCCCCTGAAGTGGCCCCGGATCGTACCGTCACCTTCCGGCTTCGCGCTCCGCAGGCTTCCGAAGTGCTGCTAAACGGCCAGTGGCCCAATGGTCGAACGCCTCTCTTGAAGGGCACCAACGAAGTCTGGAGCGTTACCACCGGCCCCATCCCTCCTGGCGTGTGGGAGTACAGTCTTCAGGTGGATGGCTTAACCATGATCGACCCCGGGAACCCGGCCATCAAACCGATGCGGGAACCCCGCACCAGCATTCTGCATCTGCCGGGGGATCCCCCGCTGGTGCATGACTTCCAGGACGTCCCCCACGGAGCCGTCGTCGGGCACACCTATCGTTCCTCGTCCTTGGGACGATTGCGCCACCTCGCGGTCTATACGCCGCCCGGATACGAGGCCGACCCCGCCCTCCGGTACCCAACCCTTTATTTGCAGCATGGTTCCGGCGACAACCAGGACACGTGGGTCACGCACGGCAAAGCCCATTGGATTCTCGACAACCTCATCGCCCAGGGACGCGCCCAACCGATGGTCGTGGTGATGATGGATGGACACGCCGCGATTCCGGGTGACGGCGGGGCAAACCGGCGGGACAACACCGCGTCGTTCGAGCAGGATTTGCTCGAGAACGTGCGTCCTTTTGTCGAGGCGCGTTACCGGGTGAGGACCGACGCCGCGGGCCGGGCCATCGCCGGGCTGAGCATGGGAGGTGGACAATCCCTGACCATCGGTCTCCATCATCCGGAGCTATTTTCCTGGGTGGGAGGCTTCAGTTCTTCGACCCCTTCGGCGGAGGCGATTCCCACCGCCTTGGCTGATCCGGAGGCGCTCAATCGGGCGTTGAAGTTGTTATGGATCGCCTGTGGCCGGGAGGATTTTCTCCTGAACCGAAATCAGGAATTCATCGCGCTGCTGCAGGGAAAAAACATCCGCCACGAATGGCACCTCACCGACGGAAACCACAGTTGGCCGGTGTGGCGGTTGTACCTGGCTGACTTTGCGCCCCGGCTGTTTCAGCCCTGAGACCCAACGCCGGAGCGCCGATACCAGGCCACCGTTTCCGCCAAGCCCGATTCGAGGCTGTGCCGCGGCTTCCAACCGGTCGCCCGAATTCGTTCGGCCGAAGCCACCGAGTGACGGACGTCACCAGGCCGTTCCGCCTCGTGGACCAACCGGGAACGGGAACCAGTCAACCGAAGGATTTCCCCGGCCAGATGCTGGACGGTCGTGGCCGCTCCGTAGCCGAGGTTGAAGACTCCGCTCAAATCGGTCCGCCGCGCGAGGTGTAGCAAGCCGTCCACGACGTCCCCGACGAAGATGAAGTCCCGGGTCTGTCCTCCATCGCCATAAACCACCAGCGGCTCCCCCGCCAAGGCGCGGGTGATGAAGCGCGGGACCGCGGCGGCATAGGCGCTGTCCGGGCGCTGTCGGGGACCGAAGACATTGAAGAACCGGGCGCACGCCGCGCCCATCCGTCCCCGGCGTGCATACAGGTCGCAGTAGAACTCGCCGTCCAGCTTGGTTAGGGCGTAGGGGCTTTGGGGTCGGGGGATCATGCTCTCGACCTTCGGAACCACCGGATCGTCGCCATAAACCGCCGCCGAGCTCGCCAGGACGAAGCGTTGGACTCCCGCCCGTTCCGCCGCCTCCAGAACCGTCAGCAGTCCCGTCACATTCAGACGGGCACATTCCACCGGGTCGGCGACTGATGCCGGTACGCTGACGAAAGCGGCCAGATGAAACACCACCTCGATCCCTTCCACTGCGGCGGCCACCGCCGCCGGATGGGTGATGGAATTCTGGACCAGTTCAACGTCGAGGTCGGAAAGAGCGGCGGCCGTCCCGCCCGACAGATCGTCCAGGACGCGTACGGCCCCAAGCTGCTGACAGGCTGCCGCCAGGTGACTTCCAATAAAGCCCGCTCCACCCGTAATCAGGAATTTCATTACTTTGGATTGGTTTCGATTCGGATCGGCTCACAATTTCACCCGAGCCAGGTAGATGCGGGATGGCCCTTCATGCGAGGAGTAGTAGCTCACCCACAACCGATCTTCGTGCCAGACCAATCCGGCATAGCTGGTGTCACCGCCGGAAGGCAGTTTGAGGAATTCCGTCAGCTTCGCGGTTGCCGGATCGAGCCAACATAGCGACGTGCGAACGGCGCCGTCATACAGCCGTACCGCGGCCACCCATCGCCCGTCCGGCAAGCACAGCCAATGCGGGCCACCAATCTGGACCCCGAGATCCTGCCACGCCCATTCCGTGTAGGGCGGATTCGCCCGGCCCAATTGGGCCGAACTGGATTCACCGTCACGGCGCAGGAGACAAAACGCGGTCTCCCCCACGAATACGATCGATGTCTCATTGGGGTAACCGCTCGGTGCCAACCGGGAAACCAGCGGGTCGAAGCGACGTCCGTCCCGGCTCCGATAGAGCCGAAGATGGCCCTGCTCCGGTCCGCATCCGTATCCGATGCCGTACGCTGTGCCCTGGTGCCAGGTCACCCGCCACAGCCAAAAATTCCGGTCACCGATCTCCACACGCTCGCTCCATTCCCGTCCGTCCCGGGAAAACCAAGCCAGTGATTGGTGGGTCTTTCCCGCGGTTCCCGGAATGGCTTCGGCGCCGGTCAGCATGAGGAGTCCGTCCGGCGTCGTGGTGATCTTGGCATCGCGCAGGTCGGAGGTCGGCGACGTCAGGCGGCTGAGCGATTCCCAGACGAGGCCGTTGGTGGAGCCGATGACGCGCAGCGCGCCGTCGGGAGAAACATGCGACTGGCCTTCACGAAACACGCAAAACCACCGGTCTTGAAAGCGGATCAAATCGGTAAAGGCGTTATGGGGAGCGCGGTCCCAGATGACCCGGACGTCGATCAGTTCGGCTGGCTCAGCCGCGCGACCGGGCCCCGACCAGGTCGAAGGGGCCAACACGAATCCCAAAAGCCAAAGCAGCTTGAAACGACACATCGAAGTTGAGGAACCCTGCCGCGAATCACGCCCGCCAGACAACCCTCGGGGAAGCTCCAAGTTCCAAAACCCAAGCTCCCAAGAAATCCCAACCTCCAAGCTCCCGTGCAGACCGTGGCGAAGCAGGCCAATCAGGGAACGGACGGAGCGCTGGGACGTGGGTCCTTGGTCTCCATGAACCGTCCCTTCCCACCTTGTAGAGTCGTCTGTCCCCAGACGA
>CAYYSX010000129.1:0-15869 GCA_964474315.1 uncultured Verrucomicrobiota bacterium | reverse complement strand
GATTCAACCCGGCGGCCAGCTCAACGCTGTCGGGAACGCCGTCACTGTCGGTGTCGAGGGCGAGGAAGATCTGGGCGGACACTCCTTCGGAAGGCAAATAGACCTCGTCAGTCACCGGCAAAATCATGAGGCGGTTGAGACGGTTGCTGGATTCCAGCGTGAGCCATAACTGCCTGGAGGCCCCGATCGGCAGGTCGAACTTCGGCGTGATCACGGCCTGTTGCGCCGGATCGTAGGGAATTACCGTTTCTCCCAGCCGCAGCGCGAAGAAGGTTAGCGAATCCTCCGAAGTGGCCTGCAACGCCACGCGACTCGGCAGTGCGCCGGTGTTACGCACTTCGAATCCGAAGGTGTAAGGCTGGCTGGTGATTCCCTCGTCGATCGACTCCCAGTTGGTTCCCGACACGGAGAACCGCGGTTGCAACGGGTGGAACGTCACCTCGCCCAGGCATCGTCCATGGCCGCCGGCCCGAAAGGCCGCCTGGGCCTGCTCCGGGGTCAACGCCTGCCGCGAGATCACGACTTCGTCGAGTTCTCCTTCGAGATAGCCTTCCTCGTCCAGATCGGGAGGTTCTCCCAGCCGCAGCGGGGCGGAATTGGCGAGCTCGTGACTCCCCGGCAAGGAACCGAGTTCCAGCGCCAGAGCCCCATCCACCCATGCCCGCACCGCTCCCGGTGCGGTCCGGGTAACCACCAGATGGTGCCAGCGGGCGTCGCGCACTTCCAGAGGGCCGAATGGGACCGGGGCGTTCTCGAACGGGACCCCCAGTTGGAGCGCCAACTGCCCTTGCTCGATCACCAAGCCGTATCCATCCCAATGCGGCCCTTGCGGCCCTTGCGGTAGCTGCTTGCTGAGGAGGGTGTGCCGCGACTTGCCGCTGATGGGAACCCGAAACCAGAGCTCGATGGTGAAGGAGTCTTCGGAAGAGAAATTGAGATAAGGATTGTCCGCCACCCGGATGGCACCGGGGGAACCGTCGAATCGGAAGGCGCCTGCACCCACCCGGCCCGGCGCAAAAGTGACCCCACCGAAGGCGGAACTCTCCAGTTCACCTAACACACTTTCATAGGTTCCATCCGCGCGCCACCAACCCACCACCGACGGCGGCAACGGAGCGCATGCGCGGGCGAGTTCCTGGCTCACCACCGCGGTGTTATTAAGCAGGTTGAACTCGGCCAGATCGGAACTCAGCGAAGCCGTGGAAATCAAATTGGAGGTGGCCCCCGCAAAGACCCCGGCCACTGTGCCCTTGGCCAGGTAGCTCAACGTCGCCGCGCTTCCCGGGGCCAGCTCGCCGAAGCGGGCGGAAAGCGCCGTTTGAACGACGGATCCGGTGACCCAATTGCTGACCGTGGCCGAGCCTTGGGAGAGGACCGGGTCGCCCCCGTCGCCCACGTGCGTGCCGTACGCCGAGGCCAGAACCACCCGAGCCGTTACATTGGAGGCCAGCACCGTTCCCAGGTTGGTGACCGTCAGTTGGAACGTGGCGCTGAGGCTGGTAGGCGACTGAAGGCTTGGATTCGCGGTCAGATGCACCGCTAGGTCATCCACCACCCGCATCGGGAAGGAATCGCTCAGACCCCGGCTGCCGTTGCCGTCGTCCGCCAGCAGACGCACCTCCGGAGCGTAGCCGTTGATCGTCAGACTGCCGGTCCACTTTCCTGCGGTGAAGCTGGCCGCGGCCGGAGGCTGGATCGGCAACGGCCGGGAGTCGGCAAAGGGCAGAACCGTGCCGTCATTCGTCCGGCCCACGTTGGACAGGGAAGTGACCAGCTCCCAGTCCGTGGCGCGCCGGGCATTGCGTCCGGTGTAGCCCATCCGGCGATAGCCGAGATGGGGAACCTTGAGGGTGTTGGCCGGGGCGCCACTCCATAGCTCCGGTGTGATGAGCACCGGCACCGCCACTTCGGTGGGAGTCGCCCCACCGGCAAAGAAGCTGTCCATCACGGTGTTGAGCGGATCGGTCAGCACCGCGGCCACGCGCAGGATGTCGAACCCCTGGCCACTGCGCTGGGTCCAGTCCAGACCCTGGCCCACCCGGAACCGCGGATAGGAACCGCCCGGCGTCAGGGAGGATTCTACAGTAAAGATACCACCCGGCGGAACCACCGTCCCCGGCGGAATCGTAAAGGAAACCGTGGGCGCCGGCCACCGGACGGAATCATAGAGCGACACCACCCAGCCGCCGACATCCACCGGTTCCGCCGACACGTTCTGCAACTCCGCCGTCGGAGTCCCCCGGACGGCAAATTCGGTGAAGATGACGCTGCTCGGGCTCCCCGGTCCGGCAAACGCCTGGATGGAAACAACGCCGTTGAAGTCGGTCAGCACGTTCCCCACGCCGTCTCGGGCGGTGAGCGTGGCGGTAAACGATTCTCCGGCGGTCACGGGTTCGGTCGGTATCTCCCAAGTGAACGAGGCCGCCTGGCCGGGAATCGCGTCGTCATTCACGATCGTTCCGGCCGTGGTGAAGGAAGTACCGGCGGGGAACCGCAGGCCCTGGGCTTCCGAAAATACCAGGTAGAACAGTTCGTTGGGCTCAAAGGTCGTATCCCCGTTCACCAGCACTTCCAGGACCTGGTTGGTCTCGCCCGGCGCGAAGGTGAGCACGCCGCTGAGGCCGGTGAAATCGGTGGGTGAACGGGCCGAATCATTCACCGTGGTGTAACTGGCCCGTGCCTCACTCTCTGAGAGACGGTCGAGGGACACGACAAAGCGGAAGGGCGTGATTCCCGTATTTCCTTCGGACGCCAGGATCGGAGCCGCCGTCAGCAGCGGGAGCGGATCTTCGCTGATGATAGTGGCCACCGCGTTCGACCGGGCGAGGCCGGCGTTCACCACATTGCTCAACACCAGCTCGAAGGTCTCCTCGACTTCGTAGATTCCATCACCGGCCACCGGCACCGGGACCGCCTGCACCAGGCTCCCCGGTGGAAACACCAGACGACCCGCCACCGGCTCGAAGTCCCGACCGGCGATCGCCGTGCCACTCACGGTCTGGTAATCGACCTGTACGGTTCGGGTGGTCACGGCGTTGAGCGCCACCTCAAAAACCGCCTGACTCGGGGCACCCGCGCTTTCCGTGACCGTGATATCCTTGGTGAGACCGACGGCCAGAACCCGGACGGCGAGCGGCAATTCCCTCCGGTTGTTGACGACTTTGATCTCCGGCTCCGCCCGCCCCACCGTCGCCACCAACGAATGCACCCCTTCCACCAGCGGCCGGAGCACCACCTCAACCCGGACCTCGCCTCCCGCCGGGATGGTGCCGAGTTCGCCGCGCAGAAAGCCGGCCACATTCTCGACCGTTCCCTGAGTGGTGCTGACCGACTGGAACTCCATGCCTGCCGGAATGGCATTGGTAAAGCGCACCCCCGTCGAATCGGCGCCGGTGCTATAGATAGTAAACTGGACCTTGAAATCCTCTCCCAGCGCCACCGCTTCCAGTGCATCCGAGAAGAGCGTCAGATCACTGATACACCGGGCCGCCCCGCCGGAGCCACCCAGTTGGGCGATTTCTTCCGGATTCAGGGCCCGCTCGTAGAAGGAGATTTGATTGAGGTCGCCCAGGAAGGCGTTCCGTCCAGAGGGGAACAGGCCACCCAATCCATAGGACAGGTCCAGGAGGAAGGTCTCCTCGTAAGGCCGCACACTCACCAACTGGCCATCGCGATAAAACCGCACCTCGGAGGAAGTGCAAGTCACGGCGACATGGTGCCAATTGAGGTCGGTGAGGATCGGAACGGAATCCACCCGGCTGCCATCGGTGCGCCCCAGCGACAACGACCCATTGGCATTCAACGAGACGTTCCACCCACCGGTATCACCGCCCAGAATGGTTCCCTGGTCTCCGGAAAAAGACGCCGCACTGGAGGAACCACGGCGCAACCAGCCTTCAATGGAAAATTCCGAGCGTTGCAAGGCCGGCATCGAACCCAGGTTCAAGCCCGAACCCGACAGCCCATCGAAGCGCAGCGCGGTACCCACCCGTCCCGGAACGTAGCTCAGGCCATTGGTACTCAGCGGACGGCGTTCGGAAATGTAGTCCACCACCCCCACGCTCCACCAGGCGACCAGGTTATCGGGGGCCGGCAAACACGTCGGGCGCACCAGAACGGAAGCCGAGGCGGAGATCGGACGATTCGTTTCCCCCGCCGAGGCGGTGGCCTCAAGGCGGTAGGTGCCGTTGGTGATGCCCACGAACGAGACGCTCAAGGAGGCCTCCCCACCGGCCGGCAGGACATCGGGATGAAACTCAATGACGGTTCCCTCCGGCGTCTCCACGATCCAATTGGTTCCAGACGAACTCTGAACCCCGGTGACCTGCAGACCAGCCGGAACCCCATTGGTCACCACCACCGTGGCAGTGTTGGTCGAAGGGTTCCCAACCCGCAGAGTGTAACTGGCAGCTTCGTTAAGGAGGACTTCAGGTAAAATCTCAAATGTTAATTGAGGCCTTCCAGCGCATTTTCCCGCTGCTCCGGACTCATAAATCCTACGAATTTCATGAAGAGCAAGCGCACGATTATAAACGGAAAGCTCGTCAATTCCTCCCCAAAACGTATAGGTATAATTCTCTGCTGAAAATGGGACCGGAGTCGATCCGATGGCAAACGGCCCAGAGAGATCAAAAGGTAGGTCCCCAACGAAGATCGAATCGTGGTGGGCTCCATCAAGATAGAAACGAACATGCCCGTCGGATTTCGTCATGGCCACGTGATGCCAGGTGGTATCGGTAACTCTGGTATTCGAAAAAAACGAAACGATGCCGACATGGCCCAAGAGGAGAGCACCATCCATCCCGCGGATCCCCAGGCCATATGATCCTACTCCCCCTGCATAGATTGTCCCATCGGCTGGCCACGATTTGGATGCCTCGGTCATTGACTCACGTTGAATCCAGGCCTCAATGGTAAAGTCTTGGGACTGAAGGCGATCGTGAGATGGAACAAGAATCCCAATGGATAGTCCGTCGAAGAATGCGGCTCCGTCCACTTTCCCCTGACCAAAGACGGCGGACGGGTTTGGTGGGACGGGTGCTTCGGCGCCGACTAAATCCCGAGCATCACTGTCGAGGGGAAACCAAGCCACCAAGCCGTCCGGATAGCACTCTTCTGGAGTCTCATCAGGTAAATCACCGCACTTCCCGAAACGCCCTGCCTGAAACACTTTTTCAATCTCGGCCGGCTCCAATGCCGATGAATAAAATGTCAATTCGTCAAGGGAACCCAAAAGAGCAAAGTATTGTCCGGCAAAGGGTTGACTGAGGGATCCTATCGAAAATGGACCGGACGTCTGGATGTTCCATGCCACGGTAATCTGACCGGCCGGTAGCCCGTCGAGGAACAGGTTGAAGGTTTGCCCGGTGCGGGTAAGGGCGACGTGGTGCCAATCGAGGTCGGCAATGGATCCGCTGAAACTGACGGACTCAATTCCAACGTAGCTGAGAAACAATTCACCATTTGCCGCCAACGACAGGCTGTAGCTGGCCTCCCCACCCGCGAATATTGCCCCATCCGCCGGATCACTTGTTGAGGCGGCTGACGGATGGGCGCGTTTCACCCACGTTTCAATCGTGAACGTATCCCGGTCAAACCGGGGATCGATGGGTAGGATGACTCCGGCGTAACCGTCGAGAGTCACGCACTGGCCTACCCGCCCTGGTTCAAGAATAGCCCCAGGAGGAATGGTACCGGCTAGCGTACTGAGTCGGTCTCGGCCACTCGATTCGAAGGGGAACCAAGCGGAAATGGTCTCGGGTGGCTCCACACAGTCCGGGCGAACTTCGAACATTCCCCCAAGTCCTGCAAAGACAATAATAACAGATAACAGGATGCGGAGACCCAACCGGCTAGGAAAAGGCTTCATGATACTCTGAGTTGAGAGCGTCCTCTTCCCTAGCAAGAGGTTTGAATACCGTCTAGTTAAATCTGTAAACGATACCCCTTTTAGGTGCAATTCACGTCACCCGGCGGGAGGTGAGGAATGGTAGGTGGACCGCAACGCGAGGGCAGACCCGGTCCCGATGATCATTGCGCCCATGGCTTTCTAGGCAGATGCCGGACCTCATTCCCAACGGCGCCCTTGAACTGGCCGTCGCTCCCACCTGGCCCGACTGACTCACTTCCTGAATTGGTGGACCACCTGGGCCTGGTCCGAGGCCGATTCAGACCGGAAGAACCCATCAGCAGCGTTGGCAACTCGACGGCGTCTGTACAGACTTGGCTCCTTCAGGAATGAATTCGGACACCGATCATCAACTCGGCCAGCACGAAAATCTGGCTCAAGAAGCAAGGGCCTTCGATGCGCGGATCGCGGAACGAAGGCAGGCCGGATACATCCCTGACCTCCGCCGCGCCGTAAAATGTGACTATTTCTACAAGAGTTTCTGGCGCGACCCTCATTTTGCCCGCCTCTATCTGGGTGGCTACCTGGACATTCTCCTGGGATTCCTTCGCCGCCATGGAAAACCTAGCTTGCGGCTGCTCGATGTGGGCTGTGGTCCGGGCTATTTTTCTCTCGAATTTGCCCGGGCCGGCCATCAGGTGACTGGTATTGATATCGCCGCCAAGGCTATCGCATCCGCGCAAGATACGCTTGATTCCAGTCCGCGGGAACCTGGCTTTGGCTCCCTCCAGTATCAAGTCCTGAGCCTCGATCGGATGACGGGGACGTTTGAGGCCATTTCCTTCACCGGTGTCATCCACCATTTTCCTGACCCCGATGCCGTTTTGCAAAAGGCACAAAGCCTCCTCGAACCCGGCGGCCTCCTGATCTGCCTCGAACCCTGCCACGAATGTTGGAGAGACAATGATGCCGCGGTCGTCGGCCTGATCCGCGGTCTGCTGTCCGCAACCGGCCACTGGTACGAACCGTCCCTTGCCGCCTCGCTTCGATCCATGCAGGGATGGAAGGACTACACCGCCGAAGTTCGGACTGAGTATTTGACCGAACACGACCGCCATGAACGGGGACAATCACCCAATGACAATGCGGCCTCAGGCGTGCAGATTTTGAACAGCCTCAGACGGCATTTCACCGAATTGGAGTACCGGGACGGGGTGTCCTTTATCTATCGCCTGCTTGGTGGCTTGCGGGGAGACGATAAGGTTGTCCATCCGTTGGCCGACCTGATCACTGAGTTTGACCGGTTTGCCGTATCGGAGGGGATTCTACGCCCGAATGCCTATCTTTGGGCCGGCAAGAATTCGAAATGACGGTCAGCCATCCATTAATCTAAAGCTTCTCATTCTTGCAGCATACTCCCATGAACCGCCGCCAATTTCTCGCCACCGCCGGTTCGGCGGTCCTTCTCCCAGGACTTCACGCCGATTCCCCGCAGCCCCGCCGTATGACCGTCGCCCTTACGCCCGGCAGCATCGGGGTCAACGTCAAGAACCAGAAGGAATTGAACGATCTGGCGCAGCGACACCGATTCGAAGCCGTGGAACCGATAACCGCCGAGTTGGCCGCCCTTTCCCCCAGCCAGTTGGCGGAAATCCGGGCGGACCTGCGGGAGAAGAACCTGGTTTGGGCCGCCGCCGGACTACCGGTGGATTTCCGGGGCGAAGAATCGGTCTTCCGGGACGGACTGGCCCAACTCCCACCCCTGGCCGCCGGACTCCAGCGGGCCGGGGTCACCCGAATGGGAACCTGGATTTCACCGAGCCACCCCGAGCTGACCTATCGGGCCAACTTCAATCAGCATGCAAATCGGCTTCGGGAGGTAGCCAAAATCCTTGATGATCATGGTCTTCGACTTGGCCTCGAGTATGTCGGGACCCAGCTTCTGCTGGTAGGACGCAAGTACCCGTTCCTCCACACCCTGGCCGAGACGCGGGAACTCATCGACGTCATCGGTACCGGCAATGTCGGGCTGGTCCTCGACACCTGGCACTGGTGGACCGCCGGCGACTCGGAGGCGGACCTCCTGACGCTGAAAGCCACCGAAGTGGTGAGCGTCGATCTCAACGACGCCCCGGCCGGCCGCGAGAAAACGCTTCAGAAGGACAACGAACGGGAACTGCCCGTGGCGACCGGGGTGATTGACGTGGCGGCCTTTCTCCGGGCGTTGCACCGCATTGGCTACGATGGACCGGTCCGTCCGGAACCTTTCAACCGCGCCCTCAATGCCCTGGACAACGAGGCGGCCTGCGCGGCGGCGTCCTCGTCGCTGCATCGGGCGATGGAATTGATTGCCGGATGAGCTGTTTCGGTGGGCAACGCGTCCCTATCTAACCCGCGCCCAAGCGAACCGCAACCCACCTCGGAAGAAGGCGGACGCGTCGCCTCCCTATTGTTTCCCGTCCTACTTCAGGCGCCGCCCCCCCGAGACGACGCCCCGAGCGTAAACAACCTGCTGGAGAAGCTGACCGCCGGCTGAACGCATCGTTCGCGAGGGCGCATCTCAGTTTTTGGATGGGGAGCGTACGCCTCTGGCGTGCCGAACCGGGCGTCCCGCCCGGTTCCTCCGGCACTGATTCTCCGTCCCGGGCGGCGCTGCGAAGGACGCGTCGGAATGAGAACAGTCCACGAGGGTCTCGGCGGGACGCCGAGACCCACACGCGGGACGCGTGTGCTCCCCATCCAAAAAACGGAGATGCGCATCGTTCGCGAAAAAGGCCGGTGAAGTGCTTGCTTGAATGAGGCGGCTTCGACATCCTTGAGGCCTCCTATTCAACGCTGACCGGACCGCCGGAAGTTCGAATGCTAACGCCGCTGCGTCCATGTCGAATTTCGCTCCTGCGACCCGCTCCGGTCTGGACTTCCCGCCAGGCTACACTCCCAACGTGCCTTCGCTGAAGGCGTTCGGGGGTGGCGCATCGGCGTGGTCCATCCCTCTCCACCACGAATCCGTCCGGTTACCTCCATCCCGATTTTGAAAGTCCCTTTTTATCATGAGTAATTCTGAGAATCCCCCCACCCCTCGTATGAGTCTGAGCGCCTCGGCCGCTCGTAACCTGGCCACGGCCACGGTGACCGTGCCGCAGATGGCGGAAATCACCCCCCGCTGGCTGCACAAACTGCTGCCCTGGGTGGATGTCGATGGCGGTGTCTATCGGGTCAATCGTCTGGCCAAAGCACCCTCTCCGGAAAGCGCCAACGAGTTTGGCGAAGTCCGGGTCGAGGTCCTGACTGTGGACGGCGGCGAACCCAAACTTCCCACCACCTTCGTCGATTACGAAGTGGATCCCCGCGAGTATCATCTAAGCACCATCCAGACGGTCCTGCGCACGCACACCCGGGTGACTGACCTCTACAGCAACCGGATCGACCAATTGCGCGAACAGGTCCGGTTGACGCTGGAAGCGGTCAAGGAGCGGGAGGAATGGGAACTGATCAATAATCCCCAGTTCGGACTGTTGAAGGAAGCGGCGCCCCGGCAACGAATCCAGACGCGTCAAGGCACTCCAACCCCCGATGACTTGGATGAACTACTGGCGCTCGTGTGGAAGCGGCCGGCTTTCTTTCTGGTCCATCCGAAAGCCATTGCCGCCTTCGGCCGGGAAGCGACGCGGCGGGGGGTTCCGCCTCCAACCGTCAACCTTTTTGGGTCACCCTTTGTCACCTGGCGGGGTGTTCCACTCATCCCCAGCAACAAGCTTCCGCTGGATGGAGAGGGAAAAACCAGCATCCTGCTGTTGCGGGTGGGCGAAGACCAGCAGGGGGTCGTGGGCCTCCAAAAGGCCGGTGTTACCGGAGAAGTCGAGCCCGGTTTGTCCGTGCGTTACATGGGAACGGATGAGCATTCCATCGCGTCTCATCTGGTGACGCGCTATTTTTCCGCCGCGGTGTTGACGGAAGATGCGATTGCCCGCCTGGACGACGTTTCCGTCCACTTCTACCACGACTATGTCTATCCCCAAGCTTGAGCCGGAGCCGTCCGCCGTCTGGGGTTCCGCGGGTACCGACCCCATACCTCAGCTCGCCCGCGACATCCTTACTCAGCTTGCCGTTCCTCGAGGAACGGAGACTTCCGTCTTGGAGCCGGAAACACGGAGGGCAACTGTCATCCCCGAGAGGGCCCTGATACCGGGCGTCTCGGCGGCGGCGGTTCCCGCCTTGGTGCGGGACGAATCGGCCGAGCCAGCCTTGGCCGGAGGATTCCCTTCCGCTTCGCCGACCACCCATCCGCCCGTCCATTCGGTGCTTCAGCCGGTGGAAAACCGCGCCCCGGCACCACTGGCTTCCGGCGAGCATATCCCGGACGGGTCGGAATCCTATCCCTTCGGTGAACCGCGCTGTAATGGCAGTTTGGAAGGCATTCACCCCCAGCCCTCGGTGGCGAACCAACCCGGATCCTCCGCGCCGCTTCGCCCGCCCGGGGAATTCGGAGCCACGAACCCGCGACCGAAGACGGTGGCCACGTTGGGGGATGAAGCTACCTATTATTTCCTCACCCCCGTTGGCTTGGATAAGCAAGCGGGCAACGTCGCGGAAGAAACCCAGCCCGTCCGTTCCTGGTCGGCGGTGGACGTCGAGGCGATTCGGCAGGATTTCCCGGCCCTGCATCAACGGGTGAACGGCAAACCACTGGTCTGGTTCGACAACGCGGCCACCACGCACAAGCCGCGGAGCGTGATCGACGCCACCTCACGCTTCTATGCTCGCGACAATTCCAACATCCATCGCGCCGCTCATGCGCTGGCAGCGCGTTCCACCGAACTCTTCGAGGCGGGAAGGGAGAAGGTCCGGCGGTTTCTCGGAGCGGCCGATGCGCGGGAAATTGTCTTCGTTCGCGGCACCACCGAAGCGATCAATTTGGTGGCCCAGAGCTACGGAAGAAAAAATATCCATCCCGGAGACGAAATTCTTCTCACCGAGATGGAACACCACGCCAACATCGTGCCCTGGCAGCTTTTGGCGGAGCAGACCGGCTCGGTCATTCGCGTCGCGCCCATCAACGACCGGGGGGAGCTGATCCTGGAGGAATTCGGTCGCCTGATCGGACCTCGTACTCGAATCGTGGCCTTGACCCATGTTTCGAACGCGCTGGGCACCATCAACCCCGTGCGGGAAATCGTGGCCCTGGCGCACGCCCAAGGGGTGCCGGTGTTGGTCGATGGGGCTCAGTCCACGCCCCATTTCCCGGTCAATGTGCAGGAGCTGGATGCGGACTTTTATACGTTCTCCGGACACAAAGTGTTTGGCCCTACTGGAATCGGAGCCCTGTACGCCAAAACGGTCCACCTGGAAGCCATGCCCCCGTGGCAGGGTGGAGGACATATGATCCGCGAAGTCCGCTTCGAGAAGACCACTTATCAAAATGCGCCGGAACGTTTCGAGGCCGGCACGCCCGACATTGCCGGGGTGGTGGGGTTGGGCGCGGCGATTGACTATCTGTTCCAAGTCGGCCTGCCCGCGCTGGCTGCTTACGAGCATGCCTTGCTGGAGTATGCCACCACGGCCTTGGCGACGGTTCCCGGACTCCGCCCGATTGGGACCGCCCGGAACAAGGCCAGCGTCCTCTCCTTCGTCATTCCTGGACGGTCCACCGACTCCATTGCCCGTCATCTCGACCGGGAAGGCATTGCCGTCCGGGCGGGTCATCATTGCGCCCAGCCGGCTCAACGACACTTCGGAGTGGAAACCACCGTCCGCCCGTCCCTGGCCTTCTATAATACGTTTGCCGAAGTCGATGCCCTGGTCGATTCTTTACATAAACTCCCCCGACGCTGATTCCCACGACCATGCAAACCATCTCACCGCTGGCATTACACGAACGACTTCAGGTCAATCCCGCCTTGCGGCTGTTGGATGTTCGCACGCCCGTCGAATTTGCCGAAGTCCACGTGCCCGCCGCCATCAATGAACCGTTGGACCGCTTGGAAGCCCAGAAGCTGGAGGCGCGTCGGTGGTCTAAGGATGAACCGGTCTATCTGCTTTGCCGCACCGGAACCCGTGCGACCAAGGCGGCGGGGCGCCTGGAAGCGGCTGGGTTCACCCAAGTGTCCGTCGTCGAAGGCGGGACCCTGGCGTGGGATGCGGCCGGACTTCCCGTCCAGCGCAGCGGCGTCAAGGTCATGAGCTTGGAACGCCAGGTACGGATTGTCGCCGGCTCCTTGGTTCTGGTCGGCGTGATCCTGGGCTGGTGGGTTCACCCGGGTTTCTTCGGCCTCGCTGCGTTCGTAGGGGCCGGTCTGGTGTTTGCAGGGATCACTGATTTCTGCGGCATGGGCCTGCTGTTGGCCAAACTCCCCTGGAACAATCGGCCCGTTCACGAAACGACAGGCAAACCAGCCCGGGCGACCTGACCCGCGGTCGGGCTTCTTGACTCCCTCCCCTCTTCATCTCTCGCCTAGCTTTAATCTCTAGTAAATCTATGGATAAAACGTTTGTTCAATATGTGCCCGAGTTGTTGGCGTCGTATGAGCAGATGGGTGGGTTAAACAACCGGGATTCTCACAATCTTCCCTCCAAACGCGCGGTCGGACAGATCTGTGAAGACGTATTACAACTCCTGTTCCCCGGCTTTCACGACGACGACGCCATCCAGCATGGCTCGCTGACCGAGTTGACGCTGGAACGGATGGCCCGAGTCGTGTCCCGGCTCACGGAACAGGTGCGACGGAGTGTTCGCATTGGCGATCCCAAACGACCGACGGGCCGGACCCCGCCCATCATGCGGCAGTTTTGTCAGTCGCTTCCGGAAGTGCGGGAACTGCTGCGCACCGACATCGAAGCCGCCTTCGAAGGAGATCCCGCTGTCCTCCGCCGCGAAGAGATCATTCTCTCATATCCTTTTATCGAGGCCATCGCCATCCAACGCGTAGCCCACCAGCTCCACTCCTTCGGGGCGCCTGTCATTCCCCGCATGATGACGGAGTGGGCGCACGGCCGCACGGGTATTGATATTCATCCCGGCGCCGTCATTGGATCCCATTTCTTCATCGACCATGGGACCGGGGTGGTGATCGGGGAA
Organism: uncultured Verrucomicrobiota bacterium; assembly: GCA_964474315.1. GTDB lineage: Bacteria > Verrucomicrobiota > Verrucomicrobiia > Limisphaerales > UBA9464 > UBA9464. Next base: position 2,946 of record CAYYSX010000129.1, on the reverse strand, counting down.
ACCTGCCGGATTGGCCGCCATGTCAAGCTCTATCACGGGGTCACCCTCGGCGCGCGCAGCTTTGTCAAGGACGAGACCGGCCAGGTGGTCAAGGGAGGCAAGCGTCACCCGGATGTGGAAGACCAGGTGACCATTTATCCCAATTCCACCATTCTTGGCGGGAACACGGTCATTGGAGCGAACTCCACCATTGGGGCGAATGTCTTCCTTATGCAGAGTGTGCCTCCCCATTCCTTGGTCGTGCAGGAAGAGAGCCGCCTGACCATTCGGAACAAATTAGCGCGAACGCGTGAGACGTCGCTCGAATGGTCGATTTGAATCCGACCATCAGTTGACATGAGCCAGGTTCGCTATCACGGAGTCGAACACTATGTCGGCCGGACGCCGCTGATCCGGTTACGACGTCTATCGGAACTGACCGGCTGCGAAATCCTCGGCAAGGCGGAGTTCATGAATCCAGGTGGCTCGGTCAAGGACCGCGCCGCCTGGGGGATCATTCAGGAAGCCGAACAGCATGGGCAGCTCTCCCCGGGCGGAACGATCGTGGAAGGTACGGCCGGGAACACCGGAATCGGCCTCACCCTCATGGGTCAGGCGCGGGGCTATCGGACGGTCATCGTCATCCCGGAAACTATCCCGGATCTACGACTTCAAGTGGCTGGCCGATCATAGCTTGGATCCCCAACTCCCCCTGGAGAGCATTTTGCGCGACGATCATAAGTAAGCATTCGCCGCCCCCCTGTTTCCTTGCGGGACCACGGCTGGCCCAAAGTTCGGAGTCCCTCCTTGAGGCGGCGGAGCGGTCGGCTGCTCCCGCGGGTCGGTCAGGTAGGATCGCACGGTTCCATCTAACCGCTCCGTCTGAGCGTACCGAAACGGGCCATCGAACTTTCCTTTTTCAGGGTTTCCGAAGCGTGAATTCAGCCTGCAAACTCGAATTAGGACCGCGGATTTCGCGGATGGCGCGGATGGAAAGGGAATGATGTCGAAATGAGTCCTCCTTCCCAGGGTGAAGGTACCGAGCGTGTTCGGTGCCAAGTAAATCCCTCTTCATCCGTGTCATCCGAGTCATCCGTGGTCTCTCAACTCCCGGATTTAGGTTCAGTCCAGGACGGGGGTCTTGTCCACCGGCTCACCACAATCCCGTATCCGATCCAGATGGTTCCTGATACGGTTTCACAAAATGGATCATCCTTCGCCCTATCCTTGGCCGTGGAAGACCAGGCTGGACCTGGGCGTTCAACGGCGGACAGAGGGCCAGTCCAACCGCGTGACAGAAGCCACCTTCCCCGCAGACCATCCAGGCTTGGAACCCAAGCTGTTCGGCCGGCCACCCACGTCACTGGAACTGAGAGCCTGGATCCGTATTCTTAGCTTCGTCGTCGCCACCGCGCTGCTGTCCGGAACGGCCTTGGCCAATCCGGTGCTCGACTGGTCGGCGCTGATGCTCGACGCGATCCGCAACGACAACACCAGCCCGACGCTGAGCAGCCGCAACCTGGCGATGCTCAATGCCGCCACCTACGACGCCGTCAATTCCATCACCCGCACCCATCAGCCTTACCTCACCCTGGCGGAAACGTCGGCCGAGGTGTCGGTGGAGGCGGCCGTCATTGCGGCAGGCCGGGAAACCATGCTGGCCTTGTACCCCAGTTTTCGCCCCCGAACCGAGGACCTCTTTGAGACCCAGCGCTCCGCGTTGCCGGCGACAGGGGCGGTGACCAATGGTTTGGCGTTGGGGCGGGAGGTGGCGCTCAAGATCATCGTCGCGCGTAGTGCGGATGGAGCTAATACCGATGTTCCCTACATTCCCAGTGCCGCCCCCGGCCAGTGGCGGCGAACGCCCCCGTTCTTCCGACCTCCGTTGACCCCCCAGTGGCGCTATGTCCGCCCCTTTTGTCTTCCGTATCTTGGACCGTTTCTTCCCGTGCCTCCGCCGGCGCTCGACAGTCCCGAGTACGCCGCGACCGTGAAGGAAGTCAGGCGGTTGGGTGGAAAGCAAAGTGCCGACCGCACGCCCGAACAAAGTCAGATCGCCATCTTCTGGTCCGACTTCAGTTACACTGCGATGCCTCCTGGTCACTGGCATGAAATCGCCGCCACCATCGCGCGCGAACGGAATCTTTCGGTGCCGGAATGCGCGCGACTTTTCGCCCTCCTGGGACTCGCGCAGGCCGATGCGGCCATCGTGTGTTGGGAAGCCAAATACCGCTGGAACCTGTGGCGGCCCGTCACGGCCATCCAGCGAGCGGACGAAGATGGTAATCCGCTCACGGAGGCGGACCCGACCTGGGATCACTTCCTGGTTTCTCCGCCGTTTCCGGCCTACACCAGCGGTCACAGCAGTTTCAGCAAGGCCAGCTCTCAGGTATTGACGCAGTTTCTCGGGACCGATGCGGTCACGTTCACCGCCCGATCCGATTCTCTTCCCGGCGTTTTCCGCACCTTCACCAGCCTCGCTGCCTGTGCGGAAGAAGTGGGACTAAGCCGAATCTACGGAGGCATTCATTACCCCATCGACAATGAGGAGGGTAAGCGCACCGGCGGATTGGTGGGCGACTATGTCTGCGAGAACTTCCTTTTGCCCAACGCGTCGCTACCCGAACTCCGGTTCGCCGGGGTCACCAACGGCGTTCCGCTCCTGCGGGTGCATGGCCGCTGGGGGAAACCGACGATGGTGGAGTATTCGCCGGATCTCACCCACTGGAAGCGGCTGGCGACCAACACGGCAGTGCCGGGCGGATTCGCGGTCTCCGGAGTCAGCACCATGGGGGGTGATCCCGGCTATTATCGCGTCTGCGAGTGATCCGGAAATCACGGAACAACATCCGGAGGGGCAGTAGGGCGCATCTTGAATCGTGCTTACCGGCAGGAGCGCGGGCGGCTCGCCTGCACGAATCTCCCTTCGGCGGCGGGAGGCACAGATGCACTCGGAAACCCCAGGTG